>NZ_JAKGTF010000012.1:0-156580 GCF_022324735.1 Clostridium sp. YIM B02551 | reverse complement strand
TTATTCTATTATACATAAAAGTACCCCATAGAATAGGCTTTTTTAAATTGTCTATTCTATAGGGTACATTTTAGAAAGTGTGTGGCTTTATATATTTTAATTATTATATGATTTTTTTGATTTAACCTTCATTAATATCCTACTTTCAATTCTTTCATATACACTTGCAACTATATCTTTTAGCTTAATGCTATAAATATAATTTGTTATGAAAACAATAATATAGGCTCCTATAATATCAAGCGGATAATGATGTCCAACATACACTCTTGAAAATCCTACAATTACAGAAAGAATAGTTAAAATTATACTCAATAATTTGTTATAATTTTTAAGCCCTAATGCTATACTCATTGTCCCAGTTGCATGGTCACTTGGAAATGATGCATCAGCTGTATGTGGGAATAGTAAATTCACTTTATTATGTACAAAAGGCCTATCAACATAATAGATACTTCCAATAATAAAGCTTAGCACTAAATTAATTAAGGTTAAAACAATTGTATTTAAAGCAACTTTCCTATATTCTGCCTTATTGTTTATCATACCTAATATAAATATTATTGCGGTTACTGCCATAAATATATATGGCATATCTTTTGAAAAGAAAATCATTATTTTATCAATAATCGTATTTTTATTTGCTAGATCATTTATTAGTCTAAAAAATTCTAAATTCATCTTTAATTATCCTTTCTATACTATGCTTTTGTACAAAATAGCAATCTTATCAACATATCCACTTTGTATCATTATAAAAATTAATTTTGAACACATTATTCCTATTAAAATTCCTGCTATAACATCTGTTGGATAATGCACAAAAAGATATAACCTTGATAAGGCTATTAAAAATGCTATCCCAACAAATATCAGTTTATACTCGCTAAAATATATAGATAATACTCCTGCTACTGCAAATGAAGATAAAGTATGCCCAGATGGGAAAGAATAAGTTAGTGGCTTTGCTATTAGATGTTCGCTGCCATTATAATTACAAGGCCTACTCCTTCTTACTATATGTTTTACTATTCCTTCTCCTATTAATGTGCTAACAATTAATGTTAGTATTACTATGCTTCCGATTAATCTATAGGGCTTATTTACTATTAAAAGTGCTGCTATCATAATCCATATGATTCCTAAGTTCCCCATACTAGTTACAATTGGCATTAATCTATCTAAATATTTATTTTTCAAATACTTTCTGATAATGTATAGACCATAATTATCGAATGTATTTATTTTTCTTAATACATTAAAATACATCTAATCACCTCTCTTACATAGTAACTGTGTATTTTCTCCTACTAAAACCTTGAAATAATTAAGTTTCTGAAATGATATCATTCTCGTTGTCATCTCCATTTTTCCTTTCTTTAATAACTGTAATTCCCGCTGGAATAAGAGAGATTATAATAATAGCTATTAAGACATATGAAAAGTGTTCTTTAATAAATGGTAAGTTTCCAAAAAAGAATCCTCCACCTAAAAATAAAGTTACCCATAACCCTCCACCTGCCATATTGTAAGGGATAAACTTTGAATAGTTCATCTTTCCTATACCTGCTACAAAAGGTGCAAAGGTTCTAATTATGGGTATAAACCTCGCTATTACTATAGCCATTGAACCATGTTCCTGATAAAACTTCTGTGCTTTTATTAAGTGAGCTTTATTTATAAATTTTAAATCTTCTTTTTCTAGTATTTTGTGTCCTATTTTTTTACCTATATGATAATTAACTAAGTCTCCAAGCACCGCAGCTAAATATATTATCATCCAAAGAATAAATATATTCATTCCTCCCATTGCTGCTATTGCTCCAGCAGCGAAAAGCATTGAATCTCCTGGCAAGAATGGTGTCACAACTACTCCTGTTTCTAAAAATATAATTAAGAATAAAATACCATAAGTCAATATTCCATATTGATTAACTATTTGACTTAGAAACTTATCAATATGTAATATTACTTCTATAAAATTTCCTAAAACACTCATATTTTCTCCTCTCATGATTAACTAACTTTAACATCGATTTATGTTTTAGATTATGGACTCTATAAATTAAAATCAGATTAAAATAACATTAGATTCTTCTTTGAATTTATGAGGCTCAATAATAAAAGCACCTAGACAATAAAGTCTAAGTGCTCTCATTTTAATAGTAACTTAAAATACCATTACAAATATTCCTGCAGTTATTAGTAAACTTGCTACTACTGTTTTCACCGTAAATTGTTCTCCTAATATTATAAAAGATAAAATCAATGTAAGTATAATACTAGATTTATCAATAAGTGCAACTTCCGATACTTTACCTATAGATATTGCCTTATAATAAAATACCCAGGATAATCCTGTAGCTAATCCAGATAAAATCAGAAAAATCCAATTTTTCTTAGATAAACTTCCCAGCCCATTTTGTGATCCCGTTGCAAATACTATCCCCCAGGCTAAAACTATAATTACAACAGTTCTAATTGCTGTTGCTAAATTCGAATCAACACCTTTTATACCTACTTTTGCAAGAATTGAAGTTAATGCTGCAAATACTGCTGATAATATGGCAAATAGTTCCCACATATTCTCCTCACTCCTATCCCATTTTTGTTTTTATAAAGAAAATCCTATAATATATCCGCTCGTTTCTTTAAAATAGATTTAACCTCCATTATATCCCGTTCATTAGTTTTGGACATTTTTATATATAATAAAGATGATGGAATTAAAAACAATTGAAAGATTATTAATGTAATTATATAATTAGTCGGTTCTCCAGTATGTGATGAAATACTAGCTAACATAACTCCTACTCCAGTATTACCAATTGTTCTGCCAAATCCATTTGCTAAATTAGCAATACTAAATGCTGCTCCCCTATATTCAGGAAGATTTACATCTGTTATTATGGCAAGCCAATTTGGTGTATTAGCTGATTGTGCCGCACTTGCTAGAAAAGATAAAACAAATATTGCTCCTATCCAAGGGTTGGTAAATACTTGCTTTATCAAATCCTCCAATATTAATATTGGATCAGTTGTATTATGAAGAACTAAATTTTTCATTGGAATTAAAAACATTACAATATAAAGTGGCATCATCAAAAATACAAATCTAGCTGTTAATAATGCCCTACCTCTACTTTTTTTTCTCTGAGCCAAATCTCCTAGGTACCCAAAATAAGTTGAAGTAAGCCCACCTATTTGAAACAATGCAAAAAGATAGCCTGCTGCTATGATTGCTGTTTTGGTAGTATACCCTTCATGTAATATCTTTGAAATATATAGTGTTGGTAGCCATATCAAGGTACCCGTTGTTATGTTCATAAAAAATGCTTGTACAAAAAGTAATATATTGCTTTTATGTGAGGCAATAGTCTTTAGATTCTCAAATTTAATACTGTAATTGTATCCCTGCCCTTTTTTAATAAGCTCTTGTAACTCTGGTTCAGCTTCCCCAAGACTTGGTTCTCTTACAAAAACATATAAAATCACTAGAAATAGTCCTATAATACTTACTATTTCAAAAGGTTTTCTCCAATCTGATGAAGCAGCAACTAATGATGCCATTACTGCCCCCAAAATTCCACCAAACCCTTGAGACATTCCCCAAAGGCTTAACATCATTCCACGAAATTTATATGGAATATAATCAGTTAAAACACTGAACCCGATTGAAGCTATACACCCTAAGCCAATTCCAGTAAAAACTTGATATATAAATAATTCTAAATAACTATTGGCACGAGATGTTAAAAATACTGAAACAACCCAGAAAATAGTTCCTATAATAATAAGTATTTTTCTATTATATTTACCTGCAAGATATCCCCAATATATAGATGAAATTGCTGTTATTAATATATTTACTCCAGATACAATTCCAAGTGAAGATACCTGTATATTTAAATCCTTTGCTATAGATGAAAAGAGGGGCGGAAATAATCCAATTATTATGTTGTCAAATGCAGCTAATGCCACAAACACAAATATAGTATAAATCATTTTAATATCTTTTGATTTCAAAAGTTCACTAACTCCTTTTAATAATAAATTCTAGCATATTTAATTCTCTGTTAATTATTGTACTACATAGCACCTATAGTAATATTTATATTTTTTATATTTAATGTAATTTTAATTTAGCTTTAACCTTTTTTTAAATTTAGATAGCTAAGATACAATTAAATATTTAAAAGCGAAAGGATTACATATATGATTAAAAATATTCTTATTCTCTCATCAGATTTTACTGGACATGGACACAAAAGTATTACTGAATCCTTATGTGAACAGCTTGATAAAAATAAGGACATTAAAACTCATATTGTTGATGGGTTTACACTAGGTGGAAATATACTTATAAATGTAGGTAAGGCCTACGGTCCAATAACTCGAAAGTCAGAAGCATTATGGGAACTAATTTGGGATATTTCCTCAAGTAAACCATCACTAATTAATGAAATAATTGAATTAAAAATAAAAGAAAATTTTATAACCTTAATAAAAGAACTTAATCCTGATTTAATATTAACATTACATCCAAACTTTAACGGTTCAATTTTAAATATATTAGAAAAAAATAATATAAAAATACCTGTGATTACACTTATTGCTGATTTAATAAGCATATCTCCCTTATGGGCAGATCCTAGGGCAAGCTACGTTATAAGCCCAACCATTGAAGCCAAAGATAAGTGTATTAATTTTGGTGTCTCTTCTGAAAATATAAAAATTTTCGGATTTCCAGTGCGTTCAAAATTTTATAATAATGTAATACCTTACACGGAAAATATAAACCTTGGAACAGACACCCCCTTAAATTGCTTATTAATGAGTGGTGGCGAAGGCTCTGGTAACATGAAGAAAATAGCTGAAACTCTACTTGATAATTTTAATTGTAGTGTAAAAATAATAGCAGGAAGAAATAAAGCTTTAAAAAATAAACTAGAATCATCTTTATGCTCCAAATATGGAAATAGAGCTGAAATATATGGATTTACAAAAGATATACATAGCTTAATGCAAACCTCTGATATTGCTTTTATTAGGGCTAGTCCTAATGTTATGATGGAAGCAATAGCTTGCAATGTTCCATTTGTATTAACTGGTGCTCTTCCTGGCCAAGAAAAGGACAACCCAGTATTTGCAGAAAAATATAATCTTGGAGTTGTATGTACTGATATACATAAAATAGAAGATATTATTAGTGACTTGATTGCAAATAATGCTGAAAAACTAATTAGCATTAGAACTTCTCAAAGAATTTTTAATAATCCTCATATTGCAGAAAACATTGTGGATTTTATTTTAAGCATAGATAATCATATAGATAAAGTTGCACTTTAAATTTTTGTGAAAGGGCTGTCGCATCAGCGTTTAACAAACGCTAATGCGACAGCCCCTTTTAATTTACACTTTAAATCTTACAGATATACTTGTTCCTTTTCCGTCTTCGCTTTCTACCTCTATATCTCCTTGATGCATTTCCACGATCCATTTTGCAATTGATAAACCTAATCCTGTTCCACCTTTATCCTTTGACCTTGATTTATCTACTGTATAAAATCTATTAAATATATTTTCAATTTCTTCTTTTGGTATTCCTATACCACTATCACTTACAGTTATCTTTACATTTCCCTCTTCTAGCTTTGAACTTATATCAATTTTTCCCTGTTTAGGTGTAAATTTAATACTATTATCAATAAAAATTCTTAACATCTGCTTTATCATTTTATAATCTGCTAATATCTTCACTTCATCATTGCTTTTGCTTTCTATTATATGATCCTCAGCTATTAATCTACTTTCCTCAACTACTTCATTAATTAACTCATTAAGAGGAAATTCTTTTTTTTCTATCTTTTGATTACCGCTATCACCTTTAGCTAAAAATAAAAGTTTTTCAACTAATGCTACCATATTATCTGTTTCAAACCTTATTGCAGCAATTGATTTTTCTAGTGCCTCTCTATCATCTTTTCCCCATCTATGTAGTAAGTTTGCATATCCTTGAATTACAGCTATAGGTGTTCTGAGCTCATGAGAAGCATCTGATACAAATTGAGTTTGTTTATTAAATGATTCTTGAAGTCTATCTATCATATTATTAAATGTATCCCCAAGCCTTTTAAGTTCATCTTCTGGGCCCTTTACATCAATACGTTCTTTCAAGTTATTAATACTTATATTATCAGCAGCTTTAGTTATATAATCTATTGGCTTTAGCATCCTTTTGCTTAACACATAACCTAATATAATCGATGCAATCATACCAATAAAATCAGCTACTGCCATAAATATAAATAAAATCTGCAAAAAGTCATACTCGCTGTCCATGTCCTTTACAATTTGTAAATAAACTACTCCATAGGTGTTATTATCTAGTCTAACATTCTCATATAATAAACGCCTATCTCCTTCCTCAACCTTCATTATTTTATCATTAATATTTCTCTCTTTATCTCTAATTCTAAACTTAAACTTATCTGTTGAATTTATTATAGTGCCATTTTCTTGTATTATCCTTATGTGAATATCTTGCTTAGAAGTAACATCTGCTAAAATATCTTTACCTGCTAAGTCCACAACTTGACTTTGATCTAATACTTTATTTAAAACTATAGTTTTAACATCCTCAACTTCTTTATTCCCCTGATTATATAGATAATATTTTACCCCATATAAAATTGCAGCATTTAGAACTAATAAAAGTAGTGAGAACATAAATGCATATATAAGTGTTAACTTAATTGAAATCTTTGCATTTCTGAGAAATTTTACTTTCATGCTTAATCACCCTTAATAACATATCCTACCCCTCTAATGGTAGTTATTAATTTTTCTTCAAAACCATCATCAATCTTACTTCTTAAATATCTTATAAACACGTCTACTACATTAGTATCTCCCATATAATCATATCCCCAAACCTTTTGAATTAGCTGTTCTCTAGTAAGCACAACATTTTTATTAACTAATAGCATTTCAAGAAGATCATATTCTTTTTTTGTAAGTTCAATTTCTTTTTCAGCTCTTCTGACCTGATGGGTTCTATTATCCATGACAACATCCTTAAGCTTAATTATGCTATCTTTATGCTCTAAAGACTTTCCTCTTTCGTATACTCTTATCCTTGCTAAGAGTTCCTCAATGGCAAATGGTTTTGTAAGATAATCATTAGCTCCTACATCCAATCCTATTACTTTATCAGATACATCACTTTTTGCTGTAAGCATTATAATAGGAATTGTTGAAAATTCTCTTATCCTCTTACAAACTTCAATCCCATTAATTATAGGAATCATTACATCTAAAAGAATTAAATCATATTCATTATCTTGAGCCTTCTTTAACCCTTCTCGGCCATCATAAACTACTTCTACCTTATATCCTTCATGTGTCAATTCCATTTCAACAAACATAGCCATCTGCTTTTCATCTTCAACTAATAGAATTTTAAAGTTTCTCATAAATTTATCCCTCCATAAGAAAATAGTGAGCAGATAGCTCACCACTCAATTATACTATATACCACTTTTTCAACCTTTACCATGTTTCTCTATTTCTACTCTGTGATTACTTTCTCCTCTATCATTTCCTCTTTTATCATGTCCTTGTAATATTACACCATATTCTGAATCTAACTTAACTTCTTTAAGTGTATTATCTTTGTCTTTAATACTAAATTTATATTCAAATACTGCATCTCTAAAATTTAACTCCTTATCTACTTTTATAACCTCGCCTGGCACCTTACCTAATGCGATTTTTTGAAGCTGAGCCTCTGAGTATTTTATGTTTCCGTTTGCTTTCGAATAAACAAAACCCACTACTGACCCTGCAATAATTACAATTCCTACTATGGTCGCTGAAGAAATAATAATTATCCTCTTCTTATATTTTTTACAAAAATCCTTAATTTTAATTAGAATATCTTTCATTATTCATTACCTCCGTATCTTTTAATCATGTTCCTTATTATTACTGTTATACTAATTTGCCTGAATTAAAAAATACTAAAGATGAGATTAAAATCAGATTAAAACTTTATGTGATTATCTTAAGCGATCTTACTTTTTAACAATAAAGATGTAGTGTAAGTCATCTGGAAACACTTTTTGTGTTATCTTAAAGCCAGCATCAATTAGTTCTTTCTCCATATCTAATGAAGAGATTCTTGGAGGCATTGGTTTACCTGTAATATGACTTTCTTTTTTTTCAATTTCAAAACATAAGAAATGTCCGCCATCCTTAAGTACACGCTTAATTTCATTCAGAGTTTTAGATAATGGATTAACTTCATGTAAAACTAATGAGGCAAGAGCAATATCAATGGAGTCATCTGTCAGCGGGATATTATCCAGTCTTCCTTCTATTAATTTTATATTTGTAATATTCTTATCCTTTGACTTAGTATCTATTACCTCTAATATTTTAGGATCCATATCTAGAGCATAAACTAAGCCATCAACCATTTGAGCTGATGGAATTGATAGGTACCCAGTTCCTGCTCCTAGATCTAAGATGTTATCATTTTTCTTAATATCTAACATCTGTAATATTTCTTCTGGAGGGAAGTTCTTCATTCTTTCAACTCCATCTAACGCTTCTATTTTCCTTTGTAAATTACCTATTCCTTTTGAATTATGCTCATGTTTATTCATTCTTCATTCTCCTTTAACTATTTTATTTTAAACTCATACATTAAAGACATTTTATGTCTGTGATTAGAGTATAAAAAGCCATTTATAAGGCTTCTTATACAGAACTACTTCCCACACTCTTTATTGCATACGGATTCTTGCACTACTTCATATAATTTCTTTTTCTGAAGATATGTCTCCAATACTTCTTCAGCTTCTGCCATTACTTTATCAATTCGGCACTCACCTTCTTCGTGAAATTCACAATTAAATAATGCTCCAGTTCCTTCTGTAGCTTTTATAACATCCATAAATGAAATATCTTCTTTCATTTTACGCAAAACATACCCACCATTAACCCCTGAAGTTGATTGTATTAAATTGGCTTTTACTAGCTGGGTTAAAATTTTTGAAAGATATGGCGCTGATATATTAAAGTGCTTTGCTAGTGTTTGTAAGTTTAAATTATCAGTTTTGTCATGCATCATCATATACGCAAGAGTATGTAGTGCATAGTTTGTAGCTTTTGTGTATTTCATACTAATCACATCCTTAAAAGGTATTACAGAGTTTATTTGTCTTTAATTATATTTGTATTAGTTTCCTTTGTCAATCCATAAAAAGTGGCAAAACTATTAAATAGCCTTGCCACCCTTTTCATCAATAATTAAATCTTTTTTTATTTTATAGTTACTTATTCCAACTCACTTAATGTCGGCATTGATGCTATTGCCCCGTAATTTGTGCACGTAATTGCTCCAACTTTATTGGCAAAAGCAACTATATCTTTCCATTCTTCAAATTTTATATTTTGTTTATCTTCAATATCAGCAACTTTTTTTAATACAGCTCCTACAAACGAATCTCCAGCGCCTGTTGAATCCACTTGTTTAATCTTAATTGATGGAATTATTGCATTTTCACCATTAACACTTAAATACGTTCCTTTTGCACCTAGCGTAATAGTTACAACTTTAGCACCTAGCTCATGTAATTTATTAACACCCGATTCTATATCTTTTTCTTGTGTTAATAAAAATAATTCTTCATCGCTTAACTTAGTGAAATCACTTTCTTTTAAAAACTTAATACTATCTTCAATAAACAAATCTAATTTATCTGGCGTTATTAATGTATCTCTATAGTTTGGATCAAATGATACATAAACATTATTGGCTTTAGCATGATTTAATAATTTGAAATATGTCTTTTTTAATTCACCTTCTAAAAATCCTGTAGCTGAACCAAAATGAATGATATCTGAATTTGTTATCTTTGATAAATCAACATTATCAAATGAATATTCTCCATCACTCCCCCTTAAGAAATCAAAGTTTCTCTCTCCGTCTTCATCAATTCCAACTAAAGCTATTGTCGTGCTACCTTTTTCTACAGTCATTTCAGTATTTATATCTAAGTCCTGCAAAAGTTCAATTAAATATTTTCCGAAGAAGTCATTTCCCACTTGTCCTAAGAAATAAGAATTACCTCCTAGCTTACAAATGCTTGCAGCCACATTTGCTGGCGCACCTCCAGCTTTCTTTTCAAATTTTTCTCCATTTTTCAAACCTTTATTATCAACACACACCATGTCAATTAAAAGTTCTCCAATACAAAAAACATTATTACTCATATTTTATACTCCTTAAATTCCATGTGCATATTTCATTTATTTTTATCTTATTATCATTTTTAATTTGAATTTCCAATGCTTCCGTCTTAGTAAAGTACATTAAGGTAGTTACTTCTAATCCATTTTGATAGTATATTTCAATAATTGAATTATCAATAAACATATGTAACTTTAATTCGTTATCAACTTTCAACTTAAACTTTCTTATTCCTTTTCCACCTAAGCACATATTATTCCTATCAAGCATACACACCTGTGCTTCTTTATCATAAGACATTAATATATATTCCTCATTAAACTTAAAGCTCACTTCAGTAAAATTACCTTCACTCATATCTAAATTTAATATTACTTCTACGCATCTCGAATCCAAATTTAATTTATAGCTGTCACATATTAAGTTCTTTTCATTTATTACTTGAGATTGTCTTAAATTCTCTACTTCCTTTAGTGGTTTTTGATATAAAACATTATTTCTATACTCTATAACTCTAGGCATAGTTAATGCGTACATCCATCCATACTCAGCAGTAGGATATTCCAATTCTTTATCTGGTAACCCGATCCAGCCAATCATTATATTTTCATTATCATGTTTAAAAACTTGTGGTGCATAAAAATCAAACCCCATATCTAATTCTTTAAATTCACAATGTTCCTTTAATTCAAGTTCTTTTAAATCTAACTTTCCAATTACGTAGCCTGATTGAAATATATTTTGATATTTAAATTCCTCACTTTCTATTCCTTGTGGAGAAAAGATGAATGCATATTTATTTTCGCTTACCTTAACCAAGTTAGGACATTCCCACATGTATCCAAACGAATTCATGTTAGTTTTCAATTCACCAATAAATGCCCATTTCATAGCATCTTTTGAATTATAAATCAAAACTTTTCCTTTTAAGTAATTATTTTGAGCCCCTAAAATCATATAATAATATTCATCCTGCATAAAAATATATGGATCTCTAAAATGTGCTGTATAACCTTCTGGTTGTTTTTCAATAATTACACCTTGCTTTTCGATGGTTCCATTTTTATGGTAGGTAGCTACACATTGATAAGATTCTCTTTCATTATTTGAGCCTTTCACGTTTCCTGTATAATATAGTTTCAATTTATCATCTTTAACCAATCCACAACCTGAGTAACAGCCATCTTTATCAAACCAATCTTCAGGCTTTAAAATAAGTTCAGGTTTTGTATAATTAACAAAATCAGTTGTTGTAACTAATCCCCAATGCTTTGTTTTATGCTCACATCCAAATGGATTCCATTGATAAAATATATGAAACTTATTATTATAATAACTTAATCCATTGGGATCATTAATTAAACCAAATGGCATTTCAATATGAAAATTATTTCTCCATATATGCTTATCTTTATCGCTATTACAATTATTCACTTTAATATTACTTTCATTCATAAATACACTTCTTTCTGATACTAATGTTCATTAAAAGATTAAATTATTAGTAAATTCATCATATCACCATTCTTTCCCACTGTAGTATCATATTGCTATTGCAGCTTCAAATCAAAGTAACAGCCACATATTTTGCTTAAACTATGCAATATTAATATATATGGAGGTGATGACTTAATGAAACGATTTAAAAATTTAATTTATTTTTTTCTTTGTTTATTTATACTTATTCAAATTCCAGCCATAAAAGCAAAGCCAGAAGTTTTAAATACTTCATATGGTGTTAAGAGTGACTCATCATTAAGTGATGATGCTCTTCGTTCCATATTATATCCTTATATTACAGACTCTTTAAGCAAATATTATGGTGGAAATGGACGGCAATTTGACTTATCTAAGGCTAAATTATCAATAACAAAGCCAAATCCTGAGCTATTCACATTTATTATTACTGTTCAAGTTATTACTTTTATTGGACCTCATAATCCTCCATATGGAATAGAAACTATCACTGTTGAAACTAGCCCATATGGCACTGAAGTTATAAAATTTCAACATGAGGATGAAAAATTACCTACTCGTTAAAAAAGCACATGCTTCTAATATTTTCATTTACTTGAATTGTTAATAGGTTTCAAGTTGTTCTAACTTTCTTTTATATATTATTTATAATATTTATAACTTTATCTGGAGGCTTTATAGGACCTCTAGAGGAATCAACATATTTCTCTTTGGTTCCGTATTGAAAATAACCGGTATTGGGGTTATTTTTAATATCTAAACTAAAAAACAGTCTATAATATTTTATTGGTGAAAAGCCATTTGAATTTTCTATATCCATTTTTTGTTCTTCATTGTATATGAACTCTACTCCTAAACACTTCTTATTATCATTGACTGTTTTGTCAATATCAACACCATCTTTTGCTACAGATATAGCATCCTTATCAATTCTATCATTAGTTAAGTTAACTATTTTTTCAAAATTTGAATCACTAGATAGAATTTCTTTCTTATTTCCATCCTTATAGACTAGTATCTTATCAGGATTACCAATTATTTTATTTGATATTTTTTTATTATTTGAATTACTACACCCAAGTAATAACATTATACTTAATACAGTGCCTATCAAAAAAATAACCTTTCTCACACCCTCACCCCCACTTTACTTCAATTAAACCATTTATTTACATATATATATATTGTAACATTTTTTTATCTCGAATAGGTAATAAGGCTCTTAGCAAAAATATAATTCCATATAAAAAAACACATCGTCTCAACCTAATGAGAATGTGTGGTTTCATTTTATCATTAATTAAATTATATAAAACTCTTATATATGAATTTAGCCAAACCTTTTTAATCATAAACAAATTTTATTGTATATTACAGATTACATATTTACCATGTTTCTACATTCAGTTGTACATTTTTCGCATATTGTAGCACATAAATCACATACTTCTTTTATACTTCCACTTCCTCTAGGCATATAACACGCAGCCATAGAGCATATTTCAGCACAATATTGAAGTGTTCTAATACAATTTGCTCTTGCTTTAACATCATCCTTGTAAAGATAATTTAACTTAACACTCCTGAGAATCTCCAACTAAATATCTATTATTCTCATATAAAATACTTTCTTTATTGCCTACATAAGTTCTTCATAATTAATTTCTATAATAACTAATATTAACCAAAAAAATATTAGTTATGGAGGTCAAAACATGAATAGTATACGCAAAAAATTTTTATCTGCATTTGGAATTATTGTATTTCTAATGTTCTTATTAGGTATAGTAAGCATATTCGAAATAAATAAAATAAATACAAATGCACAAGAAATGTATCATGATCAACTAAAAGGAATAAGTTACATTAAGGATGCTCAATATTATCTTTCCAATGTTCAACGTGCTGAAGATAATGTATTATTAGCACCAACAATCGATGAGAAAAAAGAACACTCAATGCATTTAGAAGAATATTATTCTACTGGCATTATAGGTAATTTGAATAGTTTTAAAGAAATGGCACTTGAAGATGATAGAAAGAACCTTGATAAACTTATAGATGAAATCAATACTGTAAAGAAAAATCAATTAATAATAATTGATAAGAGTATGAATTTTAAAACTGATGAAGCAACCTCCCTTTCAAAAGATAATGTTAAAAATTTTCAAAATATCGAAAAAGAAATTGACAGTATCTCTACAAATAAATTAAATGAAGCTGAACAAAAATATAATGACAATATGCTTATATATAACAAAATTATAACTATAGTAATTATCTTCACGATATCATCACTAATTTTTAGTATAATTCTTGCTTTAATTATATCTTCTTCTATAGTTAATCCTCTAAGACAAAGTATAAATTTTGCAAAAGATTTAGCTAACGGAAATCTAACAACTAGCCTCAATTTAAAAGTTAAGAATGAAATAGGTGTATTAATTGATGCTCTAAATAACACAAGAGATAAACTAAAAAATATAACATCAAACATAAAGTTATCTTCAAATGAGGTATCATTAGTTAGTGAACAACTTTCTGCTTCAATGCAAAGCACAAATGTAACTACTACAGAAATAGTTGAAAAAATGTCAAACAACAATAATAACTTACAGCAAATAGTTTCTTCTGTAGAGCAAGCTAATGTAAGTTTAAAAAATATTTCTGCAAGTTCTAAAGTCGTGTCTTCTCTTGCTCAAAATGCTGAAAGTGATGCATACGCTTTTCGAGACTATGCGTTAATAGGTAGAAAGTCTGTTGATACAACATTCGCAGCAATATCGGATATAGAGAATTCAACTAAGGAAGTTAGATTTAGTATTGATGAACTAAATATACTTTCAGTGAACATAGGTGAAATAACTTCTACAATTACTGATATAGCAAATCAGACAAATATGCTAGCCTTAAATGCTGCTATTGAATCTGCAAGAGCAGGTGAGTATGGAAAAGGTTTTTCTGTTGTAGCTGATGAAGTTAAAAAATTAGCTGAAGAAAGTGCTTCTGCTGCAAATAATATAGAAAAAATAGTTTCAGATATTATACATAAGACCAATACTGTAGTTAAAAGTATTTCAACTACAGAAGTCAAGGTTAAAGAAGGTACCTCTGTTGCACTGGATACTAAGCATCAAATTGAATTAATAATAAATAATATGAACTTGCTAACACAAAAAATTCAAGATATATCATTACAAGCAAATAAGCAAGCTGAACAAACTAACAATATCTCAAGTAATATGGTCAGTATTGTAGATAACACTCAAAAACTCTCTTCTACTTCACAAGAAATAAATAGTGATATTGAAGAACAGATGACAATGATAGAAGAAATCTCATCTACATCTGAAAACCTCTCATCAATGACTGAAAACTTAAATTCAATGGTATCTTATTTTAAAGTGAAGTAGTACTAGTTTAAGTATTAAAATCTCTTATTACTAAGTTCATACCTTATATTCTGAGAATAAAAGATAACAGAGTAATATGATTAATCATATTACTCTGTTATTTTCAGTTCCTAAATTAAATTCTATTCTGCAATTCATTAAATTCAGTTACTTCACTATTAACATCTGTTTTCTTTTTGCTATCGCAACAATTCTTCTTATTTCCACCCATCATCATAGGAATCATGAAAATCATCATTATCGGGCACAAGAACGGTACTATCCCCGATAAAAACAATCCCGTGCTAGGACTAAATTTAGTTATTAGTGGTAAAGAAAGAACTACTATTATAGGTAATCCACAGCATAGAACCATATGAAGCATATGTTTTAATGGATTATGATTATGTCCTGAATGTTTTTCTTTTCCATCATTATGACAATTCATAATATATACCTCCATGTTACTTTCATTTAAACTTTTGATTTTTACTATAACAATATTCTATCTTGTAATTATAAAGATATTATGAAGAATCCAATACTATATTTATAATTTTTTATAATATCTAATTAAAATTTTATTAGCTCACATAAGTGCCAGTTTCTTCATATTTTCTTTATATTTTTATAATATTATATATACATAAAGTTATTATAATCTCAATATAAATAACCTTATGATTATTCTCTCAAGTACGCATAATAAAAGGAAACTTAGAGCTTAACTCTAAGTTTCCTTTTATTTCCTTGATTTTAAGCAATACTATTTTAATTTATTGTAAACACGTATCTTCTTTACATATTCTTTATATCTTTAGGTTATTATAGCTACGTAGGATAATTAAACACCTTTTATTAATTACTCTTATGAATATGAATATAAATATAAATCCAAAAAAACATTAAAAAAGCTTGTGATTTTAAATCCAAGCTTTTTTAATTATTTATCTTTAAATTGTAAGTTTATTCTTTGATACTTATACCATTAGGCTCCCCATCAACTGGTATAGTTTGAATTACTTTATTAGTTGAATAATCAATAATGCTTACTGTTGATTCATACATATTTGTAACATATACGAATTTATTATCTGGACTTACTAAAACACCATGTGATCCTTTTCCTGTTTGTATTGTAGTAACAACTTTCTTTGTTGATAAATCTACTTTAGAAACTGAATTTGATGGAGTTTCTTCAGTACCTTGATTAGCCACAAAAACAAATTTGTCATCGGATGATAGGTATAGTTGCGCTGGTCCTACGCCTACTGGCACTTTTTCAACTTTATCTGTCGATAAATCAATTATCCCAATTGCATTTTCTCCATTAATAGTTACAACTAATGTTTTGCCATCCTTTGTAACCCCTGTTGTCACTGGGGTACTTCCAACCTTTATTTTTCTAATTTCTTTATTATTATTAATATCAACTATACTAACTGTGTCTTCTCCCATGTTAGCTATATATGCAAATTGACTATCGTTTGATATTCTAAATCCATGTGGGCCTTTCCCTACTGCAACATTCTTAATAAGACCATAATTTTTTGAATCAAGTATTGAAACATTATTGTCTTCATTGTTAGTTACTAACACTTTTTTACCATCATTAGTAAAAACCACATGGGCTGGGTGCTTACCTACTTCTACTTTTTTAATAAGCTTTCCTGTCTCAGTTTCATAAAAAATCACATATCCATTTTCACTCATTGAACCCTGATCTGTTTGCCCTTTTTCCATTTTAGCTGAAGATGTATACCCTACAACATTTCCATCAGGTGAAACTTGGATATTATGTGGTGCGCCTGGATCTTTTACAGATTCAGCAATTTTATATGTCGATAAATCTATCTTAGAAATACTTCCACTTTCATTTGCAGTATATAAATATGAGACCTTATTCTTCTCATTGTTATTTGTTGATTCATTATTATTTTTATTAGTCTTATTACATGCTGTAAGGATTACACTTATTATGATGAATATGCCTATTATTTTAGTATACTTTAGTTTAAACATAGATTATCTTCCTTCCTCTAATTGTATAATTTATTGCTGTTGAATTTTTTAGTTCCTCGTTATTTTATACTAATTAGTACTAAAATATCCTTTCATGTATTTCCATAAAAACTGTTAGATAAATATTAAAGAGTATTGCTATTTACCTAACAATACTCTTCAACATTTCTGAATAAAACATCAATATTAGATTTTATCCTTGAACTATATAATAAATTAAACTTGATACTGTTACCAACACTATATAAATTAGAATAAACACACATATTGACGTTTTAGTACCCTCTGTTTCGTTAATTCTATACTTTTCATTTTTTCTTAGATATAAATATGCTATTATTCCAATAATAATTAACAAAAGACTTAAGAGATGTGATATAGAAAAGGCTCCATAAATTATTGGATTATTCCTAAACAATTCTACAATTCCTCTAATTATTGAGAATCCAATAATGTAATTTATAAGAATTTGGCCTTGATATTTTTGTTTCTCACTCTTTCTCCATAAAAATATAAATAGTAAATAATCTAAAACAAACTCATACATCTGAGTGGGATGAAGAATGCTGCCATCTATATTAATTCCCCATGGCATAACTTTAGTCATTACCTTACCAAATACATCACACCCAACTCTTCCTATACCCTGAGCTAGAGCAACTGCAACTACTAAAATATCCGCTAGCTTTAAAAATGATACTCTAGTCTTAACAGAATAAATGTATCCAACAATTAATGCTACTGCTATCCCTCCATGTACGGATAATCCACCTTCATCTATACTAAATATTTCTGATGGATTGGCAAGATAATATGTAGGATTATAAAAAATTATATAAAATAATCTAGCTCCAACTATACCACCTATAACTACGCAAATTACTGCATTTAATATTGTATCCTCATTAACCCTTTTTCTTTTGCCCATCCAGGAAGAAAAAAATATCCCTGAAATTATTCCTATCGCAATCATTAAGCCAAAGAAATAAATATGAATAGGCCCTATACTAAATAATTCTTTCATTATTATTCTCCTTACATTTAATATTATCTTATGATAATACTTTCATATGTAGGTTTTATGAAGAGATATTTACCAAAATTTATAGTTCGCATTACTTTCTTATCTTCATATCATAAACATATTTATTTTATATACTTTACCCATCTATTTAGCAATTAAGTTTTAATTGTTTTGTATATCTATGAAATACATAGGAGGAAAAATATGAGTATCAGACATGAAGAAATAAAAGTTTATGATATGACATGTACATCTTGTGAAAAAAAGGTTGAAAAAGAAATAAAAAAGTTAGATGGAATAATATACACTGAGATTAGTTTTATCAATGAGTTCGCTATTATAGAATATGATGATGATCTTTGCAACTTGGATTTAATTAAAGCTGCAATAACTACAGCAGGTTATAGTACTAAAAAATCTAAAAGTTTCAAATTGCTAGGTCTCATTATAATAGCCACCATTGTAATTTTACTTGGTTTTAATACCAGTGGGTTCGATATAGAAGGTAAACTTGAAAACGCATCATACGCAGCTCTTTTTATAGTTGGTATTCTATCTTCAATTCATTGTGTTGGAATGTGTGGAGGTATTATGCTTTCTCAAAACACTATAGATATAAGTACAAATAAAAGCAGATTAAAGTCTATAAAACCTTCCATTTTATATAATGCAGGTAGAGTTGCTTCTTATACCTTGTTAGGTGGTATTTTCGGTGCAATGGGATCAATACTTTCATTTTCAATTACTACTAAAGCTATAATAGAAGTAATTGCAGGTATATTTATGATAATGATGGGCTTTAATATATCAGGTTTTAAGCTATTTAGATGGTTCAATATTAAAATTCCAAGTTTATCATGTAAAAGTAAAAACAAATTTAGGTCACCTTTCATAATTGGATTTTTGAATGGACTTATGCCTTGTGGTCCACTTCAAACAATGCAACTTTTTGCTCTAGGTACTGGTAATGCCCTTAAGGGAGCTTTAGCAATGTTTGTTTTTTCAATTGGAACAGTTCCTTTAATGGTTCTATTCGGAGCACTTTCTGGTCTACTAACTAAAGGACTTAGCAAAAAATTAATTAAATTCAGTGGTATCTTGATAATAGTCTTAGGACTTGTAATGGGAAATAGAGGTCTTACATTAGCAGGGCTAAGCATCAATCCAACAACTATACTTACTGATGGAACTACTGCTTTCTCTGATAAAGGTTCAAGTAATTCCTCTAATTCAAATGTATATAAAGCTACATTAAAAGGCGGGGTGCAAACAATAAATATGAGTGTTGGAAATCGGGGTTATACTCCAAATATATTTTATGTTCAAAAAGACATACCTGTTAAATGGATTGTTGATGCCAAACTTGTTACTTCCTGTAATAGTACTATAGTAGCTAGATCCTTAGACTTACAAAAAAAATTAGTATCTGGTGAAAACATAATTGAATTTACACCTAGCAATAAAGACATTAGTTTTAGTTGCTGGATGGGTATGCTTGGTGGAGTAATAAAAGTTGTAGATAAACTTGATACAGTTGATTTATCAAAGGTTGATTCAACGACTTCTTCAGCTACTAGTTCTGATTTTGCACCTTCTAAACAATATTCATTTAATGGTACAGATATAACAAATGTTCCTACTGGAACAATAATACAAAAGTCTACTTCTGTGGGAATTGCACAATATGCAAAGTTTAAAGGTACAGGAAATTCTTTAGAACCATTAGTAATAGTAACAGGAAATAGCTCTAGCACTAAACTTACCTTTGATTTAAATGCCTTTGATAATGCGGAAGGAGAATATAAAATTTTAGATATCCTAACTAAAGAAGAAATTACCTCTTTTACGGCAAAAAAGGGTATAAATGAAGTTACTTTTAACCCAAAAAGATCCGGAAGTTTTGAAATTAAGAAGGGTGATTTTATTCTAGGAGTAATTGAGGTTGTAGATGACATAAATTCTGTAAATCCAGAAGTAATACGTGCCACATATTTTTAAATTTCTTTAATGTTACATAAAAGGAGAATGCTTAATACAATAAGCATTCTCCTTTTTATATATCAACTTTTTGCCAAGAATGATATTATTTAATTATGCACCATATCAAGTTAATATAATGCAAAAGGGGGAAAAGAAGTGGAATTAATCAATCTAGAAAAGCTAATAACTGTCTATAAAACGGATGATAACTCGTCTTACAATTCTTGGTTCATTAATAATAAGATTAGACTAAATGCAATAACTGATATTAGAACTGAAGTTACTTCCGTAGTCGAATCTATTAAAAATAATACCTTTGGAAATGATTTTAAATGTTCACCATTAGAATTAGTTTTAAATAGAATAACTGAACAAAAACAAGTTTTAAAGGTGCTGCTCATGCTTTCTATTGGAAACCTAAGATCAGCACACCTGATATTTATGAAAACGAAGAAAATAAGAAGATTTTCGGAAAATTTCTTGAGGCCTGTTTATATGCTAATAATTCTGATGAAATTATCAAAGAAATAGTAAAACTGGAAAGTCATAAAATTAAAGGTATTGGCCCTGCAATCGCCAACATACTTTATTTTATACATCCTACCTTAATACCTCCAACTAATACTTCATTTATAAGTGGATATAACGCTGTTTTTTCTGACCATAGGAAACTGGGGTCATGGGAAGATTATTTACATATAAGAGAAATAATTATAGATATTAATAAGAAACTCAATCCACAATTATCAGAGGATTTGGGCGCTATATTTGGTTTCTTTTTTGATATAGGTTCAAGAAATATCCCATTAAGATAATTTAATATTTATTATAAATATTAAAAAAAGAGCTTTGATATTTTTTTAGTTATCAAAGCTCTTCTTTATATATTACATACGTATCAATTAATTTATATTTTCATAGTATACTGAATAGTTACATTTTAACCTTCCACACCAAATTTATAACCAACTTTTACTACAGTAATAATATATTTAGGATTTTTAGTATCCTCTTCTATCTTTTTGCGTATATTTTTTATATGTACATCTATTGTTCTATCATATCCTTCAAAATCTATTCCACCTATCTTCTCTATTAGTTGATCCCTATTTAAAACCTTTCCTTTATTAACTGCAAGTGCATATAATATATCAAATTCATTAGGCGTAAATGAAACTTCTTCGCCATATAACTTAACAGATCTTTTATCATAATCTATAACTAACTTTCCATCATCGAAGCACACATCTTCACGTTCTTCCTCTGCAAGCAATCTTCGAAATAATGCATTAACTCTAGCGGTTAATTCTCTAGGACTGAATGGTTTTACTAAATATTCATCAGCGCCAATATTTAATCCTTCAACCTTTTGGTTTATCTCTCCCTTTGCAGTAAGCATAAATATATGCACATCAGATGTTTGGCGAATAATTTTACACACTTCTTCTCCATTAATATCTGGTAACATTAAATCAAGTATTATAAGCTTAAATTCCATCATTTTAAACATTTCTATACCTTTTAAGCCCTTAGGCGTACAGTAGACCTTATATCCCTCTTTCTCTAAATAAGCTTTTAGTACCTCTGACACTTTCTCTTCATCTTCTATTATTAAAATCTGTTGCAACTTTCGTTTACCTCCAAATAAATAAAAGATAAGAGAAGTCTAAACTTCTCTTTAATTTTAATAACACTTATGCTCTTCTCTTAAGCTGCCTTACTTCTCTTTTCAATCTCAATTGTTCTATAAGTATCTTCTATTGCTGATATTTCATTATTATATTTCTCAATTATTTTTCTTGTATACTCTTTACTATAAACTTCTCTGTATTTTTTGCTTATTAAATATTTTAGTAAATTCATTTAGTTCACCTCTAAAATTATTTTTTACTATGATAAGATAATATAATAAAATTGTGTAGCAATTATGAAGAATTTTAAGAACTATATATTAAGCTAGGAATATATTATAATAAACATTTTATAGGGGATGTATCGCTATAGTCATTACGCCTGATGTAAACTGCTTATCTTTTATTTCAAAAAAAGAAGTTAAATATTTTGAATTAATCGCAGAACCAGTTATTAGGGAAATACTCCCTGGATTATTTATTAAATGTTTGGGATATAACGGAAGTACTCCTGGACCTACAATTCAGGTTTATCCTGGAGATTATGTAAATATAAGAGTATATAATAATCTTACTGAATCTACAAGTGTGCACTGGCATGGTCTTGATGTTCCGAACGAGATGGATGGGGTGCCTAATGTAGAGCCTTCACCTCAAATAGAACCCAAAGATTATTTTGATTATAGGTTCAAAGTGATAAATCCTCCTGGGACTCATATGTACCATACTCATATGAATACAAGTACGCAACAAATGATGGGACTAGGTGGTGCATTTATTATCACAAATCCATATGAAGATAAATTTCATATACAACATGATTATTTTCTTATGCTTCAAGAATTTCGTATTAATGAACTTAAGATGGGTGAAGTAAAACCCGGTATATATAATATAGATCCTATGGCTCATGAGTTTAATTTTTTTACAATTAACGGAAAGTGCTTTCCAAATACAACCCCACTTTCTACAAAGTTAGGGGATACTGTGCGTATACGATTAGGTAATATATCTATGAATTCTCATCCTATCCACATACATGGGCATCAATTTTTCGTAGTAGCTTCTGATGGTAATAGCATTCCTTACAATAATCAAATGATTAAAAACACTATAAATGTAGCTTCTGGCGAAACATGGGATATAGTCTTTAATTCAAACAATCCTGGCATATGGCCATTTCATTGCCACATTCCTCATCATATGTCTAACAATATGACTAAATCAGATGGCGGAATGTTTACAACCATTGTATATGAAGACACTACTAAGAACTTTTAATTCAAGTCACTCAAAAAATATGAACATAAGAAAGCTAGAGTCATACACAATAAATATTGTAACTCTAGCTTTCACTTATATCTGTTAAACTAAATAGTAACTGGGTTAGCTTTTATTTCTTTACTATTTTTTTATTGCTTTTGATTCTTTACATCCACCACAACCGCAAGATTTCTTTTTAAACTTATTATATATTGTAAATATTGCAAAAGCTAATATTCCTACTGTAATTAATATTTGAATAACCATTTATATCATCCCTTCTTTATTCTTATGTTTATATCCCATATTACTATAGTTTTATGAAGAAAAAATGAAGGCGTTAACTTCAATATATTTTGAAATGTTACTAAAAAACCACATACTCTCAACATCATGAGAATATGTGGTTTAATTTTATCATTTATTTAATTTACTAACTTTTCAAGATCAGCTATTATCACATTAACTTTTTCAAGCTTTCCTATAGCATAATCTTTATCTCTTAGCCATTCGATACCCATTTCTAAGCATCTTTTTTCTTCTTTGTACTCAGCTAATAATTTTACTAATTCATTATTCATAAACTCACCCCATATGAACATTTAACCCTTGAATTAACTTACCATAATTTACTCGATAAAAATTATAGTTTCTTGTGTTTAGCTAATATTATTCAACTGTTACTGATTTTGCTAAGTTTCTTGGCTTATCAACATCGCAGCCTTTTCTTACTGCTGTATAGTAAGCTAATATTTGAAGTGGAACTACTGAATATACTGGTGCAAGTATTGGCATAACTCTTGGGATATAAACTGTTTCATCTACAGTCTTCTCAATGTCTGGATGTCCTTCCATTGCTATTCCTAATACATTTGCTCCTCTAGTTTTAACTTCTCTTATATTACTTACCATCTTATCAAATATATCTTCTTGAGTTGCAAGAGCTATAACTGTGATTCCTTCTTCAATTAAAGCTATAGTTCCGTGCTTTAACTCTCCACCTGGATAAGCTTCTGAGTGGATATATGATATTTCTTTTAGTTTTAATGATCCTTCTAATGCTACTGCATAGTCTAGACCTCTACCTAAATAGTAAACATCCTTTTCCTTATATACTTTATCAACGAATGTCTTTATCTTTTCGATATCGCTTAATATTTCAGCAACACCTTCTGAAAGATCTAGTAATCCGTCTTTTATTTTGTTAATTTCAGTTTCTCTTATAGTATTCTTAACTTCAGCCATATATAAAGCTATTATATATAATGCTATTAACATAGTTATATATGCTTTTGTTGATGCAACTGCGATTTCTGGACCAGCCCATGTATAGAATACATCATCAGCTTCTCTTGAAATTGAGCTACCTACAACATTAGTTATAGCTATTATTCTAGCTCCCTTATCCTTAGCTAGTCTTAATGCTGCTAAAGTATCAGCTGTTTCTCCTGATTGGCTTATGCAGATCATTAATGTTTTATCAGTTATAAGTGGATTTCTGTATCTGAATTCAGATGCATAATCTATTTCTACTGGTATTTTAGCTAATCTTTCGATTACATATTTTCCAACAACACCTGAGTGATATGCTGTACCACATGCAATTATATAAACCTTGTCAAATCCTTCGATTTGCTCTTTAGTTAAGTGAATACCATCAATTTTAATCTTTTCACCTTTAACTATTCTTGAAGTTAAAGTATCTTTTATAGCTTTTGGTTGTTCATAAATTTCCTTTAACATGAAGTGCTCATATCCGCCTTTTTCAGCAGCATCTATATCCCATGTTACATGGAAAATTTGTTTATCAACCTTATTTTTATTTTCATCATAAATTGTTATTCCATCATTAGTCATAACAACAAATTCTTTATCTTCTAATAAATAAACGTCTCTTGTTTGACCTAATACAGCAGGAATATCTGAAGCTATAAAGCTTTCATTTTCTCCAACACCTATAACAAGTGGACTGTCTTTTCTTACAGCAACAATTTTACCTGGATCTTTTTCTGATATTACGCCTAATGCATAACTACCTTCCATCTTCTTAGTTGCTTTCATAACAGCATCTTCAAGATTTCCTTCAAAATAGTAATCTACTAAATGAGGTATAACTTCTGTATCTGTCTCTGATACAAATTTATATCCTTTAGCCATTAGCATTTCTCTTAAAACTATATAGTTCTCAATTATACCATTGTGAACTACTGCTATACTTTCATCTTCATTGCAATGAGGATGTGAGTTTACATCTGAAGGTTCTCCATGAGTTGCCCATCTTGTATGACCTATTCCTATACTGCTTGTAAAGTCACTACTTTGAACTCTTTCCTTAAGGTTTGATAGTCTACCTCTACATTTTTCTACCTTGATATCATCATTCTCTAAAACAGCTATTCCTGATGAATCATAACCTCTGTACTCAAGTTTACCTAACCCCTCAATTAAAATCGGAGTTGCTTTCTTTGGTCCTAAATATCCTACTATTCCACACATAAATAATTCTTCCTTTCATACTAACTATTTTTAACCATAATTATATGAAATATTCTATAGGTGGAAGGCTTTTTAGTAGATGAACCACTACATAAAACCTAAAAACCTCTCCGAAAATTTTATTTTTTCAGCAAGTTACCATATTAAGTTTTTTGTGCGGCTCTTCTCAGAATTTTATTATTAAAAAAGCTTGTACTTTTAAAAAGGCAAAACTCTGGGAAGCTTTAAACCCTCTGTTTAAAACCTCCTAGTACCTAGCTGGATTTGTTCTAAGAATCACTTCTTAGGTTTGCCAGCTTTTAACGGTAGTACTTATACCGTGGGGCACCCGCTGAATTTTCGATACTCCCCAACCTCGTCAAGTTAAATACTTAAATACCGATCTGATGTATTTAACCTCTAGCGCTTAATATTAAATTATTAACTAACTTCCCTCCTTCTTTTTCTATTTTTCTATAATTATGGTTTTTGTTCAAGCCTCCACAATTCAATATATTATACTATATAATATTTCATGTCAAACTATTTGTTACTTTATTAACTTTTAAATAATAATAGGGTTAAAAATCCTATTATGGATTCTTAACCCTAGTTATAAACTCTATTTTGTAAATGAAGCTTTTACTTCTTCATACTTACTTACTATAGCATCTACTAATGGGCTATCTATATCTAAGCTTGTTATATCTGCAACTGCTTTTTTAATTCCATTAGCTTTAATATTTGATTGCACTTCTTGAGATTTTTCATCTTCAGCATAATCAAATAGTAAACCTGCAGCTATACCTGTTAATATGTTTTCTCTTTCGATATTAAGCTCATAGCAAAGTCTTAATGGAGTTATTAATCTATCATTTCCAGATAACTTTCTTATTGGGTCACGTCCAACACGGAAAACTTCATCTTTTAGATATGTGTTTTCAAATCTACCTATTAATTTTTTAGAATAAGCAGTTAAAGCCTCAATATCTATTTTGTGTTTTTCGCTTAAAGCTTTTACAGCTTCAGCATGGAACCCAACTATAACGTTCTTAATTGCTTCATCTTGAATTGCTTCATGGATGTATTTGTATCCTTTTAGGTCTCCTAAATAAGCAGTGGTAGCATGTGCTCCATTTAAAAGGAATAACTTTCTTTCAAGGTATGGTCCTAGATTATCTACATATTCAGCACCATTTACATTTCCATTTACTTTAACCTTATTCTTTTCTATATCCCATTCATAGAAATCTTCTACAGCAACATCTATTGGAAGTTCTTTTTCAATATCTACATTAGGTACAATTCTATCAACTGCACTATTAGGGAATCCAACATATTTGTCTAGGTTTGCTTTAAGTTCGTCACTAGCACCTTCTAATATTCCATCTTTTAGAATATCTGTAGCCATTAATGCATTTTCACATGCAATAATATCTAATTCTTTTTTATTAGTTTCAAATCTCTTTTCTAAAAGTGTCTTTAGTAATCCACCAGTGCTCTTTAAATTGTTCGCACCTATAGAAGTAGTTATTAAATCTGCTTCTTTAACTACCGCTTCAAGACCAGCCATATCATGTAAATGAACAGCTTTTACGCCTTCTATTTTTTCTTTATTTTCAGAAGTACTTAATGTTATTACTGTGTATTTTTTATATTCATTAATTGCATTTACTAAAAAATCTGATATATCTACAAAAGTTACTTCGTAGCCTGATTTTGATAATAAATAACCAATAAAGCCTCTTCCAATATTTCCAGCTCCAAAATGAACAGCTTTCATACTACATTTCACCTTCTTCTTCTATGATTCTCATTATTTCAGCTTCAGTTTTTGCATCAATTAACTTTTGAACATTTTCTTCATATTGTACAGTTAATGCAATTTGAGAAAGGAAAGCCATATGATCGTCTCCTTTTCCTGCTATACCTATAACTATATATGCGATGTTTCCTTCACCAAAATCAACTCCGCCAGGATATTGTAATATAACTATACCTGAATCTAATATTTGTTTTTTGTATTCATTCATTCCATGTGGAATTGCTACTCCATTTCCCATGTATGTTGTAACTTCATTTTCTCTAGCTTTCATGCCTTCGATATAATTTTCATTAACATATCCTCTTGAAACTAGTAACCTTCCTGCTCTTTCTATAGCCTCAAATTTAGATTCTGAAGAGAGATTAAGCATAATATTTTCTTCAACTAAAACACCCTTATTCATTCAATTGTCCTCCTCTTTATTTACAATATTAATTAAATTATTTCTAATATCAGTTATACTACCTATTTTTAATGTTTCAACAAATTCTTTTTGCTCTATTAATGAAACACTAATTTTTCCTAAAAGTTGTAAGATGTAATTACTTTCATTTTGCCTTGCAAGTAAGACCAAAAAAGTTCCTACTTCTTCTGTTGAAAAACCAATACTTGACATACGAATTGGCTCCTCAACTCTGTATACCCCTACAAAAGGAGTAACCATTTCATCACATCTTGTATGAATTAAAGCTATTCCGCTTCCTGGAACAACTACATTACCTTTTTCTTCTCTTTTAAGTATACCATTTATAATTGCATTTTTATCACTAGTTAAATCAATCTCATATATATCTTCTACAATAAAATTTATCAAATCTGCAAAAGAATCAACTTTTGTTTTTTTCAATTGAAAATTCTTAAGAATTGTATTGGCCAATTCATATTCAGAATTTGTAACCTCATCATCATCTAAAGAACTTGGTAATTGCACAAGTTTAACTTGATTATCAAGCTTGAAGTCAAAAATAAAACTATTAACCTTCTCTATGTTTTCTTTTGTCATAAAAGGTGATACCACAATTACTCTATTCTTTATGCTTAAATTAATTGGAACGGTAGATAAAATTAAGTCAAAACTTTCCTCTTCAAGTCTTCTACTAACATCATTTATAGCTGTAATAGCCAAAGTTCCTATATCCGGGAAAAGCGCTTGTATTTTATTACATAAGATTCTTGCAGTTGCAATCCCTCCAGGGCATACTACCATAGTTTTTATTTTTCTTAAAAATGCCTGTTGCCTTTGCAATGCTACGTCTATATGCATTGTTATATAGCCAACTTCTTCTAAAGGTATTTTCAAATTATATCTAGAGAATATCAATTTACATTTATTATTGATAACCTTAAATAAATCTGTATAATGTTCCTTTATTTCACTTATAAGTGGATTTATAACAACTAGTCCCAAGTTTAACATATAAAACGTTTGTTTTAAATGTTGTGACAGATCTCTTATTAATTGGATATCATTCATTAAATCTACTTGTATTTTTTTTGATACCTCTGTCACTAATTCTAAAGCTAAATCCTCATAATTTATATCTGATTGCGTGAAATTTCCATTACTATTTAGGAAATAATTATATTCACTTAAATACAATGATAAATAAACTAACTCATCCTCAGGTAAGTTAATATTATTTTCAATTAAAGTTTCATTTATGTTTTTTAATTTTTCATATACGTCTAAAGATTGTATTTCTTTTTTTATCTTTTCTGGCAGTTCTATATTATCGCCATTTTCAGTCTTCTTAATTGATAAAAGAATTTGAATAAAAAGACTAAAATATTTTACATCATTAACCTTAATATAACTGAATTTTGATTCTTGAAATGTTTCTCTAACTAAATTTATTATTTTTGTTCCAAAAATAATCTCAAAAAATGCTTTTACTGTTTGGTCTACTTTTTCTTCATATAGTATTGGTAATAGATCTTCATATGGCTTAAGCTCAAATAGAAGTTCTACTAGCGCAATTCTTTTATTCCATTCTGACCCTTCAATACTAATACCATGACTTCTTTTTCTAATTAAGCATAAATTTTTAGTAAGTACCATATTTTCGATACTATCTAGGTCAAGACTAATGCTGCCCATAACTACATTAAATTTATGACTAAAATACGAAGCCTTAATTGGTTCTTTAGTTACAAGCAATTCACAGGCAATTATTATTTGCCTTTGTTCTTTATTAAATAACCACTGCATAGGAACTTGATTTAAAGATTCTTTTATTTCCTCAATCTTATCCTTGTTACCTGACAAAGATAAATTCATATCCTCATCATTAAAAATATTTACGCTATATTTCTTTAAGCTTTTGTTTATTGAAGAAATTTCTCTTAATATAGTTCTAGTGCTTATATTTAATTGTTTATGAAGGCCCTTTATATTAAAGGGGCCTTCATTTAAAACTTTATTCAATATAAATTGCTGTCTAGGGGTGAAATTATTCATTTATACTCACCTAGCCTATAATTTATTTTTTCTAATTATTACTTTAATTGATTTACAAATTCGTCGTATTTTGTACGATCTAAGAAATTCTTAACTGTTATGATTTTATCAGTTTTAGCTGATTTTCTAGCTCTTTCAGCTAAGTTTTCTTGTGTAAATACTACATCAGCATCTGCTGGTATAGCATCAACTGGAGTGTGTTTAACATCAATACCACTTATTCCAGCATCTTTTAATGCTTTCTTAAGTATTGATTCTCCCATAGCTGAAGATCCCATTCCAGCATCACAAGCAAATACGATTAATTTGATTCCAGCTTTTGAAACTGAAGGAACGCTTTGTCCTTTACTTTCAGCTTTCATTTCTTTAACTTTGCTTTGTGCTTCTTCTAAATCTTCTCCGCCTTCTGGATCTCTCTTAATTATAACTGCTGCTATTAAGAATGATACTACAGTACCAACAAGTACCCCTGCAAGAACTGGTAATAATCCACCCTTAGGAGACATTGCTATAAGTGATATTATACTTCCTGGTGAAGGTGCTGATACAAGTCCTGCATGAGTTATTACGAATGTTAAATCTGCAGTTATTCCACCACCGATTACAGCTAATAATAAAGCTGGTTTCATTAATACATATGGGAAATAAATTTCATGTATTCCACCTAAGAAGTGAATGATGATTGCTCCTGGTGCTGATTGTTTAGCCATTCCTTTACTATATAGCATATAAGCTAAAAGTATTCCAAGTCCTGGACCTGGGTTTGGTTCTAATAAGAAGAATATTGACTTACCAACATCATGTGCTTGTTGAATTCCTAAAGGAGATAATACTCCGTGATTAATTGCATTGTTTAAGAATAAGATTTTAGCTGGTTCAACAACTATTGCTATTAAAGGAAGTAATCCTTTATCAGTAATTGCTTGTGCAGCGCTACCTAATCCTGTTGAGATACCTGCAACGATTGGTTCGATATAAGTAAATGCGAATAATGAAAGTCCGCCACCTAGGATACCTGCTGAGAAGTTATTAACTAACATTTCAAATCCTGTTGGGATTTTTCCATCTACTAGTTTGTCAAACTTCTTGATTAACCATCCACCAAGTGGTCCCATTATCATAGCTCCCATGAACATTGGGATAGATGCTCCAACTACGATACCCATAGTTGCGATAGCACCAACTACTCCTCCTCTAGTATCGTATACTAGTTTACCACCTTGATAACCTATAAGCAATGGTAGTAAGTAAGTGATCATTGGTCCAACTAATTTAGCCCAATATGCATTTGGTGTCCAACCTGTTGGTATAAATAATGCAGTGATAAGACCCCAAGCGATGAATGCTCCAATGTTTGGTAACACCATGCTACTTAAAAAACTACCAAATCTTTGAACTTTGCCTTTAAATGTAGAATTGTTTGAAGTATTAAGATTTTCCATTATGAGACCTCCTATAAATTTTTTAAATAATAATTATTTATTACACTTATTATATTAATTTATATCGTTTTCACTTTCAATTTAAACAATTTCAATTCTGTGATACGTTTTCAATGACAATTTTAAAATTACAATAAATCCTTGAAAAAATCAAGACTTGAAGGTCTGCATGTGTACTTTATTTCCAAAATAAAAAGTTCAAAAAAAGGTTGCTTTTTGAATTTTAGTACAAAACCTATGGATCTTTTGCTTTTATTATGTTCAAATTTGATGAAAATATTATATATATATTTATATGTAGCTTTACATAAAATAAAAGACCTAATAATAGGTCTTTTATACTTAAGTATTAATTTATAAAAAAGCCTAGAGATTCTATATATCTTTTGGCGAAAGATTAGGGAGAAATTCCTATAATCTCTAGGCTAATTCAGCATTTTATTGTTCTAATTTCTTTTCATTTATCCAAGACATCATTCCTCTAAGTTCTTGTCCAACTTTTTCGATTTGATGCTCACTATTTATTCTTCTTGTTGCATTGAAGTTAGGTCTTCCTACTTGGTTTTCTAATAACCAGTTCTTTGCAAAGGTACCATCTTGAATTTCATGAAGAACCTTTTCCATTTCTTTTTTAGTTTCAGATGTTATAATTCTCTTACCTACTTGGTAATCTCCATATTCTGCTGTATCACTAATAGAGTATCTCATTAAGCTCATTCCACCTTGATACATTAAATCTACAATAAGTTTCATTTCATGTAAGCATTCAAAATAAGCATTTTCTGGTGCATATCCTGCTTCAACTAGTACTTCAAAACCAGTTTTTATAAGTTCACTAACTCCACCACATAAAACTGCTTGTTCTCCGAATAAATCTGTTTCTGTTTCATCTCTAAATGTAGTTTCTAAAACCCCAGCTCTAGCTCCCCCTATACCATTAGTATAAGCTAATGCTAAATCCTTTGCTCTTCCTGTATAATCTTGATGTATAGCAATTAAGCATGGTACTCCTGAGCCTTCAGTATAAGTTCTTCTAACCATATGTCCTGGTCCTTTTGGTGCTACCATAAATACATCTACGTTAGCTGGTGGCACTATTTGACCAAAATGAATATTAAATCCATGGGCAAATACTAAAGCCTTTCCTTCTGTTAAATTCGGAGCTACTTTTTCATTATATAGTTTAGCTTGCTTTTCATCTGGAATTAATATCATGATAACATCTGATGTTTTAACTGCTTCTGCTGTATCTAAAACTTTCAAGCCTGCTGCTTCAGCTTTTTCCCATGATTTACTTCCTTCATATAATCCAACTACTACATCTACTCCACTTTCATGAAGATTTAATGAATGTGCATGCCCCTGGCTACCATAACCGATAACTGCTACTCTTTTTCCTTTTAATAATTCAAGATTTGTGTCCTTTTCATAATACATTTTTGCCATTTTTAGTTCCCCCTCTTATTTATACATCTTCTTCATAGATTATTTGATTTATAAGTGCTCCTGGTGCTACCATAGGGAACACTTTCTTATCTTCATGTACTCTATAATCTATAACTATAGGTACAGAAGAGTTAAAAGCTTCTTTTAATGCTGGTTCTAGTTGTTCTCTTCGTTCAACTAAGAATCCTTTTCCACCGTAGGCTTCTACTAGCTTGACAAAGTTTGTTCCTCTATTAATTGAAGTATGAGAATATCTCTCTTCATAGAAAAAGTTTTGCCATTGCCTTACCATACCTAAGGCATTGTTATTTACTATTATTGTAACGACAGGTGCCTTTTGAGCATAGGAAGTTGCTAATTCGTTGCAGTTCATAGCAAAGCTACCATCTCCTGCAATATTAATAACTAATTTATCTGGATTAGCTACCTTACAGCCAATAGCGGCTCCAAGTCCAAATCCCATAGTTCCTAATCCACCAGAAGTTATAAACCTTCTTGGTTCTATATGCTTATAGAATTGAGATGCCCACATTTGATGTTGACCAACTTCTGTTGTTACAATAGCTTCCCCATCTGTAAGTTCATTGATTTTACTAAATAAGAATTCAGGTGTTAATTCATCAGTTTCTTTACTTCTGCCTCTACCCTCTTCCTTATATGCGTTCATCTTATTAATCCATTCCTTATTATCTTTTTTATTAAGCAGCGGAATTAGCTTTCTCAAGCTTTCTTTTATATCCCCAATTAAGCTTGCATCTACTTTTACATTTTTATTAATTTCCGCTGGATCTATATCCAAATGAATAATTTTAGCCCCCTCAAGATTATCATTTGAACTAATAACTCTATCACTAAATCTTGCCCCTATAGCTATTAATAGATCACATTCCCAAGCACCCAAGTTTGAAGCCTTGGTACCATGCATCCCTATCATTCCTGTATATAATGGATGAGTTACTGGAAATCCACCCATACACATAAGTGATGCCGATGTTGGAGAATCTATTTTCTCAGCAAATGCTATTAATTCTTCTGATGCCCCCGAACTTATAACTCCTCCTCCTGCATATATAAATGGCCTTGAGGATTCGTTAATTAATTTTGAAACTTCTAATAAAGCTTCTTCTGTTATATGCTTATTGCTTCTTGTAACCTTAACAGGTTCCTTCTTAATATATACACCTTTTTGTGCTGTTATATCTTTTGGGATATCTACAAGCACAGGTCCTGGTCTTCCCTCTTGTGCAATTCTAAACGCTTCTCTTATAGTGTGAGCTAAATCATCAACATTCTTTACCATAAAATTATGTTTAGTAATTGGTAGAGTAATCCCTGTTATATCAACTTCTTGGAAACTATCCTTTCCAAGTAAAGGTCTTGTAACATTACCTGTTATAGCTACCATTGGGGTTGAGTCCATATATGCTGTAGCTATTCCAGTTACTAAATTTGTTGCCCCAGGTCCTGAAGTAGCTAAACAAACCCCAACCTTTCCAGTACTTCTTGCATATCCATCTGCAGCATGAGCAGCCCCTTGCTCATGACAGGTTAAGACATGTCGTATTTTATCTTTATACTTATAAAGTGCATCATATATATTAAGAACTGCCCCTCCTGGATAACCAAAAACAGTTTCCACTTCTTGTTCTAATAAACACTCTAATAGTATCTCTGACCCATTTAGTATCATATGCCCCCTCCTTTTATACTAAGTCCTAAGCAGTACAATTTTATTTAAATATAGCTCCTTGGCTAGCTGAACTAACTAATTTTGAATATCTACCTAAATATCCATCAGTAATTTTTGGTTCTGGTTCTTTCCAATCTTTTCTTCTTGATTCAAGCTCTTCATCTGAAACCTTAATTTCAAGCTTACCTTTTTCAATATCTATAGAGATAATATCTCCGTCTTTTATTAATGCAATATTTCCACCTACTGCAGCCTCTGGAGACACATGTCCTATTGATGCCCCTCTTGTTGCACCTGAGAATCTACCATCAGTAATCAGTGCTACTGATTTATCTAGTCCCATACCTGCAATTGCTGATGTTGGAGATAACATCTCTCTCATACCTGGTCCGCCTTTTGGACCTTCATATCTTATTATTATTACATCACCACTTTGTATTTTGCCTCCCCAGATTGCTGCTATTGCATCTTCCTCTGAGTCATAAACCTTGGCTGGCCCCTCATGTCTCATCATTTCTGGAAGTACAGCTGATTTCTTAACAACTGCCCCATCTACTGCTAGGTTTCCTCTTAGAACCTGTATTCCTCCAGTTTGACTATAAGGCTTTTCTATAGGCTTTATTACATCGTAGTTAATAACATGAGCTTCCTTAATATTTTCACCTAAAGTCTTAGTTGTGACTGTAATACAATCAAGATTTAGTAAATCCTTTTTAGAAAGTTCATTCATTACTGCTTGTATTCCACCAGCAAAATATAAGTCTTCTATATGATTCTCTCCTGCTGGAGCTAACTTACATAAGTTTGGAGTTTTTGAACTTACTTCATTTATAATATCTAAATTAAGCTCAATTTTAGCTTCATTTGCAATGGCTGTTAAATGTAAGACTGAATTAGTAGAACATCCTAATGCCATGTCAACAGTAAGAGCATTCTTTATAGTTTTTTCTGTTACTATATCTCTAGGCTTAATGTCCTTTTCAACTAATTTCATTATTGCCATGCCTGCATCCTTAGCCAATCTTATTCTATCTGAGTAAACAGCTGGTATTGTTCCATTACCAGGCAATCCTAATCCCAACACCTCTGTTAAACAGTTCATTGAGTTTGCTGTAAACATACCTGAGCAAGATCCGCAAGTTGGACATGCACTACTTTCCATCTCCAATAAATCTTCCTCTGATATTTTATTAGCATTATAAGCTCCAACTGCTTCAAACATTGTCGATAATGATATTGAACTACCTCTATATTTTCCTGCAAGCATAGGTCCACCTGAAACAACTACTGCTGGTATGTTTAATCTTAAAGCTGCCATAAGCATACCTGGAACTATTTTGTCACAGTTTGGTACAAGTACAAGTCCATCAAAGGAATGTGCCTTTACCATACATTCAATTGAATCCGCTATAAGTTCTCTTGTTGGCAATGAATATTTCATTCCTTCATGTCCCATTGATATACCATCACACACTCCTATGGTAGGAAATACAACTGGTGTTCCTCCTGCTAAAAGCACTCCACTTTTAGCTCCTTGAACTATTTTATCTAGGTGAACATGACCTGGAATTATATCATTTTGCGAAGTTACAATTCCAATCATAGGTCTTTTCATCTCTTCATCTGAAAATCCTGCTGCTCTTAATAGTGATCTATGGGGAGCTTTGTCTGCTCCTATCTTTATTCTATCGCTTCTCATAAAATAAATTACTTCCCTTCTTTTATATATTTAACCACTAGTTCCCCCATTTCCTTAGTACCAACCAATTTATTACCTTCACTCATTATGTCTCCAGTTCTATATCCCTCTTCTAGAACTTTTTCTACTGCTTTTTCTATTACTGTAGCTTCATTTAATAACCCAAAGGAATACTTAAGCATCATAGCGGCTGATAATATTGTAGCAAGTGGATTTGCTATTCCTTTTCCAGCAATATCAGGTGCTGACCCGTGAATAGGTTCATACATTCCGTTTGTACTTTCTCCTAAACTAGCAGATGGTAACATTCCAATTGAACCAGTAATCATTGAGGCTTCATCTGATAATATATCTCCAAAAATATTTGAAGTTACTATAACATCAAACTGTCTTGGATTTTTAACAAGCTGCATAGCAGCATTATCAACATATTGTCTATCTAATTCTACTTCTAGATAATCCTTGTGAACTTCATCCACTACTCTTCTCCATAGTCTTGAACTTTCAAGTATATTTGCTTTATCAACTAGTGTAACTTTTTTCTTCCTTTTCATTGCAGTTTCAAATGCTATCTTTGCTATTCTTTTAATTTCTGAAGTACTATACTTTTCTGTATCTGATGCTGTTTCTTCATCTCCATTTTTAACTAGGCTTCTTTCCCCAAAATATATTCCACCAGTTAATTCTCTAACTACACAAATATCTATTCCATCCCCAATTATTGAATCTTTAAGTGGTGATGCATCTCTTAATGCTGAATGAAGCACTGCTGGTCTTAAATTGCAATAAAGTCCTAAGCCACTTCTTAATCCTAATAATGCTTGTTCTGGTCTTATCTTTGCAGTAGGATCATCCCATTTTGGACCTCCAACTGCCCCTAGTAAAACTGAATCACTATTTCTACATATCTCTAAGGTTTCTTCTGGTAGAGGTGTCCCCTTCTCATCTATAGCTATTCCTCCAGCTAATACATACTCATAGTTAAACTTATGAGAGTACTTTTCTCCTACTAGGTTTAAAACTTTTATAGTTTCATCTATAACCTCTGGTCCGATTCCATCCCCTGGTATTACTGCAATTTTATATTCCATAATTAACCCCCTATTTATTTAACACCTTAGTTTTTATTCTTTATATATTCAACTAGTCCGTTACTATTAATTATCTTTTGCATAAACTCTGGGAAAGGCTCTCCTTGGAATTCCTTACCTGAAGTTAAATTCTTTATGATTCCAGTATTAAAATCTACTTCTACTTGATCTCCAGCGTTTATGTTTTCAACTGCTTCTGGACATTCAAGTATTGGCAAACCAATGTTTATAGCATTTCTATAAAATATTCTTGCAAAAGTTTTAGCTATTACACAGCTTACCCCACTTTCCTTTATTGAAATTGGTGCATGTTCTCTTGAAGAGCCGCATCCAAAATTCTTATCTGCAACAATTATATCCCCAACTTGAACTTTACTTGCAAATGTATCATCTATATCTTCCATACAGTGAGCTGCAAGCTCCTTTGGATCTGATGTATTTAAATATCTAGCCGGTATTATTACATCTGTATCAACATTATCTCCATATCTGAAAACTTTTCCGTTAGCGTTCATATTCCTTTACCCCCTATGCTACATCTTCTGGATTTGTTATTTTACCAGTTATTGCTGAAGCTGCTGCTACAGCTGGACTTGCTAAATATACTTCTGATTGCGTATGCCCCATTCTACCAACAAAGTTTCTGTTAGTAGTTGATACACATCTTTCCTTCTTTGCTAATATACCCATATGTCCACCTAAACATGGTCCACAAGTTGGAGTAGAGAAAATCGCTCCAGCTTCTATAAAGGTTTTAACTAGTCCTTCTTCCATAGCTTGAAGATAAATCTTCTGAGATCCAGGAATGATTATTGCTCTAACATACTTAGCTACTTTCTTTCCTTTTAATATTTCAGCAGCCACTCTCAAATCTTCTATTCTTCCATTAGTACAAGATCCTATAACTACTTGATCTATTTTTACATCTCCTACTTCGTCAATTGTCTTAGTATTTTCAGGTAGATGTGGGAAAGCAACTGTAGGTCTTAAAGTACTTAAGTCAATTTCAATTACTTCATCATATTCAGCATCAGCATCTGCTTCATATACTTTATACTCTCTAGTTGAATGTTCTTTTAAATATGCTACCGTTTTATCATCTACTGGGAAAATACCATTTTTTGCTCCAGCTTCTATAGCCATATTAGCCATAGTTAGTCTTTCATCCATTGATAAATATTTAAGTCCCTCTCCAACAAACTCCATTGATTTATATAAAGCTCCATCAACACCTATCTTACCGATAATGTGTAGAATTACATCTTTACCACTAACCCATTTTGAAGGTTTATTTTTAAGCACAAACTTAATTGCAGAAGGTACCTTAAACCAACACTTTCCTGTAGCCATTCCAGCTGCCATGTCTGTTGAGCCAATTCCTGTTGAAAATGCTCCCAATGCTCCATAAGTACAAGTGTGCGAATCTGCCCCAATTACTACATCACCTGCAACAGCTAAACCTTTTTCAGGAATGATAACATGTTCTATTCCCATTTCCCCTATTTCAAAGAAATTAACTATTCCTTTATCCTGAGCAAATTCTCTTATCGTCTTAACTTGCTCAGCTGCCTTAATATCTTTATTTGGTGTAAAATGATCTGGTACAATTGCAATTTTTTCTTTATCGAAAACTTCATTAATACCTATTTTATTAAATTCTTTTACTGCTACTGGAGTCGTTATATCATTTCCTAAAACTAAATCCAGATTTACTTCAATTAATTGCCCCGCCTTTACTGATTCTAAACCTGCATGTGCTGCAAGGATTTTTTGTGTCATGGTCATCCCCATTTAAATCATTCCCCCTTAAAAATATGTTCTTACATTTCTTTCAATATCTTTTATTAGTTTATATTCAATGGAATCTACAAGGGCTATCCAGCTTGCCTCAATAATATCTCTAGATACTCCTACCGTAGTCCAATTTTCACTTCCATCTGAAGATTCAATAAGAACTCTTACCGATGCTTCTGTAGCTGTACCTTCATCAAGCACTCTAACCTTATAATCCACAAGTCTTATATACTTTAATTGAGGATAGAATACTTCTAGTGCTTTTCTTAGAGCCTTGTCCAATGCATTTACTGGCCCATCTCCTTCTGCTGCTGTCATTTCATCTCTTCCATCAACATTTACATTTATAACTGCTGTTGAAGTAAAATTTGCTTTTGAAGATGGATGCTCTCCTATTACTTTAAAATTATTCAATTGAAAGAATGGTTTGTATTTGCCTATTATCTTTCTTATTACTAGTTCTACTGTTCCTTCCGCTCCCTCAAACTGATATCCTTGGTGTTCTAATTCTTTTAGTTTATCTATAATTAATTGAACTTCCTTGCTATCCTTTGAGAAATTAGGAAATATCTTTTGGACTTCTTTTAGTATTGTACTTTTGCCACTTACTTCAGATACTAATATTCTTCTACTATTTCCTACTACTTCTGGATTTACATGCTCATAAGATTTTGGTTCTTTTACCACTGCATCTATATGCATACCACCCTTATGTGCAAAAGCTGCACTTCCAATATAAGGCGTATCATCTTTAAGTTGAATATTTGATATTTCTGAAAGCATCATAGCTGTAGATTTGAGACTTGATAACAATTCTTTTTGAATAACATCCTTATTAATCTTTAACATTAATGTAGGTATTATTGTGCTTAAGTTAGCATTTCCACACCTTTCACCAATTCCTAGGAATGTTCCTTGAATATGATTTGCTCCAGCTTCCACCCCAATAATTGAATTTGCCACAGCTACCCCAATATCGTTATGGCAATGTATTCCTATGTTATCACCTAATATTTCTTTTACTTCAGTTACAATATCAAATATTTCTTTTGGAGTTGTTCCTCCATTTGTATCACACAAGACTATTACATCTGCTCCTGCTGCTTTAGCAGTTTTCAGCGTCTCAATGGAGTATTGCTTATTGCTTTTATAACCATCAAAAAAATGTTCCCCATCAAAAATAACTTCTTTCTGATGCTTCTTTAGATATTCTATTGATTCTTTTATTAATTTAAGATTTTCATCTAAAGTTGTTTTTAAAATTTCTGTTACATGAAAATCTGAACTTTTCCCAAATATAGTTACTACTTCTGTTTTTGCTTCTAATAAATCTTGAAGATTCTTATCTTCCTCTACTGTTACTCCAATTCTTCTTGTACTGCCAAAGGCAACTAGCTTTGTTTTTTTGAGTCTTAACCCTTGAGCTCTTCTGAAAAAATCCATATCTTTAGGATTTGAACCTGGATTACCAGCTTCTACGTAATCAATTCCTAAGTCATCCAATGCCTTAACTATTTTTAGTTTATCCTCAACTGAAAATGATATGCCCTGCCCCTGAGCACCATCTCTTAAGGTTGAATCTAGAATAAATACTTTATTGCTCATGCTATTAACCTCTCTTACTTTTAATTCTTCATAAAATTATGCTTCGAAGTATTCCCCATGAGAGCTTATGTCCTTTTCCCCTCTTTCAAGAGCAGCAAGACCTGTTCTTACCATTTCCTTTATTCCATATTCCTCCATAAGCTTTATAAGTGCCACAACTTTGCTTTCATCACCAGTTAGTTCTATAGTTAAAGTTTCCATGGAAATGTCAATTACTTTGCATCTAAAGATTCTAACTATTTCATTAATAGCAGCTCTTTGAGTGGCATCAGCTTTAACTTTAATTAGGACTAATTCTCTATATACTGCGTCTTCCTGGTCAAGTTCTACCACTTGCTTTACATCTTCTAGCTTCCCCAGTTGCTTTTTTACTTGTTCTAATGTATCCCCATCTTCAAACATAGTTATTGTCATTCTTGAGAATTCTGGATTTTCAGTTCTTCCTACTGTTAGACTATCAATATTGTATCCTCTCCTTGAAAACAATCCAGCAACTCTGCTCAACACACCAGAATAATTTTTTACTACCACTGATAAGACATGCTTATCCATAAATGCCCCCCCTTTTTAATAAGTATTTTCATTATTAAAATCTATATTTGGATAAATAAAACCCACCCTTAATGATACAATCATAAGAGGTGGGAATATAAACATATCTTCCGCCTTAAATATAATATCACTCGGTTCTAACAAACCCTTGCTTTTAACGGGGCTTACCGGTAGTCGCCTACTTGTTACATCATTATAACTTTCAGGACTCTGCTCAGGAGTGATATTCATTTAGTAAAAGTATCGGCTCACAGCAACAACCGACTCTCTGAAACTTTCATCTCTAAATAAAGGTCTCCCTCGTAGCATTTATTTTTAAGGTCATATATTAACTTTTAAATTTCTTATTGTTGAAATTATTGTACATTTATATAATAATTTCGTCAATACTTTATAAATTTTTTATTATATTTTAAATATTTTTTGTTTATAATTAACATTTTCACAATTTAGTTTTGTTATATTAACAGTATCTAAATTTACAAATACTTTTATATTTTATAATATTTTTCTAAAATTTTATCATATAATTTGGGTTAAGTTTCTATAGTTTATTTTCAAATAATACTAAATATTCTCCGTATCCTTCCTCCTCTAATTTTTCTTTTGGTATAAATTTTAACGAAGCTGAATTAATGCAATATCTCATTCCTCCTAATTCCTTAGGTCCATCATTGAAAACATGGCCTAAATGCGAATCCCCTTCTTTACTTCTTACCTCTACTCTATGCATTCCATGACTAAAGTCTGCCTTCTCTTTTACAATTCCCTTCTCAATAGGCTTTGAAAATGCAGGCCACCCACATCCAGAATTATATTTATCTGTTGAGGAGAAAAGCGGTTCCCCTGTTACAATGTCAACATAAATACCTTCCCTAAAGAATTCATCGTATTCATTTTCAAAGGGTTTTTCAGTGGAATTTTCTTGAGTAACTGAATATTGAAGTGGAGTTAATATTTTTTCTAGTTCTTCCTTTGAGGGTTTAGTATACTTTCCCATAAAATCACCTACCAAATTTATTTATTAATATTATACCAATTAGCATAAAAATTTATCTAAATGAGAAACTTAATCTTAATAAAGGGAGGGTAAGTTCATGAAGCCATCTAAAAACACTTCTAAAAATAATCTACAAAATGATAAAAATTTTAGCGGAGATTTATCTCATGATTATAATGAATTTAAACAAATATTAAGTAACTGTTCAGATATTGTTTTTAGAGAATTTAAAATAAATAATTTATCTGATGCCCTAATTATCTATATAGATGAGTTCGTTAATGTGGAACAAATCGATATGAATATTCTTAAACCATTACTTAGCTATAACTTTAATAACCTAGATAAATCTTCAATTAATTCAAATGAGCTTAATGATTTTATAAGAAAACAAATAGTTTCAATTGGGGATGTTAATAAAATCAACTTTTTTCAAGATGCTGTAGATAATATCCTTACAGGTAATGCCATCCTTATGGTAGATGGACTTAAGGAAGCTATTTCATTAGATGTTAAGAAATATGAGAAAAGAAGCGTAACTGAACCAGTTATGGAACCTGTCGTTCGTGGCCCAAGAGATGGATTTACTGAGGACATAAAAACCAATTTACTTCTAGTTCGAAAAAGACTCAAAACACCTTCTTTAAAAATGGAAAAAATTCTAGTTGGAAGACTATCAAAAACAATCATATATGTAAGTTACTTAGATGGTATTGCTAGTGACTCTTTAGTAGAGGATATTAAATATAAATTAAATAAGATAGATATTGATGCCATACTTGAGAGTGGTTATATTGAAGAATTAATAGAAGACAACCATTTCTCTATTTTTTCTCAATTTGGCTATACTGAGCGTCCAGATAAACTTTGCAGCAGCCTACTTGAAGGACACGTTGGTATACTTATTGATAATACGCCTCTTGCTCTTATGGCACCTCAAACTCTCTTTGAAACCATGCAAACTAGTGAAGATTCTTATGAAAGGTATCTACCAAGTATTATGATTCGTTTTGTAAGATATATTTTTTTAGGTTTAGCTTTTTCCTTGCCTTCTTTTTATATTGCCTTACTAACTTTTCATCAAGGCATGATCCCTAAAAAATTATTATTCACCATATGGGCATCAAGAGAAAATGTTCCTTTTCCAGTACTTATTGAAGCTATAGTAATGGAAATATTTTTTGAGGGTTTGAGAGAAGCTGGACTTAGACTACCTAGTGGTACTGGTCAAACTGTAAGTGTTGTTGGTGCTTTAGTAATAGGCGATGCTGCCGTTAAAGCTGGAATAGTTTCTTCATCGATGGTTATCATTGTTTCCATAACAGGAATAGCCTCATTTATAATTCCTAGATATAATCTCTCTCTATCAGTTAGAGTTCTTAGGTTTTTTATGATGATACTTGCCGGTACCTTTGGACTATATGGAATGTTTATTGGTTTTCTTACTGTATTAATTCATATGGCAAAATTAAATTCTTTTGGTATACCTTATTTATCACCATTAGCACCACTAGACCTATCCGGCCTTAAAGATGTTGTGGTTAGAGTTCCTTGGCCTTTTATGAAAAAACGCCCCGAATATATAAATAAGAAAAATATTAGGCGCAAAAATAATCCTTAAAATTATGTATCTATACGTGCAAGTTTAGGAGTGAATATATTATGAGATACAAGAAAGTACTCTCCTTGTTTTTTATATTCTTGATGATATGTGCATCTCTAGTAGGTTGTTGGGATAAGAAAGAATTAGACCACCTCTTAATAGTTTCAGCTATAGCTCTTGATACTAATAAAGATGGAACAATTTCTCTTACACTTTTATCTTCAATACCTAGGCAACCAACTAGTAAAAGTGAAATTTCTAGTGGCCAAAATGATACTATTTTAGTTTCAGCTGAAGGAGAAAATATAATAGATGCTTATAGAAAAATAGAATTAAAATTATCTAGAGAAATTTTTTTATCACAGGCTGAATGCTTAATAGTTGGTGAATCTACTGCTAGCTCAGGGCTTTCTGATATACTTGATTTTTTTTCAAGAGATCAACAAGTTCCCTTAAAGACATATGTTTTATTTTCTAAGGGCAAGGCTTCTGATATCTTAGAGGTAAAATCTCCAATCGAGAATACCCCTTTTGAGGAAGTTGGGAAATTAGAAGACTTAAATTTAGCACTTAAAATGAGATATAAGGATATGTTATATGCAATAACTGAAGAAGGTGTCGAGGCCATAGCACCTATAATTCAAAGAATATCTTCTGTGGATTATAGCAGTTCAAAAAGCAAGTCTTTATTATCAATTCCAGGATCTGCATTATTTAAGGATGATAAATTAGCTGGATTTATAACTGATAGAGAAACTAGAGGTATTCTTTGGTTAAAAAATGAAATCAATAATGGAATGATAACCGCTAAAATTCCTAATGAAAAAGGTGGTGGATTAATATCTGGAAGAATAGAACGAGTTAAAACTAAAATAGATCCCATCTTAAAAGGTGATAATGTTGAATTTAATGTAAATATATTTGCAGACGCTACTATATATGAAAGTTCATCAAAATTAGATTTAAGCAGTCATTCAGCAATTGAATATGCTCAAAAAATGTATGCAAAAGAGATTACTGAAATGATTAATGAATCTTTAGAAAAAATACAAAAGCAATATAAATTAGACGTGGTAGGCTTTGGTGCAAAGGTCCATGGCAAATATCCCAAGCAATGGGATACTATTTTTAAAGATCACTGGAATAATGAATTTTCTAAATCAAAAATTATTATTAATTGTAATGTAAAGATCTTTTCAACAGGTTTTGATTCAAAATCAATTTTAAAAAAGGAGGAAGACCTTATAAAATAAATATTTAAGTCTTTAAGGAGAGTTAGAATGCAAAAGATTTCAAACTTTCAATTATTTTCTCTAATGGTTTTGTATGAGATTGGAAGCACCATTATTTTTGGGTTCGCTGCAGAAGCTGGAAGAGCTGCCTGGATTTCCGTTTTGATATCAACCTTTATAGGATTATTAATAAATTTACTCTACCTTTATTTATCAAAGGCTAATCCTGGTTTGACTTTAATTGAATGGTTTCCAAAGCACCTTGGAAAGTGGATAGGATTTCCTATTGCTTGGTTCTATGTTCTTGAGTTTATGTATGACGGGGGACGGGGATTACAAGATTTAAAACTATTAATTCCAAATACAATTCTCCCTAGAACCCCAAGCTTTGTAGTACAGATAATATTTATGCTCGTTATTGTTTATGCTTTATATGCAGGTCTTGAAATAATAGGAAGATTAGGTGAATTATTTCTTCCAATTATATTAATACTTTCAGTTCTAGAAATTATATTAATATTTTTTTCTGATACTGTGCATTTTCAGTATCTCAAACCTTTTTTAGATAAAGGTTTTAAGAATATATTTAACTCAGTTTTTCCCTTAGGAATAACTCAGACCTTTGGTCAAACAATTGAATTCTCAATGATTTGGCCAGAAGTAAAAGATCAAAACAAACTAATTAAAAGTACTTTACTTGCAACCTTAGTATCAGGATTGTTTATTGCGTTACTTGATATTTTAGCTATTATTGTTGTAGGGGCAACTACCTTTTCCAGAAGCAATTTACCTCTATATAGATTAATCAGAACTATTAGCATAGGTAAATTCATCGAAAATCTAGATGCTATAAATGTACTATTCTTTCTAACAACAGCATTTTTCAAATTATTTATTCATATATTTTGCGCAATTAAAGGTGTACAGAAATTACTTTATACAAGTAATAAAAATAAAACAATTATTCCAGTTTCCTTGATTGTATTGTATCTTGGAACAAATATGGCTGCTAGTGGCCCAGAACATATAGAAGTAGGTGTAAAAATAGTACCCTATAATTTGTGGTTTCCTTTATTTTATGTTCTACCTATTCTGTTATTTGTATTTATCCTTATAAAAAAAGCGTTGCACAAAAAAGTTTTATCTACATAAAGGTGGTTTTAGTAAATGATTGACTTTTTATTCTCCTGGAAATCCTATGTTATGCTTGATAAGCCTTGGTTACTGCCACTGCTTCTTTTAGTTTTATCCATATCTCTATCAACTTTTACAATTATGCGTGAAAAAAGAAATAATACATAAACGAAAAAATCTACAAGCAATACACTTGTAGATTTTTATTTAATTCTTATTTAATTTCTTCTCCATTAAAGTTTTCATATTCAGCTGGTTTTTTATCAGTACCTCTATTATTTTGATTGTTATGCAATTTTTGCCTTCTTTGACCTTTTTGTAATGCATTATTTTCTCTTCTTTGTACCAAAACTATCACTCCCTTCAGCTATATTTTTTGCCTAAGAGATTTTTTTAATTCTCTTTTTTATCTTTTTTGTGCTGATGGGAATAAATATTCTATACAAAGCATTATATTATCAGTTATAGTCTTAATTCTAGATTTATTCGTTGTCTCAAAAGTAGCGGTTAAATAATCTTCACTTTCATGTCCAAAGGATTCTAGTGCTTTTATTTTAAGATTATATTTTGTATTTTTCATAAGACCTGTTAACTTAACAGATAGTTTAGACTTTGACTTATTTAAATAAAAATCTGAAAAAGCTAAAAATTCCTTATGAATTTTACCGGTAATTTTATTAACAACTTCAATTTTATAAGAATGAATAAAATCTTTATGCTTCCCTTGATTAAATATTATAGTTACTGAATCACTTGTAACATCTTTCAATTTAACCATTTTACCTTTAAAGTATGGTTTAATTCCAAGTTTATATCTATCATCAGTATATTTAAACTTAGACTTATCTCCAACCTCTTCCAATACCCATGGGGTATTTATAATCTTTTCATTTACGAAATCTAGGGCTTCAATTATAACTTTATTATCTTCAGATACGCTTATTAATAATCCTTGTGAAAACTCATCAGCTCTTGGTGGAATACTTCCATTCACCTTTCCTTTTTCCATCTCTATATAGCTAACAGATGCAGTTCCTATAGATGTGAAATCTTTTTGATGTATTGATCTAGGATCATTTAAAGGATGATGTGAATGTCCTGTAAATGTTACAACCTGAGGATAATCCTTCAAAACATTGTAAAATGATTTATTACTCCACTCTTCACTTCCATACACAGTACCTTTTATATGCTGGTGAACCGTAAAAAATATTGGTTTCTTAGGATCGTCATTTTTTGCTATCTCAAGTCTTTCTTTAACCCATTTTAATAATTTTGAAGTAAAGTGCCCATCCCTCCATCTGCCTTCTGTGCTCACAGAAATAAAATGGAATCCTTTTATAATTTTATGAGAATGAATTAAACCACCTGTAAATTCTTTAAACCTTTTTTGAGCCATTTTAATAGGCAGTCCATTCCAATAATCATGATTTCCCATAACAAAAATCTTTTCTGCACTAGGATTTCCATATTCATTATATATATTTTTAAATTTAATATATTCTGATTTTTTCCCTCCATGCGTAATGTCCCCTGCAATGATCATGGCATCTAGTTCAGGTCTTAATCTATTTACTACTTCTAAAGCTTTTTTAAATTTTTTTTCATCTTTTGTAGTTTTACTTTTTAGATGAACGTCACTTATTACAGCAAATGATATATTCATTTCTTTATTCTCCTTTGAAATAAGTCATTCAAAAATTATATATTGAAATATATTCAATATTATAGCTAGAAGTTCATTTAAGGTAGATTTTTCAAGGTATAATTTTTGTTTCTTTAGTATAATTTTAAGCTAATTATATCAACTTCTCTAATTTATTTAAATAGGAAAACCGTAACAAAAATGCATTTTATTACGGTTTTCCAATATAGTAATATTTAATTATTTACTAAGCATTAGCTTTTTTTAAGATTAATTCTGCTAGTTCGTTAGCCATTTTATCTATTTCTTCTTGGTTTTCCCCTTCTAACATAACTCTAACTAGTGGTTCTGTACCTGAAGGTCTAATAAGTACTCTTCCACAACCATGAAGTGCTTCTTCTATCTTCTTTATTTCAACTTTAATTTCTTCATCTGTTTCATGAATATCTTTTTTATCATTAGGTACTTTTGCATTAACTAAAACCTGTGGCAATTGATGCATTATACCTGCTAATTCGCTTAATGATTTTCCACTTCTCTTAATTGTTGAAGCAACTTGCAAAGCAGTAACTAGTCCATCTCCAGTAGTATTATATTCTAAGAATATAATATGTCCTGATTGTTCTCCACCTAATACATGACCACTTTTCATCATTTCTTCTAAAACGTATCTATCTCCAACCTTAGTTATAGATGTTTTGATTCCTTCCTTTTCACAAGCAAGCATTAGTCCTAAGTTACTCATTACTGTAACAACTAAAGTGTCATCCTTTAATCTTCCCAATTCCTTAAGATGCTTTGCACATAAAGCCATTATAAAATCACCGTCAATTAATTTACCAGTTTCATCTACCGCTAAACATCTATCAGCATCTCCATCAAATGCAAAACCTACATGGCACCCTTTTCTAACTACATAATCCATTAACTCTTCAGGATGTGTTGATCCACATTTTTCATTTATATTAGTTCCATCTGGATTATCATTTATTACATATACCTCTGCTCCAAGATCTCTGAAAGCTTTAACTGCAGCTGAATAACATGCCCCATTAGCACAATCTAATGCAACCTTTACTCCTCTCAAATCTACAGAAATAGTTTCTTTAGCAAATTCTATATAATCTTCTAGCGCACCTACTTCTTCTATTCTTCTTCCTAAATCAGGTCCTATTGGAGAAGGTACTTCTTTAAATCCTGTTTCTATTACTCTTTGTATTTCATCTTCTAATTCATCAGAAAGTTTATATCCTTTATCATCAAAAAACTTAATTCCATTATATTCAACTGGATTATGAGATGCTGAAATCATTACTCCTGCATCTGCTCCATATTTTCTTGTTAAGTATGCCACAGCTGGTGTTGGTATAACCCCTAATGAAATAGCTTCTGCTCCAACAGAAAGTATACCTGCTATTAATGCTGATTCTAACATATCTCCTGAAATTCTAGTATCTTTAGCAACTAAAATCTTCGGTTTATGAGTTCCCTCCGTTAACACATAAGCTCCTGCTCTACCTAAGTTATATGCTAGCTCTGATGTAAGCTCAGTATTTGCTATTCCTCTTACCCCATCTGTTCCAAACATTCTTCCCATATAAAATTACCTCACTCTTTCGTTTTAAGTAATAAATTTTTCACAAATATAATTATACAAAAAATACTTACTTGATACAACTTTACAATATAAACATTTTCACAAAACCCTATAATTCCCTTTGAAATCACTTATTTCACTATATGCATAACTCTATAAAAGTGTCCGTAATTAAGGGTAGCTCTATCCTAAAGCCACCCCCTAATGTTCTATTTATTCTTTTTTTCTTCTAACTTATTCATCTTCTCTAACTTTTCAATTTTTATATTCATAATAATTCCACCGATTAAAAGTGCTCCTACTAATACTAAAGATATAACAACTTCGATACTCATTTTTCTTCCTCCTTACAAACTTTTTGAGCTTTAAACATTCGTATCTATATCACCATGAGGCTTAGATTCATATTCTAACCCCTTTGTCTTTAGCTCATTATATATATTTTTAGTTGGAATAAGCCATATTTGTCCTGTTCCTCTATAAACATTAAGTAATCCTTCTCCTGCAGTTGCAGTTCCAACTATTGATTTAGTACTTTTCTCAACAGTAAATTCAATTTCACCACTTCTTAGTATAGCAAAATTACCATCTACTTTTAAAGTATCATTTATCAATGTACACTTAAAAATTTCTTTTTCTGGAACAGGTATTTCTAAAACAACTATTCCACTTCCTGAAAGTTTAGTTTGAAAGTATCCTTCTTCACCAAAAGCCATTGCACTAATTCTCCTGACTCTAGCAGCCCCTACTTCAATACTACCTTCACATGCAAAAAATAATCCATCATCAACTATTATTTCTTCATCTTCTAACTCTATTAGTGCAAAATGTCCAAAGCTAGGTTCTAAAAATATCTCACCTGTACCTTCACACTGTGGCTTAAATAAAGGTTCTCCTGTAACTTTACTTGCAAATATTTTTTTACCCAATCCAACTACGCCGCCTACTTTATTGCTAATAGTTATGTCGCCCTTCATATAGCTTAAAGTTCCTGGGCCTATATTCACAGAGCTCTCATCTAAAATAATCCTAACCTGCTTTAATTTGATTCCAGCATCCCTCATATATTTTAGTTTGATGGCATTATCTATATCGCTGCCACCTTCTAATGCGTCATATTGAAGTATTTGAAATGTTGAGTCATTGCTCATCTCACTAAGCATAGTAAGTTTATTAGTTATATTAAGCGAAGTTCTCACAGAATCACCTCTTGTTATTAATAATACTATTTTACAACCTTTAACAAAATTTCACAACTAATAATCCTCTTAAGTTATTTTTTAATTTTCTTATATTATAATATCAATGGAAGCTAATTTTTAAGTACCCTTCAAATTTAGCTTCCATTTTAATTTAAAATATTATTTTATTTTTTTGCTTAGTTCTATAAATTCCTCTATATCTTCTTCAATTGTCTTAAGAGAACTTCTCCAGAAATCTGCATTTGTAATATCAATTTCCATAACCTTAGCCACATCTTCAAGCTTATTTTTCCCTGTAATAGCTAATAATTTCTCATAGTCTTCTGTGAACTTATCCCCGCTATTTAAATACTTAGCATATAATCCTTTTGCAAATAATAATCCAAATGCATAAGGGAAATTATAAAAATTACTGTCTACATAATAATAGTGAGGTTTCCAAGTCCACATATATGGATGAAGATATTTTTCATCTAATCCATCTCCATAGGCTTCTTTTTGTGAATTTATCATTATCTCTTTAATTTCATCTGCAGATAATGCTCCATTTCTTCTTCTCTCAAATACTTCACTTTCAAAAAGGAATCTTGAATATATATCAACTATTACTTGAGTACATCCGCTTATTTCTGTTTCAAGTATTGAGAAGGCTTCTTCAGGATTTCCTCTCTTAATTCCTGCTTTTTTTACTATTGTTTCACAGAAAGTTGATGCTGTTTCTGCAATTGGCATTGGATAATCAGAATTTAATACTTTTTCTTTCCCTAGGCATTCACCATGAAATCCATGACCTAATTCATGCGCAAGTGTGACAACATCATTAAAAGAATTTCCATAGTTTAAAAGTATTCTACTTTCTCCTATGAAGTGAAGATTTTCACAAAAACCCCCACCTACCTTTCCTTCCTTTGGCATGAAATCTATCCATTCATTTTCATAAGCCCTTCTTGCAAAATCTCCGAGATGCTTACTAAAGGTTCTGAAATTATCTTCCACAAAAGCCTTTCCTTTTTCACAGTCAAATTCCATATCAACCTCTGATACTGGAGCATACAATTCATAGAATGGAAGGCCATTTTTATATCCTAATAATTCAGCTTTTCTTCTCAAGTATTTTCTAAAGCTTGGAAGATACTCTTTCATTGCTGTCATCATTGCATTTAAAGTTTTTTCTTCCATTCTAGAATTTATAAGAGTCATCTCTAAAGGTGATTTATATCCTCTCATATCACTTATAGTAAGTGCTTCTCCCTTAATTGCATTTAACGCAGCTGCTACTCCATCTTCAACTTTTTTGTAAGATTTAATTTCAGCCTCATAAGCTTTTTCTCTTACTTTTTTATCTTTATCATAGGCCATTGTAAGTATAACAGTTAAAGGTAATTCCTTAATTTCTCCATCCATCTCTATTTCTACTTGTAGATTTGAAATTAGTGAATCTTTAAGTTTCAGCCAAGCAGTAGATCCTGTATTCTGCATTTTAGCTATAACGCCCTCTTCTTTATCACTAAGAACATATTTATCCATCTCAATTTTTTCTTTTAAGAAGAATTCATATTCCTTTAGAACCTTAGATGAAGAAATTAACTTATCAATATGTTTTATTCCTCCAATCCATTTATCTAATTTTGCATTTGCTTCTGCCATATTACTTAAATTTTGATTTAGTATATCAGATGCTTTTAATGCTTCTGAATTCTTAGTGTTTACACTTAATGAAAGTTCTATAAAAGAACCAAGCTTAAAGAAATAATTCTTTAATTCACTAGTTTTCTCTATATAGTTTTCTATTTTATTTAATAAATCTTCATAATTACTTGTTATTTTGCTTACCCAAGCATTATATTCCTCAATCAAACTACTAGTATTCTTTAGATCCTCTTTAAATTCTATACTCTCAAATGATTCGTATAGTTCTTTTAAACTCCAATTCAAGCTCATAATATTCCTCCTACAATCTTATAAGAATTTAACTCAATAGCTAAATATTTACTTAAATTATATCATAAGTTTATCCATTAATTGAGGAATATATAATTATATTAATATATCTCTCTTAGTGAATACCACATGAGATATTATATAGAATACTATAGTTGTTATTACCATTACTGCTATCCCAAAGGCTAAGGTCATATTAGGATTATTATATTGGACTGCCATGCTTCCACTTAAAAGTCCCCCTGCATCTCCATAAGATGTAAATAAGAAATTAGCTATTTTTTTAACTGGCGATAAAACTTGGGATAATATCTGTACAAGTACAAACACACATGTTGTTACTGCCATAGAAATCATACTAGTTTTAAATAGTGATGAAATTAAAAATACAAATGAACAACATACAATTATAAATAATATCTGAAGGAGAAACATTCTAATTGTAAAATTCCACTGTGGTATCATTTCTCCCGTCCCAGCAACTTGAACTAGTGGATGCGCACCGTCTTGTACTTTGCTCATATCAAAAGCATATTTTGTATTAAACATCATAGGCATTTTTGCATATCCAAAGCCCTTAAATAATCCTATTAATAAGAATGCCACAATCTCAATTGATAATATTAAACTTACACAACTTACCACTACTGCAATAAACTTTGATAATAATACCTTTGCTCTTGATACTGGTTGTATTATTAAGAATTTCATAGTTGGAGGCGTAAATTCTCCTGAAACCATATCACTCATAAATATCGCAATACCTACTGCTAAGAATACCATTCCTAATATTTGCATAATTCCTTCAATAAAATTAAATCCTTTAATCTGCCATGATTCTATAGGTTTTAAATCATTGGCCTTATAATAATTTAGTTCATCTAATCTTGTTTTAAGTTGAGCCTTATACCTATCAGGTTGTGTTTCATCATTTATTTGTTGCTTTAAGCTAGTTATTTCTTCATCTAAATTTGTCCTCCAATCATCTGTAACTTTACCTTCTTTTATTTGTTTTTCTAATTTATCTAGTGCTGCCTGAGCTCTATCTCTGCTTGCTTTAAGATCATTCTTCTTTGCCTCCACGCTACTATCAGAACTTGATTTTGACTCAAGCTGCTTCATATCTTGATCCAACCAGCTTATACTTTCTTTTAAGGATGCTACTCTTCCTTCAGGTGAATTTGCTTTTTTAGCTCTGTTTTCACTTATGTTACTCCCGATAAACAATAGTGCTACAAAGGCTACAAATAATATTGAAACCACATAGGTTTTTCCTCTTCCAAATATCTTTCTTAATTCATTTTTAGTTAACGTAAATAACATTACCTTATCCCTCCTTCCACAAGTTCCATATATCTCTGTTCTAACCCCTTGTGTTTTCTATAAATCTCTATAATTTCTATATCCTTAGCTACTAATTCTTGTATTAATTTAGGAGAATTACCTTTATCTATGGAAACTACTACTTCTCCATCGTATATATTAACACTATGAATAATTCCTAATTCCTTTATAATTTTAACAGCCTTATCATCATCAGTAGTAACAATAACCATAGTATCTTTTTGTGTTGCTACTCCATCCTCATTTACCATCTCAACTGATTTAATTTCTCCACCATTAATAAATGCAACTCTGTCACACAAATGTTGTACTTCACTTAATATATGCGAAGAAACAAATACAGACATTCCTCTTTCTTTTGCTGCATTCTTAACTATTTCTCTAAAATCAAGTATTCCAGATGGATCTAATCCATTTGTAGGTTCATCTAATATCATAAGCTTTGGGTTTCCTAGTAATGCTGCTCCTAAACCAAGCCTTTGCTTCATTCCTAATGAATATTTTTTAACTTTATCCTCTATTCTATTTCCTAACCCTATAAGCTTAATAACTTCTTCAACTTCTTCCTTTGGTACTTTTCTTATTCTTGCGATTTGCATAAGATTTTCTCTTCCTGATAAGTATCCATAAAGTTCTGGATTTTCAACTACCGCACCTAAATTAGCTAATGCTTTTTCCCTATCTTTTTGTATATCATGCCCTAATATTTGTATAGTTCCTTCATTTGGGGCAATAAGTCCTACAAGCATTCTTATAGTTGTGGTTTTACCTGCACCATTTGGTCCTAAAAACCCAAATATCTCTCCTTCTTCCACAGAAAAAGAAACACCCTTTATAATTTCTTTTTTTCCTAGTTTCTTTTTTACGTTTTTTACTTCTAATACTTTCATACATCTTCCTCCCTTCACCTAATTTATGTTACCAATAACTTCTAACCATAAAATTAACATTCCCTTAAGTTTTTCTTAAAATAAAAGTATAAAAATCCTAAGATTCCTTCATAAAAATGAAATATTTAGAAAAAAAGAGCAGAAATCAACTAATTTCTACTCTTTTAAACTATATAATAATTCTATTTTAATATTCTTTAGCTGTTTCTTCTCCGCTAAGTACTCTTATAGCACCTTGAGCTAAAGCTAAAAGTTCATCTTCTCCTGGATATACTACAACTGGTGCAATCCAGCTAACTTTCTTTTCTATAGCTTCAGTAACTTCCTTACCATATGCGATACCACCAGTAAGAATTATAGCATCTATTTTACCTTCTAATACTACTGAATATTCTCCTATAGCTTTTGTAACTTGATGAATAAATGCTCCATAAACTAACTTTGCTTCTTCATTTCCTTCGTTTACTAATTTTGAAACGTCTCTAGCATCGTTAGTATTTAGGTAAGCTACATATCCGCCTTTACCAACAATCTTCTTATAAAGTTCTTCTTCAGTGTATTTTCCACTAAAGCATAACTTAATTAAGTCTCCAGCAGGAGTTGATCCAGCTCTTTCTGGAGAAAAAGGACCTTCTCCATCTAAAGTATTATTTACATCAATAATTCTACCAGCTTTATGAGCTCCTACAGATACTCCGCCGCCCATATGAACAACAACTAAGTTAACATCTTCATATTTTTTATTATGTTCTTTAGCATATCTCTTTGCTACAGCTTTTTGGTTTAGTGCATGGAATATAGATTTTCTTGGAAGTTCAGGTACTCCTGATAATCTAGCTACATCTATTAATTCATCAACAACAACTGGATCAACTATAAATGCTTTTACTCCTATTTCTTTAGCTATTTCATTAGCCAATATAGCTCCAAGATTTGAAGCATGTTGACCATATGCTGCTACCCTTAAATCTGCTAGTAAAGCTTCATTTACATTATAAGTACCACCAGGTATAGGTTTTAGCATTCCACCTCTACCTACTACAGCACTTAGGGATTTAATATCAAAGTTTTTATCTGCTAAAACTTTAAGAATTACTTCTTTTCTAAAATCCTTTTGTTCAAAAATTGATGCATATTTACCTATTTCTTCTGCTGAGTGTCTTAATGTTTCTTCAAATAATTCCTTTTCATCCTCATAAACACCTATCTTTGTAGATGTAGAGCCTGGATTAATGATTAATAGTTTGTAAGCCATTTTATAATCCTCCTTAAATAATTATTTACTTTCTGCAACTAGTGCTGCAAGTGCTATTGAATTAACCTTAGTTTCAACAGAATCTGCTCTAGAAGTTAATATAACTGGGGCTGAAGTTCCTACTAAGCATCCTCCGTTTCTTGAATGAGAAAGATATGTTAAACATTTATACATTACATTTGCTGTTTCTATGTTTGGTAATAAGAATATATCTGCCTTTCCTGCAACTTCTCCAGTAACATTTTTATGATGAGCTGCTTCTTCTGATAAAGCATTATCAAATGCTAGAGGTCCATCAATTACGCATCCCTTAATTTGTCCTCTTTCTGACATTTTAGATAATAGTGCTGCATCTACTGTAGCTGGCATATCTGGATTTACTACCTCAACTGCACAAATTGGTGCTACCTTTGGAAGTTTAATTCCACATGCTCTAGCAACTTTAACTGAGTTATTTACTATATCAATTTTAGCTTTAAGATCTGGGTAAGTATTAAATGCAGCATCAGTTAAAAATAGTAATCTATCTAACTTATCAACTTCAAAAACTGCTACATGAGACATTAATTTTCCAGTTCTTAATCCAACTTCTTTGTTTAAAACACTTCTTAAAAATGTAGCTGTATCAACTAAGCCTTTCATTACCATATCAGCTTTTCCACTTGATACCAATTGAACAGCAAATAAAGCTGCCTTTTTAACATCTGCTTCATGAATAATTTCAAACTTCATTAAATCCATGTCTATCTTTTTAGCTATTTTTTCAATCTCAACTTTATCCCCTACTAAAATAGCATCCGCAAAACCTTGTTCCTTTGCTTCTTTAATAGCCTCAAGTACTGGTTCGTCTTGCGCAACAGCGACTGCAACTTTTTTTGTTTTTACACTTTGTAACTTTGATAATAAATCGTCAAAATTCTTGCTCATTATTACACCTCTTTAATTTATTTTAAATACTTTTCTTACACATTTAGTTGTTTAAGGTATATTTTGTGAAATAAATTGTTAATTTTATAACAATTCATTTTAAAAATATCCACTTCTATTTTATCAGAAAAAATACACAAAACATTATTTTTCAGAAAATTTAGATTATATATAATTCATTATACATAATATAGCTTCTAAAATTTTAGAAGCTATATTATTCTTATACCATTTAACATGGCGCATATTTTTTAATTAATTTTTCAGCTACCTTTAACCCATCCACAGCTGCAGATATAATGCCTCCTGCATATCCTGCCCCTTCTCCTGCAGGATATAAACCTTCTAAAGATATACTTTGAAGATCTTCATTTCTAGGAATTCTAACTGGTGCAGATGTTCTTGTTTCGATTCCAGTCATTATTGCATTTTCTTCAGCAAAACCATTTATTTTTCTATCAAAGGCTACTAGTCCTTCTTTAAGAGAATTTACAACAAATTCAGGTAAGCATTTTCTCATATCTGTTAATTCATAACCCGGTTTATAACTAGGCATGACGCTACCAATTTTTTGTGATCTTGTATCCTTTAAAAAATCTCCTATCAATTGTACTGGTGCAATAAAGCTTCCTCCACCAGCTTTGTATGCTAATTCCTCATATTTTCTTTGAAATTCTATGCCTGCTAACGGAGATTTACTTTCGAAATCTCCTGGTGCTACAGTCACTACTATTGCTGAATTAGCATTTTGCTTATCTCTTGCATGATAGCTCATACCATTTGTAACTAATCTTCCCTCTTCTGAAGCTGTTGCTACTACTAAGCCACCAGGACACATACAAAAAGAGTATACCCCTCTTCCAGTTTCTTTAGATGTATGCGAAAGTCTATATTCTGCTGCATGCAGTTTGGGATGTCCTGCATATTTTCCATACTGATTTTTATCAATTAGTTCCTGAGGATGTTCAACTCTAACTCCTATGGCAAATGGTTTTTGTTCCATATGTATTCCACATCTATTTAACATTTCATAAGTATCCCTTGAACTATGCCCAATTGCTAAAATAAGAGTTTCACAGGAGATTTTCATTTCATCTACTTGTATCTCTTTTATTTTTCCATTTTCCATAGTTATATTATTCAAGGTAGAATTAAAGTTTACTTCTCCTCCTAAAGACTTTATTTCTTCCCTTATATTTTTCACAACCTCTTTTAGTATATCTGTTCCAACATGAGGCTTAGCCTTATATATTATTTCTTCAGGTGCCCCACCTTTAACCAATGCCTTAAGTACATAACTGCATCTAGCATCTTTTATTCTAGTAGTCAACTTACCATCAGAAAATGTCCCTGCTCCACCTTCTCCAAATTGTACATTTGAATTTTCTTTTAGCGTCCCGTCTGCCCAAAATAAATCCACTGTCTTACTTCTATTATCTATATCTTCTCCTCTTTCAAAAACTATTGGCCTATATCCTTTTCTAGCTAGTAAAAGAGCTGCAAATAATCCTGCAGGACCCATACCAATTACTACAGGTCTAGTGTTTAATTTTTTAGTTCCTAAGTTAAATTCTTCTTCATATACTTCGTCTTCTATTTTTACATCTTTATCATTTATACTCTTAACTAATTGTTCCTCATTTTCCATAGAAACTTCAATGCAATAATTAAGCTTTATACTATCCTTTTTTCTAGCATCTATTGATTCCTTTATTATTCTAATTTCAGGTAAGCTTTTTACCCCTATTCCTAACTTCTTTGCAACTTTTTTTGTTAAGGATGAATTATCCTCTTCTATATTTAATGTTAAATTATTTATTCTAATTGCCATAAGTCCTCCTAATAATCTATATAGACATAAAGGTTATTTTAACATAAAAAAAGTCTTCAGTAAATTTTAAGGAAGAAATTATATGTTGCATTATAGCTATAATTTCTTCCTTTTACCTTTTAAAAATTCTACTTTTTCGTTATTACAACTGTAACTTTTTCTGGTGGTGAAATTGTAATATTATTAGAATTACTTGACGTTATCTTAGGTGTTAAATCATAAGTTCCTTCTCCCAAGCTTGATAAATCTATTTCACCTTTAAACATATCAGGTGTAATTTTATTAACATTACTTTCTAAACCACTTATTGTTACCTTTACTTGCGTTTTATTCAATGAAGATGCTAACCCATCTCCTAATGATTTCACAGTAATTGGTACCATGATATCTTTGCTTATTATTTTTTCTAACTGAATATCAACATTAACTGCTTTAGTTTGAGAAGTAACTCCATTTGGGAACTTCAAATTAACCGTAACACTTCCACTTGAAGTTATCTTGGATAAGTCAATTGCTTCAGTATCTATTGAAGCAATGTTATCTATAACCCCTTCATTGCCCTGAAGCTCAATATATTCATTTTCAGGTAATATAGATTTTAATGATAGTCCACTTGGAAGATTACCCGTAGTTATGACATTAACCTTAATAGGTTTTAATTGTCTAACTGGTATTGTTACATCAATATTAGCTGGCTCTATATTTATATTTCCTACCGTATTATTACTACTATCCACTGGAACTAATTTTACAGATGTTGAAAAATCCTTGTCTAAATTTAAGAAGTCTCCTTTAGCTACAAGACTTGCTACAGAATTCACATATTTCGATGGTCCTGAAATTGTTCCTTTATTTGCTGATAAGGTTGGTTCGCCTGCATAATATTCTTTTCTGGTAGAAATATTCAATTCATTTTTAATTGATATGGTTTTAGTTTCTAATTGATCTATTACTATAGTGACTCTCAAAAACCCGTCATTTTTTATATTTATATTTGAGGGATAATCTACTATCTCCACAGGAACATTATTTTGACCTTTTTTTAAAGCATATGACTCAAGATCTGCAGTAATTTTAAACTGTTCCTTTTTTACGGAATATACTTCCGATGATGGTCCTTCTAACTTTAAATCCACGTATACTTTTTGATTTGGTTCTAACACCAAACCTGAATTTTTTAATGTGCCTTCATTCAAAATCTCCACAGGTACTTTTTCAAGGGTATATGTCCTGACAGGACTTTCAACATTTGATATGTATAGCCATAAACCAAAAGAAAGTATTACACAAATTATTTGTATTATTATTTGTTGCCTTTTGCTAACTTTTTGATCCATGTTTTCACCCTTTCCCCAGCAGTTTTAACCCTTCTATTTTGCTTGCTTTCAATTACTTTTGTTAGAACAGTTCTTAGTTTCTCTTTATCATAATTTCTTGTTAATCTGCCATTTATAGCTAAGGAAATTGTACCTGTTTCTTCTGATACAATAACAATTATTGCATCTGATACCTCTGAAATCCCTATTCCAGCTCTATGCCTTGTTCCAAGTTTCTTGTTTATCTCCCCATTTCCTGTTAAAGGGAGTACACACCCGGATGCTATTATTCTGTTTTCTCTAATAATTGTTGCCCCATCATGCAATGGCGTATTAACCACAAAAATATTTTCTAATATGGCTGAAGAGACTATCCCATCTATTTTTGTTCCTGTTTGTATAACTTCTCCTAACCCAGTGCTCTGTTCAATTGCTATTAATGCTCCTGTTTTAGATTTTGATAGAGATTCTACTGCATTAACTATCTCATTAATTACTTTACCTAATTCTTCTTTATCTTGAATGGGATGAATATCATCAAAGGCTGTTCTGCCTAAATGCTCTAGTGCTCTTCTTATCTCTGGCTGAAATATAATTACTATTGTTAACACTCCAATTGTTATTGTTTTACTAAGGATTACATAAAGCATATTTAATCTCAATACGTAACTAATTGGAATAAGTGCCACAATTAAGATAATGCCCTTTAATAATTGCTCAGCTCTAGTTTCTTTAATAAGCATATATCCTTTATAAAATATAAAAGCAACAACTAAAATATCCAAAACAGACCAAACGGATATATTTTTAATTGTATTTACAGTTAAATTCAAGAAATCTTGCACCTCATCTCACCCCTTACAATATAGCTTCTCTACTTTAGATTATACACCAATTTGCAGATTCTTAATATATAACTCTAAGGAAATTATTAATAAATTAGAATTAATTTTTCCAAATTAACATAATATTAAAATATAATATTTTTTATGTGGAGGCATCAATGAAATTAAAAAAGAACTTTTATTATCTAATTATTATAGCCATAACCTTAATACTTATATCCTTCTTTATAGCAAATTACTTTATCTCACAAAATAAAACATCCAAGCTATTAAATACACTTACTACTATTAATACATCATATGATACTCTTTTAAAAGAAGAAAAATACGATTTTAACTCCTCTTACACTATTGGACAATCCTCTGCACTAAAATTAGATGAAGCTTACAAAAAGTCTAGCGCCTTATCTGGTAAATATGCAGATTATTTACCTCTTTTAGAGCTTTACAAAAATTTTTATTCTAATTTTAATCTTCTTAAAGATAAATCAAATTCTTCGCCTGAATATATTAAGAACCTTACTTCTTCAATTCAAAATCTCGAGGATATAAAAGATTTTTATGATTCACACAAAAGCATAGTTTCTAAACTTTCAGGTTTTAATAACTTTTATGAATTTAACAATCAACTGTTAACTAATTTATTGGATACATCAAAAGATTTATTGAACTCCGATATAACAAAGCTTATACAAAGTGACTATAATTATGCTCTTAATAAGTTTTATGCAAGCGCAAGTTTATTGACTCAAGATTTAAAGCCAGCATTAACTCATTGCTATGATACTAAAGGTTCCCTAGATAATATTCTAAATGATATATACAAAAAACAAGCAACATTAGAAGAGTTACTAAAAGATTGCTCTACATTATCTGTACCTCAATCTTTATATTCTAGTTATGAGGATTTTCAATCTATAATTAACCTTTGCTCAATATACTTAAATTCTATGCGCGAAACTATTGTAAGTGAATCTTCTTCTCCTTCATATGATAAGAATATTGATGACATTTATGACAATGCTTTCTCCAAAAGACAAGACCTAATTTCCTCATTAAATACTTATAAAGAAAAATATTCTAATATTATTAAATAAAAAATGTATTATCCACTTAAAATTGGTTAAACTATTTCCGAACAGGGTTTATCCAAAAGGAGGAGAAACATGAAAAAATTATATTTATTTTCATTCTTCTTTTTAACCTTTTTCTTTTATTTAAGCGGAATTAGGGTATGTGCAATGGAAAGTATAACTGATACACAAAGCGCAATCCCTATAAAAAAAGACATCTTACTTGGGGAGAGCAGAATATTAGCAGTTAATAATAACGAAGCTAAAGACTTATATAAGGAAAAAGAAGAAGTTGTTGAGGTTTTTTCTTATAATAGTAAAACTCTGTACATTACAAAAGAAGATATTGATTTGATGGCTATGGTAGTTTATGCAGAATCTAAAGGAGAACCCTTAGAAGGTAAAATTGCTGTAGCCTCAGTTATTCTTAACAGAGTAACTAATCCAAAGTTTCCTAGAACCATTGAAGGAGTCATAAAGCAAAAGAATGCCTTCTCTTGTGTCAAAGGCGGTACAATAAATGTTACACCTGATAAAGATTCTTATACTGCTGTTTATGAAGCAATAAGAGGAGTAGACCCTACAAATGATGCCTTGTTCTTCTATAATCCAGTTATTTCAACAAGTAATTGGATGAAAAATATAGAAAAGAAAAAAGTAAAAAATATAGGAAATCATGTCTTCTTTCGCATTTAAGAATAGAGGTGAAAAAGCATTATACTTTTTCACCTCTATTCTTATTTTATCTTATCTAAATAAGAAACTGCACTTAAAGCAGCTATTAAACCTTCTCCAGCAGCTTTTATGTATTGGTAAGGCTTACCAATACAGTCTCCTGCAGCAAAACAACCTTTTAAATTAGTGCTCATAGTTCTATCTACATAGATATGATCATCTTCAATTTTAAGTCCTGGAACTAATTGTGCTGGCGAAATAGAATCTCTTAAAAAGAATATCCCATCAACAGTTACTTCTGATTTCTTTAATTGAAGTTTTGTAACTGATCCATCTCCAATAACTCTTTCAGGAATATCCTCAATAACTTCTATTGAGGAATTTATATTAAATTCTCCCTTATACATGGGAATATAATATACTTTAGACGCTAATTCTGATACATAGTTAGCTTCCTCTTCGCCTTCTGAATTATATCCGATTATTGCAACATCTTTTCCCCTATATAAAGGAGCATCACAGGTTGCACAGTATCCAACACCTTTTCCTAAGAAAGTCTCTTCTCCCTCAATAGGTCTTGAAAATTCAACTCCAGTAGCTAAAATTACTGTTGTAGCTTCATATATTTTATCATTTACCATAAGTGAATAATATTCACCCATAGCATATACATTATTTACTCTTTCATAAGTAATTTCTATTCCCATTTCATCAATATGCTTCTGAAATGCATCCTTAAGCTCTACACCTTTAACTCCTGGCAATCCTAAATAATTATTTACCTTTGGTGCTTTGATTAATTTAGTACTTAATTCCTTATTACCAAAAATAATATATTTCTTGTTACGTATTTTAGCATTAATCGCGGCTGATAACCCAGCTGGTCCTGAGCCTATAATTGCAATATCGTACCTTTCACTCATAGTACACCTCAAATTATAAATGTTTTCTAATTAATGCTTCAATTTCTTCCTTTGGTCTAAATCCTACTAATGTATCTACAACTTCTCCAGCTTTAAATATCTTTAGGGTTGGAATTGATGCTATTTTAAATTCATTTGCAATAGCAGGATTTTTATCCACATCAACCTTAGCAAATTTAACTTCTGTAATTTCTTTTGAAAGTGCTTCTACAATAGGTGCAATCATTTTACAAGGCGCACACCATGTAGCCCAAAAATCAATCAATACTACTCCATCATAGTTTCTTACTTCATTATCAAAATCTTTTTCTTCTAAGTGAATCATTTTTATACCTCCATGTTATACCCCCTAAGGGTATGTCGTTTTAATTAATTATATGTTTACTTATATAATTTGTCAACATCATATATAATGCAAAATTATATTACATTAAAAGCCTTCGAATGTTCCTTTTACTAATATCTTTCCGTTTTCTTTCAATTTCTTGCCTTTTGCAAACATTGTTATTATATTCAAGTTTTCTTTATCCAGTAAAAGTATATCTGCATCTTTTCCACTTTCAATTCTGCCTTTATAACTAAGCTTTAATACACGCGCCACATTGGATGTTACCACCTTTAGTGCCTTCTCTAGCTGTATCCCTTCTTTCAATACCGAATCCTTAAATTCTCTATATAAAGATGAAAGCGAACATATTCCAAGTCCTATCATTTCCCTTTTCTCATTAAACCTAGGCATACTTCCATTTCCATCCGAAGAGAATGTAATTCTATCCTCTGGAACTCCAGACTCTAGCATTCTTTTCAAACCACTACTTGCCTTAACTTCAGTATCTTCTAAAAAATTAGGATCTGATGCAGTTGTCAAGTCTACATATCCACCTTTACTTGCATACTCAATAGCTTTTAAGAAAAGTCTCTCATTTCTATTTACATGTGTAGGTAATAGCTGTGTTACTGGAATCTCTGAGCTTTCCACTAGTCTAAATAAGTATTCCATCATTCTAGCTCCATCACCTAAATGTACATTCACTATCCCTGCTTTTCCTGAAAGTAATCCTCCTACTCTAGCTTCAGCTACCACATTTAAAAATTCTTCATACGTAGGTTGTGAGCTTCTATTGTCTGAAAGTGCTATTTCTCCAACTCCTATTACTTTATGCAAAAGCATAATATCACCTTTCACACTGTCAGTTAAGGTTCTAACCGGAATTTCATAAGAACCTGTATAACAATAGGTTGTTATTCCTTCTTCCTCTAATGCATAACACTTTGCAATTAACCCTCTCATACCTCTGCATATTCCGTCTGTTCCTATACACCCTACTACAGTTGTAGTTCCAGCTTTCACAAACTCACTTAATGGTATTTCTGGAGTTCTAGTTCTAAACCCACCTTCTCCTCCTGCACCCATTATATGGACATGAGAGTCTATAAATCCAGGAATAGCTATCATGTTTGTACCGTCAACGACATTAATATCTAGAAACTTATCTGGTATATCTATTTCATCATATATTCCTTCTATCTTATCATTTGCAAGTACAAGTGTTTTTTTTCCCAAGTATTCAGGGGAATATATCTCTGTATTTTTTATAATAGTAATCATTCTACCACTTCCTAATTAAATATAATAAGACTGTGGGAACTTTATTAAAGGTTCTCCTACTCTCCTAGTATTCCTTTAATTTTAGAATTGTAATACATTGAATTTTTATATGTACTTTTAATTACGTTAGCATATTTTACACTCTCATCTTTATTTATGTTTTTATTTAATATAGCCAATCTATAATTAACCTCTGCAGCATACTCACCTTTTTCATTTTCTTTAAGATAGTCTTTATATGCCTCAATAGCCTTATCCACTTGTTGATTACTTTCATAAGAAGTTGCTATTAGATATGAAATATGTTCTCTAAGATAGTTTCCTTCACTTACTTCATAAGCTTTTTTATACTCACTAATAGCATTTACAAAATCTTTATTCTTAAAAAAGCCATTTGCTTTATCATAAAAATATTTAATCCCATCTTTATCTAATAAATCTTTGCTTTCTAAGTATAATTTTCTTTGATTAGCATCTAGACTATCAATTTTTACATCATGAATAAAATCAAGCATAGAATCATAATCTTTCTTATCTATGTATGGTTGTAATAAACTCCAATCTTTTGTAACTACTTCTTCTTTGGTCTGGTTGTTTTCCTTTGCTGTAGTATCTTCTTTTGCTTCAATTACTACATTGTTCTTTGGAGGTTCTTTTTTAGTAAATAGATTTTGTATTGGTGTTCTCAAAAATATTACTATAGCTACTAATAAACCTATAGAACCTAAAACTGAAATTAGTTTTATAGGTAAATGTTTTTTCTCTCCAGTAAACAGAGCAATTTCCTGCTCTATTTCCTTAATATATTTATTGTTTTTATCTTTTTCCTTTAGCTTCATTAAATAGAATTGTGCTTTTTCCCATTCTCCTAACTTAATATATGCTTTCGATCTAAGAACATTAACGTTAATAAAGTTAAAATCAGATGTGGCACAATCATCCAATATCTCAAGAGCCTCAACTATTTTAACGTCATTATATAGAGATAGAGCCTTCCTATACATTCCTTCTTTATCTGAGTCTAATTCTAATCCGTGTAAATATTTCTTTGCAATATCATCATTATTAAAATCCTTGCATATCCTCCAAGTTGCTTTAGCTCCTTGATAATCTCCCTGAATATATAATAAAAGCCCTTTTAAGTTAATTAAAGATGCATTTGATAAGCCTAATGACATTCCTTTTTCACAAATGTTTAGAGCTTTTTCTAATTCGCCATTTGAGTAATAATACATTGCCTTATTATGCAACTTGTTTCCTTGGTTCTTCATATTGTATCCACCCTTTAATATAGTATAAAAAAATTATACCATAAATTCAGTATGTAGCTATCTATTTATACCATCCTAACTAGCATTACTAAAAAAAGAGAAGTTCATTCAAGAACTTCCCTTAACTATTAAAACTTTCTATTCTAAGTAAATTATCTACACTTTCTAGAGCCTGTAGCTCCTTTATCTGTTCAAGTGCATTCATTAAATCACCTTCATTTGTATGATGTGTTACTATAACCAATGTTGCATTATCCTTTTCGCGTCCTCTTTGTATTATTGATTTCATACTTACGTTATGTTTTCCGAAAATAGTTGTTATTTCTCCTAATACACCTGGTCTGTCAGTAACAGTGATTCTTAGATAATATCTACGGTTTATTTTTGATATAGGCTTTATTTCCCTTTTCCACAAATTGTTTTTAACTGCGGAATAGTTTTCTAAATTACCTTCATTTCTAAGCACTGAGAGAATGTCTCCCACAACAGCAGAACCAGTAGGTAAATCTCCCGCTCCTCTTCCATAAAGCATCAATTCTCCAACTGCATTTCCTTTTACAAATATAGCATTGAAAGAATCATGTACATTGGCTAAAGGATGTGTCTTTGGAATTAATGTTGGATGAACTCTTAATTCTAATTCATTTCCCTCATCCTTTGCTATAGCTAATAATTTAATAACAAAACCTAGTTCTCTTGCAAAATTAATATCTGTAGAATTAATCTTTGTTATACCTTCTCTATATACTTGGTCAAAATTTACTTTTGCCCCAAAAGCTAATGAAGATAATATTCCTAATTTATATGCAGCATCATATCCTTCAACATCCGAAGTTGGGTCAGCTTCAGCATAGCCTTTTTCTTGAGCTTCCTTTAGAGCTGTTTCAAAATCTAAATTCTCTAGCTCCATTTTTGATAATATGTAGTTTGTAGTACCATTTACAATCCCATATAATTGCTCTATCTTATTCGCTGCAAGACTTTCATTAACCCCTTGAATAATTGGAATACCACCTGCAACAGAAGCCTCATAATAGAACATAACTCCAAATCTATCTGCTGCTTCAAAAAGTTCATCCCCTTCTGTAGCTAAAACCATTTTATTTGCAGTAACTACATGCTTCTTTTGTTTCATAGCCTGCAACATATATTCTTTTGCGGGATTTACTCCCCCCATAAGTTCAACAATAATTTTTATTTCATCATTTTGAATAATATCTTCATAATCAGTGGTAAGAAGTCTTTCTGGAATATCTATTCCCCTAGCTTTATTTTTATCCCTAACTAATATTTTTGCTACTTCAACATCATAGCCTGAACGTTTTCTTATTTCTTCGCCATTCTCATTTATTATTTTCCATACTCCTCTACCGACATTCCCTAAACCCAATAAGGCTATTTTGATTTTTTTCATTTAAAGCCCCCTCCTTATCATATTAAAATCCCCAATTAGCTTGCTTCATTTTATCATATTCTTATTATATATTTATTAAGTTAAAAATTCTATAAAAATTTTATGTTTTTATTAACTATTAATTATTATTTCACTCGATTCCTTTATCATTCGATAATTTCAATTTATATAAAAAAAGGAGAGGTGAAATTCACCTCTCAAAATGCATTTTGGTTTAGAGCGTTTTTGCTATCTCTCTATATTCTATTGCTCCATTATTATCTTCTTAGCGTTAAGTATAGATGATGCACTCATTGAGAATTCATCTAATCCATATTCTACAAGTGTTGCTATAGCTGTTTCGTCTCCAGCCATCTCTCCACACATTCCAACCCATTTTCCATGCTTATGAGCACCATCGATTGTCATTTTTATTAATCTTAATACTGCTGGATGCATTGGGTTATATAAATATGATACTTTTTCACTCATTCTATCAGCTGCTAAAGTATATTGAATTAAGTCATTAGTTCCAATTGAGAAGAAGTCTACATGTTTAGCTAATTCATCAGCATAAACAGCAGCTGCTGGAATTTCAACCATTATTCCCCATTGGATTTCTTCTGAGTATACTTTACCTTCTGCTCTTAATTCTGCTTTACATTCTTCTACAACTTCTTTAGCTTGATTAAATTCTTCTAATCCTGAAATCATTGGGAACATTACTGCTAGCTTTCCGTGGATTGATGCTCTTAATAATGCTCTTAATTGAACCTTGAATAATTCTTTTCTATCTAAACAAAGTCTTATTGCTCTATATCCTAAGAATGGATTCATTTCTTGTGGTAATGGTAGATAAGGTAGAGTTTTATCTCCTCCAATATCTAATGTTCTTATTACAACTTGTTTTCCTTCCATCTTTTGAAGAACATATCTATATGAATCATATTGCTCATCTTCAGTTGGTGCACTGTCTCTATCCATGTATAAGAATTCTGTTCTGAATAATCCAACACCATCTCCACCATTAGCTAATACTTGGTTTACATCTTCTGGTTTTCCGATGTTTCCACATACTTCAACTCTCTTACCATCTTTAGTAACTGTCTTAACATCAATTAATTTCTTTAATTCTTCTTGTTCCTTAATGAATGCTTCTCTTTTTGCTTTATATTCATTAACAACTTCTTCTGATGGATTAATTATAACTTCACCTTTGATACCATCTACTATAACAAAATCTCCATTTTGTACTGTAGCTGTTATATCACCTAATCCAACAACAGCTGGAATTTCTAATGTTCTTGCCATAATAGCAGAGTGTGAAGTTCTTCCACCAATGTTAGTTAAGAATGCAATAACCTTGCTTCTATCTAATTGAGCTGTATCTGAAGGTGTTAAGTCGTGAGCAATTACTATTGTATTTTCTTCAGTAATTGAGAATGCCTCTCCACCTTTACCTGCTAAGTTTAATATAATTCTCTTAGAAACGTCTTTAATATCAGCTGCTCTTTCTCTCATATATTCGTCATCCATAGATTCGAATATCATTACGAAAGTGTTTGTAACTCCTTCAACAGCTTTCATTGCATTTATTTTAGTGTTTTCAATTTCCATTTCCATTTGACCTGTAAATTCTGGATCATCAAGAAGTGTAATATGAGCTTCAAAAACTTCTGCTTTTTCAGCACCCATTTCTTTAACTGCTTTTTCTTTTATTTTTTTCAATTGCTCTCTTGATGCGTCTAACGCATTATGTAGCTTTTGTTTTTCTTCTACTATATCATTTACCTTTTGGTCAGTTATAACAATTTCTTCATGTTCTTGTATAAATGCCTTACCTATTGCGTAGCCTTTTGAAGCTGCAATTCCTTTTTTCATTACTAGAATCCTCCTTATTCAAATAAGCCTAAACTTATAATTAATTCTAAATAAAATATTCAATATAATATATAGCAAGTCTCATGCCAACTTGCTTATTTTAACTCAATCGGATATATTATATCATAAAAAATAAAAATATAGCAAATGAAAAGGTTTTTTTAAATTAAATTAATTTTAATTTTTCCAGAGTATGTTAAAAAATTTTAACTCACATTTACCTAATATTATTATATGCTCTATTTTCTATAATATTATTGATAAAATGTATCAATGTTCATCTAAAACATTGATATATTCAGTATTTATGATAAAATATAGACGTTGATACTTTTTATCAAGCACATATTTTTTGATACTTTTTATCAAAGGGAGGATTTTATGTACACTAGAAACATAGCTATTCTAGATCCAAATGGTCTACATACAAGAGTTGCTGCAATGCTAGTAAATGAAGTTGATAAGTTGCAATCAAAATATTCCGTTAATCTATATATAAAAAAACCTCAAAAGACTGACTGGTTAGCATTTTCTATGTTAGCCTTGCTTTCCCTTAGAGTCAGATGTAATGAAACTATAATAATTGGTTCTAAAAATGATGATGAAGCTTCAAGAAAAGCTATCGATATTTTATATTCATTTATAATGAGTAAAATCAATTTAGAATCTCAGTTAATGGAGCAAATCGACGTTTTCATTGAAGAAAGCAAAATTGCAAATGAACAAATACTCGACTCTTTACCTATTGGAATTGTTGTTATTGATATAAATTCAAATATCACCTATATTAATGATTATGCTCTAAAAGTATTTGGAATTGAACATTCTAATGCCATTGGGAAACCTATTGAAGACTCAGTTGAAAATACTAAACTACCTTCGGTTATTGCTACTCCACAAAAACAATTTGGGCAAATTCAACATATTAATGGAAGAATAATAACTGTAAACAGAAGTCCAATTATAAGCAAATCTAAGCTTATAGGCGCCTGTGGAGTTTTTCAAGATGTTTCTGATATTGTTGGTATGAAGGAATTAAACGAAAAATTTCTTAAAATTATGGAGATTTCCCACGATTTAATCTGTTTCGTCGATGAAAATGGAATAATAACTTATATTAATCCTGCTTACATCAATCACTTAGGAAGTATATCAGAGAACATAGGAAAAAGTATATTCGAAGTTTCTCCAAAAGGGTTAAGAGTTAAGGCATTTGAAAAAAGAGAGCGTATTGAAAATATAGTTAGGACTAAAAATGGTGTAGATATAATCTCAACCATAACTCCACTATTTATAGATGGTGACTTTAAAGGAATTCTTTCAACTTCAAAGGTTGTTTCCGAGATAAAGGAATTAGCAAGTAAGCTTGAACGATCTCAAGAACAAGTTGAATATTATAGAGAAGAATTAAAGAAGCACACCTTAGCTTCTAATGGTTTTTCAGAAATTATTGGAATTAGCTCTTCTCTTAAGGAAGTTATTTATGTATCTAAAAAAGCAGCTGAAAGTACATCAACCGTGCTTGTTAGAGGAGAAAGTGGAACTGGTAAAGAATTAATCGCAAATGCCATCCATCATAATTCTAGTAGAAAAGATAAACCGTTTATTAAAGTTAATTGTGCTGCTATCCCAGAGAATCTTTTAGAAAGCGAGCTTTTTGGTTATGAGAAAGGGGCATTTACTGGTGCAACAAAATCAAAGCCAGGAAAATTTTCTATTGCTGATGGCGGTACTATATTTTTAGATGAAATAGGTGATATGCCTTTATCAATGCAGGTAAAACTATTAAGAGTATTGCAAGAAAGAGAAATTGAAAGCTTAGGAGGTATAACCCCCCAAAAAATTGACGTTAGGGTTATTACTGCTACTAATAGAAACTTAGAAGAAATGATACAAACTGGAACTTTCAGAGAGGATTTGTACTATAGATTAAATGTATTATCCGTGCAGCTTCCTCCTCTTAGAGATAGGAAAGAAGATATTCCTGCCTTAGTTGAGTATTTTATTATCAAAATCAACGACAAACTTTCTAAAAACATAAAGGGAATTGATAAGACTGCTTTGTCTGAGTTAATAAATTATTCTTGGCCTGGTAATATTAGAGAATTAGAAAATATAATTGAAAGGGCAATAAATCTTTGCGAAGATGAATTTATTTCTTCAAAAGATTTACCTTATCACTTTAGAATAACATCATCAAAAAAAGCCTCTATTCTTCCACTAGATGATGAGATACTCCCTTTCGAAGAATATGAAAAAATAATCATTCAAAAAGCTATGGAGAAATACGGAAGTTATAATAAGGCTGGTAAAGCTTTAGGGCTTACCCATAGAACTATATCGTTAAAATGTAAAAAATATGGAATAGAATAAAATTTGGCCTAAGAAAAAGTAATATTCTTTTATAAACTTTTTCTTAGGTCATAATATTTTATATTTATTTTTCACTTAAGCTAATATCATCTACTATTCTTTCTGCAAGTTTTCTATACATATTGCTCATATTTATAAAAGAACTTAGGAGTAACATCTTGCTTATATATCCATCCTCTTCAGGCTTAATATTCTCAATAGATTTATCAACAGTATTTTTAAAATTATTCACATCTTCGTCATATATTTCTAAGTATTCTGTGTATAATTTTCTTAAGGGGAATTCTTCACCTTCGCTTAATGATTTAACAATTGGATTCATTATTTTTTTTATATCATTTATAGATAAACTTCCTTTAAACTGATATATTAATGATAAAAGAATTAAATGCTCCTTTGAATATTTTTTGTTTTTTATGGGAATTATTAATTTATCCTTAGCATAGTTGTTTATCATAGTTTTGGTCAAAACCTTCTCTTCTTCATTTCGAAGAGCTTCAGTGTACTTAGCTTCAAATAGTTGTATAACTTGATCCATATATAGATCTATTTCTGGTATTTCATCTAAAGTTATTGCATTTTCTAATGATAATTTATCTATTAAATTCTTAATACTTTCATTTTTCATGTATTCACCTTCTAACGTATAGTTATAAATACTATGTACTAAACTATATATATCATAAATTTAATTTTAAATCTACAATTTATGTAAAATAAAAAAAATAAAAAATATATATTTTTTATAATTACCACTTGACACATGGCTATAATCATATCATAATGTAATTAATATATCACGTAGTTTTGAAAACTACATATCAGAACAAGGAGGCTTTCACAATGGAAAAGTACTTTAGAGAACCAATCAACGGATTTACACATCTTTTTGGTGCTGTGGCATCACTTATAGGATTAATATTCATGCTTATAAAAGTTTCTATTAATGGTGCTTCAGCTTTATCTATTACAGCAATCGCTATTTTTGGTGCTAGCATGATTCTATTATACTCAGCTTCAGCAACATATCATATGGTAAAAGCTTCTGACAAGGTTATAAGTTTTTTAAGGAAATTGGATCACTCTATGATATTTGTACTTATTGCAGGTTCTTATACTCCGCTTTGTCTTATAGCATTAAAAGGAGTTCAAGGTTGGGTGCTTTTTTCAATAATAATGTCTATTGCAGTTCTTGGTATAGTATTTAAAATGATTTGGTTTAACTGCCCTAGATGGTTATCCACTCTAATTTATATTATTATGGGCTGGTTAGCTGTTTTTGCAATAGTTCCACTATATTCTGCTATTTCTTTAAATGGCGTTTTATTACTTGTTTTAGGCGGTGTTCTCTATACTGTTGGTGGTTTAATATATGCAATAAAACCTAAGATACTTACATTTAAATACTTAGGTTTTCATGAAATATTTCACATATTCATTTTGTTAGGCACATTATCTCACTTCTTTTGTGTTTTTAAATATGTAATTTAACATACTTATTTATAATGGAGGGTCTTATAGTTATTAAGATCCTCCTAATTTTATGTCTTTTTCCTTATTAAACATTAATAAAGCTTGGAATAATATAACCCAAGTTATTATAGTTGCTATGTATGCATACTTAAATAAAATTATAGAAACTAAATATTGCAACACAATAATAAAAATCCCTACTCTTCTATTTCTGTTAATCATATCTATCTTTGTTAATCTCATTTTAGGATTAACAACTGGAGCTTGATTCCATATACAAAATATTGATACTCCTCCAAGTAGAATCACTGAAATAAAATTCAAACTAATACAATTTTCTAAATATATTATAATTCCTATAGTTATTAGAGTTGATATAAAGCATTTTACTTGATTATCTTCATGGTATCCTCCTATAAAAGGCTTACTTAAAGACATTAATCCAATCGCTAATAGACCTTTTACTGGGTAACCAATAGCGCTAAATACAATTATAGTTCCAATAAACTTTGCTGCTTCGAATATAATAACTCGCAACGCATACTCAACTTCCTGCTCTTGCTCTTCATTATAATTATTTGATTTTGCAATTATTTTAGAGAATGCTTTTATGAATCTCCTCAATATTCTCCCCCCAAAAACTTTTTTAACATCTTTTGTAAGGTATTTTAATAGAAAATTCTGTCCAACTCTTAGTACTTCTTAGAACTATTTCTCCTCCTGCTTTATTAATAACGTCTCGTACAATACTTAAGCCATATCCTCGTTCTCCGTCTACATCACTCTTTGTACTAAATCCAGCTTTAAAAATCTTTTCCCTATTTTCTTTAGGAATTTCAGGGCCGTTGTTTTCTATGTTTACTATAATTCCATCATAGCTATTATAACTATTATACTTTATGGTTGCATTTTGTATATTTAAAAGAACGTCAATAGCATTATTTATAATATTTGATAATAATTTTAAAAGCTCACTGTCTGATATAGATAAATTCTCATAGTCTGCATTATCAAAGGCAACTATATTTATTCCTTTTGAAAGTGCATTGTTTAATATGGATGTGACCATAGGGTTAGCTTGTACATTAAGATTTATTACTGAAGATGTATTTTGATATCTTTCTACTATTCCTTTTAATAATTCTCCCATTCTATCATATCTTCCAAGCTGATATAATCCATATAGACTGCTTATTTCACTCCCATAGTCATGCTTAATTTTTTTAAGTTCAATAATCTTATCATTTAATTCAGCATTAAGGAGCTCAACTTCTCTTGTCTTACTATTTATCTTAGCAAAATAAATTAAGGAAAAAATAAAAGCAATTAATGATACGAAATATAATAGAAACTTAAAAGTAATTCCCATGCTTTCTATTGTCCACTCTATGCGTAAAGTATCAATAAAAATGAAAGCATAGTCTATAAGTAATATAACTATTATGGAAATCTTATAAGCTTTTAATGAGATTACAACTTCAAATAAATTCTTTCTATATTTATAAATAAATATATAGGAAATAAATGCTGGTATATATATAAATATAATTGCTTCAACATCTTGTGGTATTCCTAGATTTAATTTTGTAAAGAAATGTTGATAAAAGGTAACCAAAAAATATGATAACGTTGTGATTATGGCATAGGCTAGTCCAAATCCCCAAAACGCATCACTTACTTTCTTTCTATAGAATATGACAATTAAAGCTAACACTAAAGTTACCATAATAAAATTTGCTAGTGGACTACTCATCGGAATATATGTAAATATATTAATGATTGCAAATATTAAAGCTACAAGCAAATAGGACTTATTTCTTGTATTCTTATTTTCTTTTTCAGCAATATTATTTGATATCCACACAAAAAGAATTGATTGGCAGAAACTATTTAATATATCAAAAACTTTATACAACATTTTGAATTCCCCCAGTGTATTTTTAGGGGCCAAAATGCCCCCTTTTTTTATCTTTTGTCTTTCATTGATTCAGGCATTTCTTCCACTGCCATACTACTCATTGATGCTGGTCCAAATACTACGATAAGAGCTGCTACTGCAAGGCAAGCTTTTCCAATACCTTTTAGAAATTTTTCCATACAAATCACCTCTTATAAATTTATGTAACCTTATCCACTCTTATTATACAATATTTTTCAAAAATATCTAAATATTTTCTTTGATATATAAATTTTGACTTTTTCCTCTGAAAAAAATAGAATCAACTAGAAAAATGTCATATTTTATCTTCTAATTGACTCTATTTTTTAATATTTATTATAATTTTTAACTCTATAAATCATCTACCAAAGTTCCAGCTTTGGCATATGCTGTTGACTTTGCTTCAAAAAAGTCTGTTTTTACTTTATTTGCATCAGCATAAAAATCTACCCATTCAGCTGGATTTTCATTATATCCATCATATAATGGTTTAAATCCTAATGCTGTAACTCTTAAATTTCCTAAATATTTAATATAATCTTCTATTAAACTCTTATTTAACCCTGCAATATTGTCTCCAATTACATAATGGCCCCAAGCTATTTCATTTTCAACTCCTGCCCTTACCATATCTCTTAATTCTTCTACCATATCCTCATTAAATAATTGAGGTTCCTCCTTTTGAAGTTCTCTAATTATACTTCTAAATAACCATAAATGAGTATTTTCATCTCTATTAATATATCTTATTTCTTGAGCTGATCCTGGCATTTTACCATTTCTCTCAAGGTTATAAAAGAACATAAATCCAGAGTAAAAATAAACCCCTTCTAAAACATAATTAGCCATTATTGTCTTTAAGAAATTATAATGTGTTGGATTTTCAACAAAATTATTGTATAAATCCCCTATAAATTTATTTCTTTCTAATAATATCTTATCGTCTTTCCATTGATATAATATTTCATTTCTTTTCTCTGGAGAGCAGATTGAATCTAGCATATATGAATAACTTTGTGAATGAACGGCCTCTTGAAAGGCCTGTATGGTTAAACATAGATTAACTTCAGATGCTGTAATATAATTATTTATATTTCCTAAATTTGCTGTTTGTATTGAATCTAGAAATATTAAGAATGAGAGAATTTTATCATAAGCTGTTCTTTCTTCTGGTTTTAATTTTTGATAATCCTTTAAATCTTGAGCAAGATTAATTTCTTCTGGAATCCAAAAGTTATTCATTGCCTGTCTGTACCAATCTGAAGCCCAATTATATTTCATATTATTAAAATCATTTAAATTAGTTGTATTACCATTTATCATTTTCTTTTTTGATACTTCTGTATCACCATTTTCATTAAACAACGGCTTTTTTGTTATTAACTTATTCATAATTTCCTCCTAAGCTGAACAGCTTTCACAATCTTCAACTGTTAGTGATTTAGAACGTACATAATAAATACTCTTAACTCCGCTTTTGCAGGCTTCTATATAAAGATTCATAATTTGCCTCATAGTATAATTAGTTGTTATATATAAATTAAAAGACTGTCCTTGATCTATGTGTCTTTGTCTTACCCCATTCATTTTAACACTCCATGCCTGATCTATATTATATGCAGAAATATAGTACCAATAATTGTCCATAGATAAATTAGGAGCTGTTTTAGGGGTTATGCTTCCTTTCTTCTCCTCAAGCCAGAATCTAGACATTACTGGATCTACACCTTCAGATGTACCAGCAATAGTTGCTGTTGAACCATTTGGTGCAACAGATATTAAATACCCATTTCTCATTCCATTATGTTTTACCTCTTCTTTAAGTTCATCCCATCTTTGCGAAGTATACTCTCTTAGCTTAAAATAATCTCCACTTTCCCAATCTGAGCCTTCAAAGTATGGATAGAAACCTTTCTCTTTAGATATCTTCGTACTTGCTTTGATCGCATAGTAATTGATATTTTCATATACCTTATCTACAAACTCTCTATGATCATCCGATGTCCATCCTATCTTATTATTTGCAAGCATATGATGATATCCTGAGGTTCCAAGACCTATTGCCCTATACCTTTTATTCGTTACTTCTGCAAATGGAACTGAATAGTAATTTAAATCAATAACATTGTCCATAGCTCTTATTTGAGTTTCAACAACATACTCAAGTTCTCTCTCGTTTAATACATCGATATTTCCTAAAACTAGTGAAGATAAGTTGCATACTACAAAATCTCCTGATTTAGTTTTCTCAACAATTATCTTATCTCCATTTTCATCAACAATTTCTTCTTGAAGTATTTCCATTGCACTCATGTTTTGCATTATTTCTGTGCATAAGTTAGATGAATATATCATTCCTTTGTGTTTATTAGGATTCATTTCATTTACTGTATCTCTATAAAATGCGAAAGGAGTTCCTGTTTCAGCTGCACTTTTAATAATAAGCCTAATAATGTCCTTAACGCTCATTACCCTTTTCTCTATTCTATCGTCTTCCACACATTCATAATATCTTTTTTCCCACTCTTCACCATAAAAATCTTCTAATGAATAGCCTTTTGCACTTCTTATCTCATGCGGACACATCATATACCAGTTAGCATCAATATCCTCTTCTGCAAGCTTCCAAAATAGATTTGGATAGCATAACCCTGGAAATACATCATGTGCCTTCTTTCTATCGTCTCCATTATTAGTCTTTATTTGTAAGAATTCTGGAATATCTTTATGCCATGCATCTAACCAAACTGCAACACTTCCATTTCTAACTCCAAGCTGATCTACAGCAATAGCTGTGTCATTAAAAAGTTTTACCCACGGTATAACACCACCAGAAGCTCCTTTAAAACCTCTGATTGGTGATCCTAAAGATCTTATCTTTCCAATGTATATTCCCATTCCGCCACCAAATTTTGAGACTTTTGCGAAGTTATCTAATGATTTATATATTCCCTTTAAAGAGTCATCTACAGTATCTATAAAGCATGAACTCAATTGATAAAATGGCTTTCTTGCATTAGACATAGTTGGAGTTGCCATAGTAGCCTTCAATGAACTTAAAACATCATAAATTCTTTTAGCCCAATACAATCTGTTCTCCTTTTTTTCTGGAATTGCTAAATGCATAGCTATTCCCATAAACATTTGTTGCGGTAATTCTAAAGTTTTTCTATTGAAATCTTGTATTAGGTATCTTTTAGCAAGTAAGCTTATCCCTCCATATGTAAATAAGAGATCTCTCTCTGGCTTTAATTCTTTCTCTAATATTTCAATATCCTCTTTTGAATAATTCTCTAATATATACTTTCCATATAATCCTTCATTAGTAAGTAACTCTATAAACTCATATAGGTTTTTATATGGATCTTCCGTTTCTCCTAATGCTCTGTTTTCTTTGATCTCATCGTACAACATATATGTAAACAATCTTGCAGCACCTTTTTCCCATTTTGGCTCTTCTGCTGAGGTTAATTCTAAAAGTACTTGCATAGTTGCTTTAATCCTTTGTTTACTATCCATTTTAGGAGTAATTATCCTCTCTAATGCTTTTGATAGTCTTTCCTCATTATAAACTTCCTTTTCACCGTTTATGGCTTCTAATGCTATTTTTATTAAGTTTAACAAATCCTCCATGATATCCCCTCCACTAGATATTGTATGCTTAAGTTTTTATCCTTAGCGTTTCATACAATATATTGTCTATATAATTATAGTTGCTTAATTTTAAATTGTAAATTTTGATAACATATATTTAAGTAAAATAAACCACATTATCTCTTATTATCTTTTGTTCTCCATATAATTTCTTATCAATATTGTTTCTCCCTTAAAATACAATCTTTATTAATATACATTCTCCAGACAATCCTGTCAATTGATATATATCAAAAAAATATAAGGATGAACTAGTTACACTAGTTCATCCTTATATAAATTTATTTTTTCAACATAATATAGACTTTAAACATATCGCCTTCAACTTCCAGCCTTAAATCTCCATTATGTATTTCTAGAATATTCTTAACTATTGCTAATCCAAGTCCTGAACCTTCAATATCTGATGTTCTAGAAGAGTCAGCTCTTACAAACCTCTCCATCATCCTCTCAGGTTTAAAGTTCATTTCATAGGAAGATATATTCTTAAAACTAATTGTTACCCAACTTCCATCATCAAAGATATCAATATATATTCTTGTATCTTCTAATGAATACTTTAGAGCATTGGTAATTATATTATCAAAAACTCTTACCATTTTATCCGGATCCACTTCCATAACAATACTTTCATTATATGTTACAACCTTTGTAGTAAGTCCTCTTTCTTTTAACTTCTCTTGATACTCTCCTAATATCATGTGTATAAGCTGGACAATATCTACTTTAGCCTTATTTAACTTAATCTTTCCAGAAGATAGTTTAGACATTTCAAACAGATCATCTATTAATATTTTTAATCGTTGAGATTTTGCCCCAAGTATCTTTAAATATTCATTTTTCTCATCTTTTGTTATATCTTCTCTTCCTAATATGTTTACGTAATTAATAATTGATGTTAATGGAGTTTTTAAATCATGAGAAACATTTGAAATTAATTCTGTTTTTAATCTCTCATTTTTTACTCTCTCTTCAGCAACTTGTCTATACCCTTCCTGCATATGCTTTATACCTTGTACAATTTCACTAATTTCACTTTTACTTTTATATTTTAATTCAGCATCCATATTTCCCTTATCATACTCTCTTACCATATCTAATAATTCATATATAAAGACATAATTTCTTAAAATACTAAATATTAAATATGTTACTAATATTAAAATAAATCCTAAGTTAATAAGGGATAGTGTTGTATGAATAATTTGCATATCCAGATTCAAATGCAATAGACTTCCGAGATAAATTAGTATTCTTTGAATATCGAGCCCCCAAAAAGGCATTACAATAAAATTAACTATAATTAATCCACTTATCAAAATTAAAACTTTGTTATTTAGGTTTTTTATAATCCTCTTTGGAACCTCTTTTAAATAGTAAACACCTTCTCCAAGTTTGCTATTCCTGATTTCATCTATTACTTCAATATAACCCTTTGTTTTAAATAAAAACTCATATTTAATTAATATTACTATTATTAGGGATAGATTTAAAATAAAGGCCAAAAAGAGCATTCTATTTTTAACAATAGAATTATCATAAACAGTTCCTCTAACAAAATAATATTCGTTTATCCCTCTCATATTTTTCTTTTTTTCTGGTGTCACAGAAAAGTTCTGACTTTTTGTTATTTCATTAAAATCTTTATCGTTATCAATTTTATAATAAACTATTCCTTCCTTATTAGCTAACTCTTCAAATAGTTCATCTGCCTTAGCACCTCCAACTATTTGATCTGAAACCCAGCCTCTGTTAGTTATATAATAAGGAATTCCTTTATCATCTTTTAAATCTTCGTCTATATATATGTAACCTATATAATAACTATCATCCATTGTGTCCTGATTATATTTTCTTGCATCTACTAAAGCTTGGTTTCCTTGATTTAAAATATTATATTGTCCTTGAATATTTGATATAAGCTGCAAACTATCATTAACTAATCTTCTTTCTTTATATTTTTTACTATTTATTATAGTGTCATAGGTAAATATTCCTCTTGAGGCCTCCATAATAAATGTAGTTATTATATTAAAGGTTAGTATTATCATAGTGGAGCAAATAACAACATCAATTATTGAAAACTTACACTTCCACTTATAATATTTACTTTTCAATCTTATACCCAATACCCCACACCACCTTCAAGTATTCAGGTTCTTTTGGATTTATTTCAATTTTTTCTCTAATTCTTCTTACATGAACTGTAACAGTATTTTCACTGTTATAGAAAGGCTCGTCCCATACTCTTTCATAAATTTCTTGGATTGAGAAAATTCTACCTGGATTAGAAACTAGAAGTAATAGTATTTTATATTCTGTTGCCGTTACTTTTATTTCTTTTCCCCTAACAGATATAGTTTTTCTTTCCTTGTCTATTACCAAGTCTCTTATAGATATAATTTCCCCTTGCATTTCTCTTTCTCTATTTTTCGCCATTATAGGATTATCATATCTCCTCAACTGAGATTTTACTCTTGCTACTAGCTCTAAATGATTAAATGGCTTAGTAACATAGTCATCAGCTCCTAAATTCAATCCTAAGACCTTATCAGAATCCTCTCCTTTTGCTGATAACATTATAATAGGTACATTACTTGTCTCTCTAATCTTCATGCATGTTCTAATTCCATCTAATTTAGGCATCATTATGTCTAATATAATAAGATGCGGCTTCTCATTTTCAAATATCTCCAGTGCATCTTCTCCATCTCTTGCCTTTAGAACTTTAAAATTTTCTCCCCTTAGATATATCTCAATTGCTTCTCTTATTTCTCTTTCATCGTCAGCAACTAATATTTTATAAATTTCCATAATTCTCACCCCATCTTCCATTTTAATAAATATGTCATAAGAAGTTTATATAAATTTATTAAAACTTTCTTAAAATTTTACATTTATTTATAAATTTATTATATCAGATTATCACGTTTTACTTTAATTATTGTTGTTAAATTCCATTATTGATTTATAATATATATGAAAACCATAACTTAAGAGGAGAATATCATGGAATTTATTAGAGACAAAAAAAACTTATGTTTAGACATCTTATTGATCTTTGTAGGATGCTTTATTGCATCTCTAGGAGTTAATATTTTCTTAGCTAACGCTAAACTTTTAAGTGGAGGTGCAACTGGTTTAGCCCTAATAATCCAATATTTCACTGGATTTAAAGCTGGTTATTCCGTTTTTCTTTTAAATCTCCCACTGTTTGTAATTAGTTATTTTAAATTAAGCAAACAATTTACTCTTTATTCAGCTATAGGAATGATCTCTTTAACTGTTTCTTTATTAATAACTGAAAGATTTAATTTACATATTAATATTGATGATTTACTCGTTTATTGTATATATGGCGGAGCATTATGTGGTATAGGATATAGTATAGTTTTTCTTAGAAATGGTTCAACAGGAGGAACTGACATAATCACAATGCTCATCAGAAAGAAATATTCAAACTTCGATATTGGAACTGTTGGTTTTACTATTAACGTTTTAGTAGTTATTCTAGGTGCTATATTTTTCGGATTACCAAGAGCTTTATATACTCTTATATCTATATATCTACAAAATATTATTCTTGATAAAGTATTAAAAGGATTAGGAACAAAAAAACTTTTAATGATTCTTACTGAAAAAGAAGAGGATGTCATTAAATTTATTATGAATAATATGCATAGAGGGGTTACTTCTTTAAATGCTGAAGGAGAATATACTCATCATAAAAAGAAAATGATCTATTGTATAGTTACTCTACCTCAATTGGTGTATTTAAAATCACAAATTACTTCCATTGATCCTAAGTCATTTATAACCATAATCGACGTTTCCGAAGTAAGAGGAAGAGGCTTTAAAAATTTATAAAAATATATATAAGAAAAGACCACATTTATGTATCCTTATTAAGTTCATAAAGTGGTCTTTACATTTTATTTACTATTTAATGTATTTAGATATTCCTTTTGTCCAATTTCATATAAGTTATTTCCGTTAGCATCTATAACAACTACCAGTGGCATATCGATAACTGTTAGCTTTCTAATTGCTTCTGCTCCCAAGTCCTCATATGCGATTAATTCCGATTCTTTGATACATTTAGCTGTAAGTGCTGCTGCACCACCAATTGCTCCAAAATAAATGGCTTTATTCTTTATCATTGACTGGATTACATTAACGTCCCTTGCCCCTTTACCAATCATTCCTCTCAATCCTAGGTCCAGAAGCTTAGGTGCATAGGAATCCATTCTATAGCTTGTAGTTGGACCAGCAGAACCAATAACTTGTCCTGGCTTAGGTGGAGTTGGCCCTACATAATATATAATTTGATCCCTTAATTCAATAGGAAGCTCCTTGCCATCTTCTATAAGTTCTACCAATCTCTTATGTGCTGCATCTCTAGCTGTATATATCTCTCCTGATAATAAAACAATATCTCCTGCATTAAGTGTCATAGCTTGTTCTTCAGTTAATGGTGCATTAATCTTAATTTCCATATATATCACCTCTATAAAATAACTTCTGCGTGTCTTGTAGCGTGACAGCTTATATTAACTGCTACTGGCAAGCCTGCAATGTGAGTTGGAAATACTTCAATATTTACTCCTAAAGCAGTTGTCTTACCTCCAAATCCTTGTGGACCTATACCTAATTGATTTATTTTCCTAAGCATTTCATCTTCTAATTCTCTATAGAATTCATTTTCATTTCTTTGCTCAATATTTCTTAGTAGTGCCCTTTTAGAAATTTCTGCAGCTTTTTCAAATGTTCCCCCTATTCCAACACCTACTATTATTGGAGGACATGGATTAGGTCCAGCTAGCTTTACTGTTTCAATGATAAAATCCTTAACTCCCTGAACACCGTCAGAAGGTTTTAGCATTTTGATTCTGCTCATATTCTCTGACCCAAAGCCTTTTGGTGCAATAATTATTTTAATCTTATCCCCTGGAACTATATCTAGATGTATTACCGCTGGAGTGTTATCTCCTGTATTCACTCTATTAATAGGATCTTTCACTACCGACTTTCTTAAATATCCCTCTTCATAGCCTTTTCTTACTCCTTCATTTATGGCATCATATAAATTCCCACCAATTACATGTACATCTTGTCCAAGTTCAACAAATATTACAGCCATACCAGTATCTTGGCACATAGGCATATTCTCTTTTTCTGCGATATTTGAATTAAGTATTATCTTTTCTAACATTTCTTTTGCAATTGGGAAGGTTTCTTCTTCTTTTGACTTATTTAATACATTTCTTATATCATTACTAAGATAATGATTAGAATCTATACATATTTTTTTAACAGCTTCAATTATTTCTATTACATCTATTTCTCTCATTCCTATACCTCCTGATAAAATTCCCTTAAAATAAAATACATTATGGAATATTCCCATTCTTTCTTAATTATAATTTAATAAGCAATTTCTTGAAAGGACTAATTATGAATAATAATCATAATAAAATAATTTCAGCCCTTGGCTACATATTTATATTATTTTTTTTAGCTTTTCTGTTTTATAAATATTATGCCACCATATTTATTAATGGAGAAAATAATAAATCTAATCCACCAAATAATTCTATAAATGTTTCTCCTATCACAGGAGAAGTTATTCAAAATGTAACTTCTAATGCGCCATTATTACAAGTAACTTATGATTATAATGACATCTCAAGACTTTATAAAATTACATCTGCTGATATAGTAATAGAAGAATTTCTTTCTGAATCTGGCTCTTTAATTTATAAAGGTATATTTTACAATAAAAATATATCATTAAATGAATCTATTAGTACAATTTCCTCTATTTCTACAAACTCTTTACCAACAATTAAATTTTTAGATCCTCTTGAACTTGATAAAAATCTCTTTTCCAACAAAATTGACACAATTTTTATTTCTTATACACCTCAATTAAATACTAGTTTTATTTATAAAAATGGCGAGTATTTTCATTATTCTACAAATGTACAAGATGTTAATAGATTTTCGAATACTCCTATTACTTTTAAAAATGTTCTTGTAGAATTTGGGGATAAATCCGGAGACACTCACGATGGAATGTTATTTTCTGGTGGAAAACTTCAGAAGTTAAAAATATCTGGCACTAAAATTACAATGATAAATGATTCTAAAGAACTTCCATTTTCCTTATTAAGAGGCAATACCATTTGGGTTAAATGTCCAAATTCCTCTAAAATAATAACTGCTGATTCACATATTGAAAGTTAAAAAGACCTATTTCAACATAGGTCTTTATATTTCCCAGGAAATTTGTATTTCTATTGTTTATAAAATTCATTAATTCCATCTTTTAAAGCATCTGCAATCTTATCTTGATATTTTTCATCTTTTAACAATTCTTCTTCTTTTGAATTCGATAAAAAACCACACTCTACTAAAACATTAGGTCCAGGATAATTATCTCTTAAAATTCTATATTGTTCTTTAGCATCTTTAGGAACTCTATTATTAGTTTTATCAAGAGTATTTTTTAGTGATTCTTGTAATATAAGTGCTAATTTTTTGCTTTCTTCATTTGAAGCATGCCAAACTTGTGCGCCACTAACCTTGCTTTGAGGAAACATATTTTGATGAATACTTATGAATATGTCACAATTTGTTTCTTTCTTCATTGCGCATCTTTTTTTTAAATCTTCTACTTTTTTCTTTCCCTTAGTGTCTTCACTATATAACCCTTTATCTTCTTCTCTAGTTAAAAATACTTTATATCCCTCTTTATCTAATCTCTCTTTGAGCTTTATACTTATATTTAAGTTTATATCCTTTTCACTAGTGCCGTTTTTTGATTTTGCACCTCCATCAATTCCCCCATGGCCCGGGTCAATTAAAATCACAGTTTCATTCTTTTCCTTCGCTTCTACCTTTTCTAGGTTAATATTTGTGAAAAATATGCTTATAACTATTAAGACTGTAGATATTATTCTTTTCATTTTTTAACCTCCAAACTATAGTTTAAGCTTATTTTTCTCTTTTTGTGTTAACTATATTCTCTGAAAAAAATAGAAAAAAAGAGAGTCTTTCGACTCTCTTTGTATGTTGAAATATTATCTCTTTGAGAATTGTGGAGCTCTTCTTGCTTTCTTAAGACCGTATTTCTTTCTTTCCTTCATTCTTGGGTCTCTTGTTAAGAAGCCAGCTTTCTTTAATTCTGGTTTAAGTGCTTCATCAGCTTTTAATAAAGCTCTTGATACACCGTGTCTTATAGCTCCTGCTTGACCTGTAAGTCCACCACCATGTACATTTACTAAAACGTCAAATCTTTCTTTAGTTCCAGTTAAAACTAATGGTTGGTTAACTACAACTCTTAAAGTTTCTAAACCAAAATAGTTTTCTATTTCTCTCTTATTTATTATAACTTTACCTTCACCAGGTACAAGTCTTACTCTTGCAACAGATTTCTTTCTTCTTCCAGTTCCTAAATATTGAACTTTTGCCATTTTTTATTCCTCCTCCCGAGCCTGTATTAGTACTTTAATTCTAGTACTTCTGGTTTTTGAGCTGCATTATCATGTTCTGCACCTCTGTAAACCTTAAGTTTCTTTAACATTTGTCTTCCTAATACTCCCTTTGGAAGCATTCTTCTTACTGCTTCTTCGAAAGCAAATTCAGGTTTTTTATCTAAAACTTCTCTGTAAGGAGTTTCTTTTAATCCACCTGGATATAAACTGTGCTTTCTCATAAACTTTTGGTCTAATTTCTTTCCTGTTAAAACTACCTTTTCTGCGTTGATAATAATAACAAAATCTCCACAATCAACATTTGGTGTAAATGTTGGTTTGTTTTTTCCTCTTAATATTGTAGCAACTTGGCTAGCAACTCTTCCTAGTGGCTTTCCAGCTGCATCAACTACATACCATTTTCTTTCAACCTCTTGTGGTTTAGCGATGTATGATTTCATCATTTTCCCTCCCTGAACACTTTTTAAGTTTCTATTTCCATCTTTATGTCAAGATCCGGGGCTTCTGGATCTTATCCACAAACTATCTTAACAACAAATATCATTATAATACACGCTTACGGGCGTGTCAACAAATTTACAACTTTTATTTAATATTTTTAATAAAAAACTTTTTCAAGAGATAGTCCCATTGCTGGCATACACTTTCCTGCTTTATTTCTATCACCTTCATTGATAATGTCATTTATATATTCTGGTTTTATTTTTCCTTCTCCAACTTGAAGAAGGGTTCCTACTATTATTCTAACCATATTATATAAAAAACCATCACCAGAAACATATATTTTTATTTCATCATAGTTTTTTTCTATTTTAATATCCCATATAGTTCGTACAGTCGTCTTTACTGAGCTTCCCGTTGATTTAAATGCTTTAAAATCATGAGTACCTACAAAAAGCTTACATGCTTCCTGCATCTTTTCAACATTTAACTTTTCTTTAACTACGCAAGAATAATTTCTTCCTATTGCCTTAGGTGTTCTTCTATTTACAATAGTATAACAATAAGTTTTCCCTTTAGCTTGATATCTTGGGTGAAAATCTTTAAGAACTTCCTCTGATTCTAAAATTACTACATCATCAGGCAGCTTTTGGTTTATAGCTTCCCTAAACTTTTCGCTTGGGATTTTACTATTTGTTTTAAAAGATGCAACAAACCCCTTAGCATGAACCCCTGAATCAGTTCTGCTACACCCAATTAACTCCACTTCTTCATTAACAAGCTTCTTAATAGCCTCTTCTATTGTTCCGCATACAGTTCTTCCACTTTTTTGTTTTTGCCATCCATAGAAGTCTGTGCCATCATACTCAATTAAAAGCTTTATATTTCTCATATAATATCACCTAAAACTTAAATCTTACATAAAAACTAAAGGCTATTAATACAGCTACTATAAAGAATGCTACAGCATCTCTACTTTCATATTTTAATTGCTTCATTCTTGTTCTTCCATTCCCACCTCTATAACATCTAGCTTCCATTGCATTTGCAAGTTCATCAGCTCTTCTAAATGAACTAATAAATAATGGTACCAATAATGGTATCAAACTTTTAGCCTTTGAAAATATATTTCCTCCATCAAAATCAGCACCCCTTGCCTTTTGTGCTTTCATTATTTTGTCTGTCTCATCTATGAGAGTAGGAATAAATCTTAATGCAATTGTCATCATCATAGCTATTTCATGAGAACTAATACCCACTACCTTTAATGGTTTCAATAACCTCTCTAATGCATCAGTTAACTCAATAGGTGATGTGGTTAATGTTAGTATAGATGTACCTATAATTAGGAATATGAGCCTTAAGGTCATAAATACTGCCACTTGTATTCCCTCTTCATATATATTTAAGAACTTCCATCCCCATATTAAAGTGTCTGATGTACCTTTTATCATAAATACATTAAGAAGTGCTGTAATCACTATTAATGTTATAACTGGTCTAAGCCCTTTAAAATAAAAACTTGGTGATATTTTTGAATTAATAATAGCTGCTGCAATAAATGCCACAATTAGAATATATCCTACAAATTTATTTATTATAAATAATGATGCAATAAATAATACTGATATTAATATTTTAGTTCTAGGATCAAGTTTATGTATGAATGAGTCCCCGGGTACATATTGTCCTATAGTTATATCTTTAATCATATTCTACTCGACTCCTTTCACTAATCTCTTTTTAATATCTTAAGTAAGGCTTCTTTTGCTTGACTGATTGTAAAAATGTCATCACCTAGTTCAAAACCCTTACTCTTTAATTCTTTAACTAAATATGTAACTTGTGGTACAGCTAATCCAACATTTTCTAAAGTACCAATCTCCTTGAAAACATTCTTAGGAGATCCATCAAGGATTATTTCTCCACCATTCATTACAATTACTCTTTCAGCCACTTTTGCAACGTCTTCCATGCTATGTGAAACAAGTATAATAGTCATACCATATTCATCATGTAATTTTACTATTTGCTCTAATATTTCATCTCTACCTTTTGGATCTAAACCTGCTGTAGGTTCGTCAAGAATTAAAATCTTAGGTTCCATTGCTACAACACCGGCTATGGCAACTCTTCTTTTCTGACCTCCACTAAGTTCAAAAGGAGACTTTTCCTTATATATGTCATAGTCTAAACCAACCATTTCCATAGCTCTTCTAACTCTTTGAGATATTTCTTCCTGATTTAATCCCAAATTACTTGGACCAAAAGCAATATCTTTCGCAATTGTTTCTTCAAATAATTGATACTCTGGATATTGAAACACTAACCCTACTTTTTTTCTTATATCTGTTAGTTTTGCGCCTTTTTCTGTTATATTCTTATCATCTATAAATATTTCACCAGAAGTTGCTTGTAATAATCCATTTAAATGTTGAATTAATGTAGATTTACCTGACCCCGTATGTCCAATTAATGCTACAAATTCTCCTTGATTTATTTCTAATGAAACATTATTTAATGCAATTTTCTCAAAAGGACTTTTAGGCATATATATATGAGTTAAATTACTTACTTTAATTGACATAATGCATTCACCATCTCATCCACATTTAATATTTCTGTACCTATTTCTATACCTGATTTTTGTAATTCAAATGCTAATTCGGTCACTTGTGGTACATCCAAGCCAATCTCTTTCATTTCTTTTACTTTTGAAAATACCTCTCTTGGGTTTCCTTGTAATACTATATTTCCTTGTTCCATTACAACTACTCTATCACCTTCAACTGCTTCATCCATGTAATGAGTAATTAATATAATAGTTATCCCTAGGTTTTTATTTATTTCTTTTATGGTTCTAATTACTTCTTTTCTTCCTGAAGGGTCTAACATAGCTGTTGGTTCATCAAGTATAATGCATTCTGGTTGCATTGCAAGTATACCTGCTATTGCAATTCTTTGTTTTTGGCCTCCTGATAATAGATGTGGTGCATGTCTTCTATATTCATACATACCAACCTTTTTAAGACTTTCATCTACTCTTCTTCTAATTTCACTTGGTTCTACCCCAAGGTTTTCTGGCCCAAAAGCAACATCCTCTTCTACAATTGTGGCTACCATTTGATTATCAGGATTTTGGAATACCATTCCAGCAGTTTTTCTTACATCCCATATATTTTGTTCATCCTTAGTATCTAATCCATTTACATATACAGTTCCATCAGATGGTGTCAGTAATGCGTTTATATGTTTTGCTATAGTTGATTTTCCTGAACCATTGTGTCCTAAAACTACTAAGAACTCACCTTTTTTAACTTCTAAATCTACACCTTTTAAGGCATAATACTCTTCTCCATTTTCATGAGAGAGATATTTAAAACTAAGATTTTCACATTTTACAATATTCTTTTCCATCATGACTCTCCCTTTCTTTAATAACTATTATAAAAGATACACTTAAATAATTCTATAGCTTTACCAAAGTCCTTATATATTTTATAACAGTTACTATCTTAATCTTTTGTATATTAAAATGGGGACTAAGTTATCACTTAATCCCCTTTATATTATACTAATTCAAGTATAACTAATTCAGCACCGTCTCCTCTTCTTGGACCAACTTTGAACATTCTAGTGTATCCACCTTTACGTTCAGCGTACTTAGGAGCGATTTCTTCAAATAATTTCTTAACTACATCTTCTTCAGTTACGAAAGATAAAACTTGTCTTCTAGCGTGAAGATCTCCTCTTTTTGCTAGAGTTATCATATTTTCAGCAAGGCTTCTTGCTTCTTTCGCTCTAGTGTCAGTAGTTTCTATTTTGCCATGCTTTAAGAAGCTTGTAACAAGGTTTCTTAACATAGCTCTTCTTTGGTCAGTTGGACGACCTAATTTACGATAACCTGGCATGACTATACCTCCTTACTCATCGCTTAGTCTTAATCCTAAGCCTAGTTCCTTAAGTTTTCTTTCAACCTCTTCAAGTGATTTTTTACCTAAGTTTCTTACTTTCATCATATCATCCATAGATCTTTGTGCAAGTTCTTGAACAGTGTTTATACCTGCTCTCTTTAAACAGTTGTATGATCTAACAGAAAGGTCTAGTTCCTCGATAGTCATCTCAAGAACCTTTTCCTTCTTATCTTCTTCTTTTTCAATCATTATTTCCATATCACTAGTATTATCAGTTAATGACATGAAAAGTTTGAAGTGTTCTATCAGTATTTTAGCTGATAGACTTATAGCTTCATCAATTTTAATTGTACCATTAGTCCAAATTTCTAATGTTAACTTATCGTAATCTGTAATTTGACCTACTCTTGTATTTTCAACAGTAAAGTTTACTCTTTTAACAGGAGTATAAATTGAATCTACAGCAATAGCACTTAGTGGTAATGAGTCAGATTTGTTTTTGTTTTGTGTAACATATCCTCTACCTCTATTAACAGTAAGTTCCATATAAAGTCTGCCTTCATCATCTAAAGTAGCAATATGTAAATCCTTATTTACTACCTCAACATCTCCGTCAGTCTTAATGTCTCCTGCTGTTACTACTCCTGGACCTTTGGCATCTATATATATAACCTTTGGGCCTTCTCCACTCATTCTTAGTGCAAGACTTTTAATGTTAAGAATTAATTCTGTAACATCTTCTTTAACACCAGTAACAGTAGAGAATTCGTGTAGTACTCCATCAATTTTCACAGATGTAGTTGCAACTCCTGGTAAAGATGATAAAAGAATTCTTCTAAGTGCATTACCTAGTGTAATTCCATATCCTCTTTCTAATGGTTCAACTACGAACTTACCATAAGTTCCATCTTCACTTTGTTCAATACATTCAATAATTGGCTTTTCTATTTCTAACATGCGCAAAACCCTCCTTCAATTAAATATGGCAACCTTATTATGAGGGCAACTGATTCAACATTTGCAATGGAGAAATATCCTCCAGTTGCAAATAGCATATTATTACTTACTGTATAACTCAACGATAAGAGTTTCATTAACATTGATGTCAATGTCTTCTCTTGCTGGTACAGCAACTACTTTACCTTCGAAATTTTCAGTATTAGCAGTTAACCACTTTGGTAAAGTCTTTGGATTTTCTGCAAAAACTTTGAATTTTTCTGTTGCTCTGCTTTTTTCTGATACAGAAATAACATCATTTACGCTTACTCTGTAAGAAGCGATATCTACCTTCTTACCATTTACTAAGAAATGTCCATGAGTAACTAATTGTCTAGCTTCAGCTCTTGAAGAACCGTAACCTAGTCTGAAAGCTACGTTATCTAGTCTCATTTCTAGTAACATAAGTAGGTTTTCACCTGTTATTCCTCTCATTCTTTCAGCTTTTTCGTAGTACTTTCTGAATTGTTTTTCAAGTACTCCGTAAATTCTCTTAGCTTTTTGCTTTTCTCTTAATTGTGTTCCATAGTTAGAAAGTTTCTTTCTGCTAGCTCCATGTTGTCCTGGCGCATAGCTTCTTCTAACGAAAGCACATTTATCTGTATAGCATCTATCCCCTTTAAGGAATAGTTTTGCACCTTCTCTTCTGCATAATCTACATGCAGATCCAGTATATCTTGCCATTAATTACACCTCCTATGACGTTTGTACTACACTCTTCTTCTTTTTGGTGGTCTACAACCGTTGTGTGGTATTGGAGTAACATCCTTAATTAGAGTTACTTCTAAACCAGCAGCTTGTAAACTTCTTATAGCAGCTTCTCTACCTGATCCAGGTCCTTTTACGTAAACCTCAACACTCTTCAATCCGTGTTCCATAGCAGATTTAGCTGCAGTTTCAGCCGCCATTTGAGCTGCAAATGGAGTACTCTTTCTTGAGCCTCTAAATCCTAAAGCTCCAGCTGATGACCATGATAAAGCATTACCTGCTGCATCAGTTAAAGTTACTATAGAATTGTTGAAAGTTGACTTAATGTGAGCTGCTCCGTGTTCAACATTCTTTCTTTCTTTTCTTCTTCTTGTTTTCTTAACTTTTGCTGCTACCATTGTCTTCCCTCCTTACTATTTTTTCTTGTTAGCAATAGTTTTCTTTGGACCTTTTCTAGTTCTTGCATTAGTCTTAGTTTTTTGTCCTCTTACAGGAAGACCTTTTCTATGTCTAATTCCTCTGTAGCAACCAATTTCAACTAGTCTTTTGATGTTAAGAGCGATTTCTCTTCTTAAATCTCCCTCAACAACTCTATCCTTTATGATATTTCTTATAGCATTTACTTCGTCTTCATTTAAGTCTTTTACTCTTGTGTCTGGGTTTATTCCAGTTTCTGCTAATATCTTTTGAGAAGTGGATAAACCTATTCCGTATATATAAGTTAGACCTATCTCAACTCTTTTTTCTCTTGGTAGGTCAACACCAGCTATTCTAGCCATTAAAACTTACACCTCCTGGTAATTAAATTCCCTTTTCATGTGGTAAATATATAAATAAAATTTCAGGTCATTGGTATTTTAACCTCTGTCAGCCGCTCCTAAAATTCATTTATGCTAATTAATTGACTATATAATGATATTTTAGAATGGAAAAAAAGTCAATAATAAATACCTTCCATTCCATTATTTTTTTAATAAACTTATTTATATTAGCCTTGTTTTTGCTTGTGCTTTGGGTTTTCGCAAATAACCATTACTCTACCTTTTCTTTTTATAATTTTGCACTTTTCGCAAATAGGCTTAACTGATGGTCTGACTTTCATCGCTAACCCTCCTTATTATTTATGAGCAGGAAAATCAATGCTTTTCTGCTAACATTTAAGTTATTTTAATTTTATTTTGCTCTCCAAGTAATTCTACCTCTTGTAAGATCATATTGAGATAACTCAACTGTAACCTTATCTCCTGGAAGAATTCTTATGAAGTTCATTCTTAGCTTTCCTGAAATGTGAGCAAGGATTTTATGCCCACTTTCCAATTCTACTTGGAACATAGCATTAGGTAATGATTCTAAAACTACACCTTGCATTTCAATTACATCATCTTTTGACATAAGGTAATCAAACCTCCTTATCAATGCCTTCAAGCTTTATAAATCTTTTAATCTTTAAATCTAAACTCTTGTCTTTAGATATAATTTCTTTCTCTAATGTTCTATCGAGTATATCTGTAAGATTTAAGTGTTTTAGTCTCTTCTTTTTAGGCATTTCACTTAATTTTGTACTTCCATTAGCAAGGGCAACATAGTTATCATCTAAAACGCTAACTACTATATAAGGTTTATCCTTATCTCTACCTGCTTTGGAAAATACTAATCTGCCAACTAAGTCGTTATTCTGCAACTTGTTTCACCTCAATGATTACCTTAGTAATAAACCTACAAGCCATTTTGTGGCAAGTGTGAATTTATAACTAAGCAACACTTAACTATTTAATTAGTGTTAGTATCTCGGGACCATTAGGTAAAATAGCAACAGTATTTTCATAATGAGCTGAATACTTCCCATCAGCTGTCACTACAGTCCAATCATCACTTAAGGTTTTAACTCTCCAAGTTCCAACATTAACCATTGGTTCTATTGCTAATACCATTCCTGATGATAATTTTGGACCTCTTCCAGGTCTTCCGAAATTAGGAACATCCGGATCCTCATGAACACTTTTACCGATTCCATGTCCTACATAATCTCTTACTACTGAAAACCCTGCATCTTCTATATACTTTTGAATTTCGTATGAGATGTCTGTTAATCTATTATCTACAATTGCCTTTTCAATTCCTTTGAAAAAACTTTTTTCGGTAACTTCAATTAGTCTTTCAGCAGTTTCAGATACGTTTCCTACTGGAAAAGTTCTTGCTGCATCACTGTGGAATCCATCTAAGAGAACACCGCAATCTATGCTTACGATATCTCCTTCACTTAACTTTGTGCTTCCTGGTATTCCATGAACTACTTGCTCATTAACAGATATACAGAGTGAAGCTGGAAAACCATATAATCCTTTAAAGGAAGGTTTTGCACCATGCTTAGTTATAAATTCTTCTGCAATTTTATCTAATTCCTCAGTAGTAATACCAGGTTTTATTTTAGTTTCAATTAAATTTAATGTCTCTGCCAATAAGTGTCCTGCTTTTCTCATTAGGTTGATTTCATTATCATTTTTTAAAATAATCATTTTTACTCACTTCCTAATATATCACAGATGCTTTCAAAGACCTCATTAATTGCTTGTGTACCATCTACAACCTCAAGTAATCCCTCTTTCTTATAGAATTCTATAAGTGGTTGAGTTTGGTTTTCATAAACAGTTAATCTTTCTTGAACAGTTTCTTCACTATCATCTTTTCTTTGGATAACATCCGAACCACAAACATCACATTTACCTTTTTCTAAAGGTGGATTGAACTTTATGTGGTAACTTGCTCCACAAGATGGACAAACTCTTCTTCCTGTCATTCTTTCTAAAATAAATTCTCCTGGAACTTGAATTAGTAGTGCTGTGTCTAATACTTCATTTCTTTCTTGTAAGAAATCATGAAGTGATTCAGCTTGAAATACTGTCCTTGGGAATCCATCTAACAGATAACCATTTTGGCAATCTTCTTCTTGCAATCTATCTTTAACCATATTAATAGTTACTTCATCTGGAACTAATTGACCTTTGTCAATATATTTCTTCGCTTCAACACCCAATGGAGTGTTTTCAGAAATGTTTTTTCTGAAAATATCTCCAGTTGAAATGTGTGGTATGGAGTATCTATTACTAATTGACTTTGCCTGTGTCCCTTTTCCTGCACCAGGAGGACCAAATAATACAATTTTCACCGGCATCATCTCCATCCTGTTTTGCTCTATTTTAAAAATCCTTGGTAATGTCTTACTACCAACTGTGATTCTAAGGTTCTCATTACATCTAACGCTACACCAACTAAAATTAATATTGAAGTAGGTCCGAACGCAATCCCTTTAAATTGTGTATTATTTTCAATTACTATAGGTACTATTACTAAAAATGCCGCAAATAATCCACCAAATAAAGATACCCTAGTTAGCATTCTTTCTAGATACTTTTCTGTAGGTTTTCCTGGTCTTATACCTGGAACAAATCCAGCAGACTTATTCATATTTTCAGCCATTTCATCTGGCTTAAATGTTACTTGAGTATAGAACCAAGTAAAGAATATGGTAAGTAAAGCATAAACAACTGCATACATCCAAGTCTTACTATTAAATACACTATATGAACTACTCATTATCCACTTTGCCCACTCCTTATTAGGGAATAATTGTGCAACAGTTTGTGGGAATTGCATTACTGACATAGCAAATATTATTGCTATAACAGCTGATCCTATTAAACTTAATGGTATATGAGTTGATTGTCCTTTGTACATTTTGTTCCCCACAGCTTTACCTGCATATTGAACTGTAACTCTTCTTTCAGCTAGTGATAGGTAAATTACACCTGCCAATAATGCTAAAATAAATGCTACAAGTAATATTACTTGAACTGGGTCAACTTGTTCAGTTTGTTGTAATCTTCCTAATGATGCTACTGTGCTTGGTACTCTTGATACAATGTTTATGAATATTATAAGAGATATTCCGTTTCCGATACCCTTAACAGTTATCTGATCACCTAACCACATACAGAATACTGATCCAACAGTAAGTGTTAATATAATCTGATATATAAGAGCATAGTTAGAATCTTTAATACCACCTTGCTGATTCATAAGTGCCAAAGTACCATATGCTGTAATAAGTCCAAAACCTATTGATGCATATCTAGTTATTTTTTGAATTTTTTTACGACCTTCTTCTCCCTCTTTAGATAATTGTTCTAATGGGGGAATTGCTATAGTAAGTAGTTGCATTATGATTGATGAGTTGATATATGGAACAACTCCAAGTGCTAAGATACTAAATCTACTTAACGCACCACCAGACATCAAATCATAAAAGCTCCACAAACTATTTCCGCTTTGAGTCAAGTTCTTTAGATAGTCTGTATCAATTCCAGGTACAGGAATATGACTTCCTAACCTGTAAATTGCTACAATTAATACTGTCCATAATAATCTTTTTCTCAAATCCGGAACCTTCCAGGCATTACGTAGGGTTGATAGCATAATTAAATCACCTCAACTTTTCCTCCAGCTGCTTCTATCTTCTCTATTGCAGACTTAGAGAATTTACATCCTTTTACAGTTAGGTTCTTTTCTATTTGTCCATTTCCTAATATTTTAACTCCGTCTCTTAATTTGCTTATTACTCTTGTTTCAAGTAATAATTCTGGAGTTACTTCAGTTCCATTCTCAAATATATTTAATCTATCAACGTTTATTGAAACATATTCTTTAGCAAATATATTGGTGAACCCTCTCTTAGGAAGTCTTCTGTATAGTGGCATTTGGCCCCCTTCAAATCCAGGTCTTACTCCACCACCAGATCTAGCGTTTTGTCCTTTTTCACCTTTACCAGCGTTTCTTCCTAATCCTGATCCAGTACCTCTACCGATTCTCTTAGGTGCTTTCTTGCTTCCTTCAGCTGGTTTTAACTCATGAAGTTTCATGCTACTTACACCTCCTTATTTTTAAACTTCTTCAACTTTTAATAAGTAGTCTACTTTGTTTATCATACCTCTGATTTGAGGTGTACTTTCATGTTCTACTGTTTTACCGATTTTCTTTAGTCCAAGGGCATTTGCAGTAGCAATATGGTCTTTCTTTCTACCTATTAAGCTCTTAACTAGTGTAATTTTTACCTTAGCCATCGCACAATCCCTCCTAACCTAGAATCTCTTCAACAGATTTTCCTCTTAATTTAGCAATATCTTCTGCTGTTCTTAAGCTTGCTAATCCGTTGATTGTTGCGTTAACCATGTTTCTTGGATTGTTAGAACCTAATGACTTAGCTCTAACATCTTTTAATCCTGCTAATTCAAGTACAGCTCTTGCTGGACCTCCAGCAATAACTCCTGTACCTTCTGTAGCTGGCATTATTAATACTTTACCAGTACCGAATTTTCCGTATATTTCATGTGGAACTGTTGTTCCAACCATAGCAACGCTAACTAAATTTTTCTTTGCGTCTTCTATTCCTTTTCTGATTGCTTCAGGGATTTCTACTGACTTACCCATTCCTACGCCTACGTGTCCGTTTTCGTCACCGACAACTACTAGTGCGCTGAATCTGAAGTTTCTACCACCCTTAACAACCTTAGTTACTCTGTTTATGAAAACAACCTTTTCTTTAAGGTCTAGTGTGCTAGGATCGATTCTCATTTATTTCCCTCCTTGTTTTTTAGAATTTAAGGCCTGCTTCTCTTGCACCTTCAGCTAATTCTTGAACTCTTCCGTGGTATATGTATCCACCTCTGTCAAATACCACTTCAGTTATTCCTTTTTCAATAGCCTTTTTAGCAACTGAAGTACCAACTATTCTAGCTGCTTCTTTGTTGCTTCCAGTTCCATTGAAGTCCTTATCTAAACTTGAAGCAGCAACAAGAGTTACAGCATTAACATCATCTATAATTTGCGCATATATATTCTTATCACTTCTGAAAACACATAATCTTGGTCTTTCAGGAGTTCCAGATATTTTCTTACGGACTCTTAGGTGACGTTTAGTTTTAGCTTGTTTTCTGTCTACCTTCTTGAACATAAGGGTTCACTCCTTCCTATTATTTCTTACCAGTTTTACCTTCCTTACGTCTGATAACTTCATTAGAGTATTTAATACCTTTACCTTTATATGGCTCTGGTTCTCTCCATGATCTTATATCAGCTGCAACTGCACCAACTTTTTCTTTGTCTATTCCTTCAACTATTACTTTAGTTGTTCCATCTATCTTAAAGTCTACACCTTCAACAGCTTCAACTTCTACTGGATGAGAATATCCAAGATTCATTACTAATTTTTTACCTTGTAATTGTGCTCTATAACCAACACCTACTAATTCTAGAGTTTTTGAGAAACCTTGAGTTACTCCAATAACCATGTTATTAATAAGGGCTCTTGTCAAACCGTGAAGAGCTCTGTGATTTTTTTGATCACTTGGTCTAGTTACAACAATTTCGTTGTTTTCAACTGCTATTTTTATGTCCTTGTGCATAGCTTTTACTAGCTCACCTTTAGGACCTTTTACTGTAACAACGTTGTCTGGTGTTACAGTAATAGTTGCTCCTGCAGGAATAGCTATTGGTAATCTACCTACTCTTGACATAATCGCACCTCCTGTATTCCATTTTAAGAACAATTCTCTATAAAAACTTAATTCTAGTCAATCTCAATTTAAGAAATTACCATACGTAGCAGATAACTTCTCCACCTAATCCTTGGCTTCTAGCTTCTCTATCTACTACTATTCCTTTTGAAGTTGATATTACTGCAACTCCTAATCCGTTAAGTACTTTTGGTACTTCATCTTTTTTACAGTAAACTCTTAATCCTGGTTTAGATATTCTCTTAAGTCCAGTGATTACTCTTTCTTTGTTAGCACCATATTTAAGAGTGATTCTTAACATTGGAACTACACCATCGTTATACTCTTCAATTTGTTTGATATAACCTTCTTGTAATAATATATTAGTTAAAGCCTTCTTTACATTAGAAGAAGGAACCTCTACTGTTTCATGTCTTACAGAGTTTGCATTTCTAATACGAGTTAGCAAATCTGCAATTGGATCTGTCATAACCATTGAATTGTGCCTCCTTTCGCTACATTAGATTATTACCAGCTTGCCTTTTTGCATCCAGGAATTTGACCCTTGTAAGCAAGTTCTCTAAAACAAATTCTGCAGATACCAAATTTTCTTAGCACCGCATGTGGTCTTCCACATATTCTGCATCTAGTATACGCTCTTGTTTTATACTTAGGTTCTTTATTCCACTTTTCTATTATTGCTTTACGTGCCATGATATCCCCTCCTTATTATTGAGCGAATGGCATACCAAGAAATCTTAATAATTCTCTTGCTTCTTCGTCAGTGTTAGCTGTTGTTACGAAGATAATATCCATTCCTCTCACTTTATCAATTTTATCATACTCAATTTCTGGGAATATTAATTGTTCTTTAACTCCTAGAGCATAGTTTCCTCTACCATCAAATGCATTAGCAGAAACACCTCTGAAGTCTCTTACTCTTGGAAGAGCTATTGACATTAATTTGTCAGCAAACTCATACATTTTTGCTCTTCTTAATGTAACCTTACATCCTAAAGGCATGTTTTCTCTTATTTTAAAGTTTGCAACTGATTTCTTTGCTCTTGTTAAGATTGGCTTTTGTCCTGATATTAATGTTAAATCACTAACAGCTGACTCTAAAACCTTTTGGTTTTCTTTAGCCTCTCCAACTCCCATATTTATAACAATTTTTTCAAGCTTTGGTACTTCCATTATATTTTTATAACCGAACTTTTCAATCATCGCTTGAACTACTTCTTTTTCATATTTTTCTTGTAGTCTAGGTATCATTAAAAGAACCTCCTTTCAGATTAGAATGTCTCTCCACACTTCTTACATACTCTTACTTTAGTACCATCATCAAGAAGTTTATTGGATATTCTTGTTGCACTCTTACATTTTGTGCAGTATAGCATAACTTTTGAGCTATATAATGGAGCTTCTTTTTGTACTATACCGCCGTTCATATTTTCTCTATTTGGTTTTTGGTGTTTACTTACTATGTTAACTCCTTTTACGATAACTTTTCCGCTCTTAGGAATTACCTTTAAGACTTCTCCAGTCTTACCCATATCAGTTCCTGATACAACTATAACTGTATCGTTCTTTCTTACGTGTACCTTCACCTTAGCCACCTCCTACTCTCTTATAGAACTTCAGGTGCTAATGATAATATTTTGTTAAATTCTTTATCTCTTAGCTCCCTTGCAACTGGTCCGAAGATACGAGTTCCTCTTGGTTGCTTATCGTCTTTTATTATAACTGCTGCATTTTCATCGAATTTTATATATGATCCGTCGCCTCTTCTTAAACCTCTTTTAGATCTAACTATAACTGCTTTTACAACGTCACCTTTTTTAACAACTCCGCCAGGTGTTGCACTTTTTACTGAAGCAACGATTATATCTCCAATGTTTCCATACTTTCTTTTGGATCCACCTAATACTCTAATACACATTATTTCTTTAGCACCAGAATTATCTCCAACTTTTAGTAAGGTTTGTTGTTGTATCATGTAATTAACCTCCTTTCGTCTTAAAAAAGATTACTTCGCCTTTTCTACTATTTCAACTAGTCTCCAATTCTTATCCTTAGATAATGGTCTAGTTTCCATAATTAATACTCTATCATTTATTTTAGCTTCATTATTTTCATCATGAGCCTTAAATTTTGTAGTTCTGTTTACTGTCTTTCCATAAAGTGGGTGTCTAACCTTTGTTTCAACAGCTACCACAATTGTTTTATCCATTTTATCAGAAACAACTCTGCCGATTCTCTTCTTTCTTAATCCTCTTTCCACTGAGCTTACCTCCTTTCAGCCTTGCGAAATTATTGCTCAATTGCCTTAAGTTCTTCTTCTCTGATGATTGTTTTAATTTGGGCGATTGATTTTTTAACTTCTCTTATCCTCATTGGGTTTTCTAATTGTCCTGTAGCTAATTGGAATCTTAAGTTGAATAATTCAGCCTTAAGGTCATTTAACTTATCTTTTAAATCTTGAGGATTGCTTGATCTTAACTCTATTAACTCTTTAGCCTTCATTATTCTTCACCACCCATTTCCTCAAAATCTCTTCTTGTAACGAACTTTGTCTTTATAGGAAGTTTGTGCTGAGCAAGTCTCATTGCTTCTCTAGCTACTTCTTCTTGAACTCCTGAAAGTTCGAACAATACTCTGCCTGGTTTAACTACTGCTACCCAATATTCTGGTGATCCTTTACCGGAACCCATTCTTGTTTCAGCAGGTTTTTCAGTTACTGGCTTATCTGGGAAAATCTTTATCCAAAGTTTTCCACCTCTTCTAATGTATCTATTGATTGCTATTCTGGCAGACTCAATTTGGTTGCTTGTAATCCATCCGCAAGCTGTTGCTTGAATACCAAAATCTCCGTATGCAAGGAAATTACCTCTAGTAGCTTTACCTTTCATTCTACCACGTTGTACCTTACGATGTTTTACTCTTTTAGGCATTAACATGACGTATTCCTCCTTTCTTATTACGCGTTAGCTTCTTCCTTCACTTCAAGTACTTTTTTAGTTGGAAGAACTTCTCCATTATATACCCATACTTTTACGCCGATCTTTCCATATGTTGTATCTGCTTCAGCAAATCCATAATTAATATCAGCTCTTAATGTTTGTAGTGGGATTGTTCCTTCATGATATTGTTCAGTTCTAGCAATTTCTGCTCCACCTAATCTACCTGAACATGCAGTCTTAACACCTTTAACTCCTGATTTCATAGCTCTTTGAATTGTTTGTTTCATAGCTCTTCTGAAAGATATTCTCTTTTCTAATTGAGCTGCTATGTTTTCAGCCATTAATTGAGCGTCAGCTTCTGCATTTTTAACTTCAACAATGTTTATTAAAACATTTTTTTCTTTTATGAATGCTTCTAATTTCTTCTTTAAAGCCTCAATTCCTGATCCGCCTCTGCCGATTACGACACCTGGCTTAGCAGTGAAAATGTTCAATTTTACTCTGTTAGTATATCTCTCAATTTCAATTTTTGAGATACCAGCTGAGAATAATTCCTTTTTAACGAATTCTCTGATTTGATTATCTTCAACAAGATTATCTGCAAAATCTTTTTTGTTTGCGTACCATTTTGCATCCCAACCTTTGATAACACCAACTCTAAGTCCGTGAGGATGTACTTTTTGACCCACTGTATTTCCCTCCTTCTACTAAGCTCTTTCTTTAACTACTACAGTTATATGGCTTGTTTTTTTGTTTATTCTGAATGCTCTACCTTGAGCATGTGGTCTAAATCTCTTTAATGTTGGTCCTTGACCTACATGAGCCTCTGCAACATATAATTTATTTACATCTAATTCCATGTTGTTTTCAGCATTAGCAACTGCTGATTTAAGTACTTTATTAACAACAACTGCTGCTTCCTTTGGAGTATATTGTAATATTGCGAAAGCTTCATTAACATTTTTTCCACTTATTAAATTAAGAACTATTCCTACCTTCATAGGTGACATTCTTACATACTTAGCTATTGCTTTAGCATTTTTAGCTTCCATTGATGTGATCCTCCTTTCCAGGCAACTACTTTCTCTTTGATGACTTTTCAGTGTCAACGTGTCCTTTATAAGTTCTAGTTAAAGCGAATTCTCCTAATTTATGACCTACCATATCTTCACTAACATATACTGGAACATGCTTTCTTCCATCATGAACAGCGATAGTGTGACCGATCATTTGTGGGAATATAGTTGAGCTTCTTGACCAAGTCTTAACAACTTTCTTCTCACCATTAGTATTCATTTCTTCTATCTTCTTTAAAAGACCTGCATGAATAAAAGGTCCTTTTTTAATTGATCTACTCACTTGAAATCCTCCCTTCATAAACCTTTATGCTTCCAAGTAATGAAGAGAATTAAATATTCTCTTCAAATTACTTGCTGTTTCTTCTCTTGATGATAAATCTATCTGAGTACTTCTTGTGTTTTCTAGTTTTGTATCCAAGTGCTGGTTTACCCCATGGAGTAACTGGACTTGGTCTACCTACTGGAGATCTACCTTCACCACCACCGTGTGGATGGTCATTAGGATTCATTACAGATCCTCTTACAGTTGGTCTCCAACCCATGTGTCTCTTTCTACCTGCTTTACCAAGGTTAACAATGTCATTTGTTAAGTTAGATACAGTTCCTATAGTAGCTCTGCATTCTATTCTAACATATCTCATTTCACCTGAAGGTAATCTTAATGTAGCATAGTTGCCTTCTTTAGCCATTAATTGTGCTGAAGAACCAGCAGCTCTAACTAATTGAGCACCTTTACCAATTTGTAATTCAACATTATGAACAATAGTACCTACTGGTATATTCTTTAATGGAAGTGTATTACCAGGCTTAATATCAGCTTCTGGTCCTGATACTATAACGTCACCAACTTTTAAACCAACTGGTGCGATTATGTATCTCTTATCTCCATCCGCATATACTACTAATGATATATAAGCTGATCTATTTGGATCGTACTCAATTGTAGCAACTTTTGCTGGAACACCATCTTTATTTCTTTTGAAATCTATAATTCTATATTTTCTTTTAGCACCACCACCGTGATGTCTTACAGTTATTTTTCCTTGTGCATTTCTACCACCAGTCTTACTTAAAGAAACAAGAAGTGATTTTTCTGGAACATTTGTAGTGATTTCTTCAAATGTTGGCATTGTCATTTCTCTTCTTGATGGGGTAGTAGGATTAAACTTTTTAACTGCCATCTAAATTTCCCTCCTTACTCTAGCTTCTCTGGCATACCGCCAATAATACGCTTTATTATTGCATCATTCCTTCAAAGAATTCAATTCCTTTACTGTCAGCTGCAAGTTTTACTATAGCTTTCTTGAAGTCAGCTCTTTTACCAATGTGAACGCCAACTCTCTTTGTTTTTCCTTCAACGTTCATAGTTTTAACATCTTCAACTTTAACGCCGAAAACTTCTTCAATAGCTCTCTTTATTTGAACTTTGTTTGCTGTTGGATGAACTATGAAGGTGTATTTTCTATCTGCCATTTCTGCCATACTCTTTTCAGTAATGATTGGCTTTCTTATTATATCATGGCTAGTTAATTTCATTATGCGTACACCTCCTCAATTTTAGATACAGCATCCTTAGTGATAACTAATTTTTCAAACTTTAATATATCATAAACGTTTATGTTATTAACTGGAATAACTGATACGCCTTGAATATTTCTAGCTGATTTATATACATTTTCATTAGATTCTGCTGTAACTATTAGAGTTTTCTTTGCTTCTAATGCATTTAATAAGTTAACCATAGTTTTAGTCTTTGGAGCTTCAAAAGCTAAATCTTCTAAAACTAATAATTGGTTATCAACAACTTTACTTGATAGAGCTGATTTCATAGCAACTCTTCTCATTGTTTTTGGAACTGAAACTCTGTAGTCTCTTGGCTTTGGTGCAAAAACTATACCACCATGTATCCATTGTGGTGCTCTTATAGAACCTTGTCTTGCTCTACCAGTTCCTTTTTGTCTCCAAGGCTTAATTCCGCCTCCTCTTACTTCAGCTCTTGTTTTAGCTGATTGAGTTCCTTGTCTTTTATTTGCTAATAATGCAACAACAACTTGGTGCATTGCATATTGATTAACTTCAACTCCGAACACATTTTCATTTAGTTGAAAATCTCCAACTTTTTGACCTTCTTTATTAAATAATCCTACTGTAGGCATCCTGTTTCCTCCTTTCTACCGAAATTAAGCTTTAACAGCGTTTCTTATAACAACTGTTCCTTTATTTGGACCAGGGATACCACCCTTTATTAATAGCAAGTTCTTTTCAGGCATTATCTTAACTACTTCTAAATTTAATACTGTTGTATTAACAGCTCCCATATGTCCTGGCATTCTCTTGTTTTTGAATGTTCTTGATGGATCTGAAGATGCTCCCATAGAACCAACTGCTCTGTGGAACTTAGAACCGTGGGACATTGGTCCTCTGCTTGCATTCCATCTCTTTATAGTACCTTGGAATCCCTTACCTTTAGAAACTCCTGATACGTCTACTTTTTCTCCAACTTCGAATATGTCAACCTTAATTTCTTGGCCAACTTCATATTCACTAGCGTTTTCTAATTTGAACTCTTTTAAAGTTCTCTTAAGAGCAACGTTAGCTTTTGCGAAGTGTCCTTTTCTTGGCTTATTAACTAACTTTTCTCTTATATCTCCAAATCCAACTTGTAGTGCTTCATACCCATCTTTTTCTGTAGTCTTTTTTTGAACAACTACACATGGACCTGCTTCTACAACTGTAACTGGAACTACTTTTCCATTAGCATCGAAAATCTGAGTCATTCCTATCTTCTTTCCGATAATTGCTTTTTTCATTTACTACACCTCCTAAACATATTAGCGGATTACTTCATGGTAATCATAACAGTTTCTTAATTAAACTACGCATTTTTTGTCCTACATAGCTTGATATTATAATTTGATTTCAATATCAACACCTGCTGGAAGATTTAATCTCATTAATGCATCAACAGTTTTTGGTGATGGATTAACTATATCAATCAATCTTTTGTGAGTTCTTATTTCGAACTGTTCTCTAGAATCTTTGTACTTGTGAACAGCTCTTAATATTGTAACTACATCTTTTTCAGTTGGTAGTGGAATTGGACCAGCCACCTTTGCTCCTGTTGACTTTGCAGTTTCAACTATCTTCTCAGCTGATTGATCTAATATTGTGTGATCAAATGCTTTTAGTCTGATTCTGATTTTTTGTTTTGACATTTTATTCCCTCCTTTTCATGTACGCTTTACTTCTAACGCACACCAGTAATGTAAACTGCTCCGGGTGTATCCACCTTTCAAACACAAAATACATCACTGTCGTTGAATTCTAGATCCAAACGTGCTCAACAAGAATTACCCGGAAGTCCGGCAACCTCTCGCATCATCGCTGTATGCTATGCAACTTCTTTATTATACTATATAAGATTTCACTAAGCAATAATTTTTTTAGTGTATTTTTCATTTTTTTTAACTATTTCTACAGTCTCTACAATTATATTATATCTTATCCTAAAATGTAAATAAAAAAAGAAGTAACAAGGCGTCCCTTGCTACTTCTTCAATATTATCTTAGTTGAAACTATTTAACTATAGTAGTAACAACTCCAGAACCTACAGTTCTTCCACCTTCTCTGATTGCGAATCTTAATCCTTCATTCATTGCGATTTCAGTGATTAATTCAACATTCATGTCGATGTGATCTCCTGGCATTACCATTTCCATTCCGTCTGGTAATTTGATTGATCCTGTTACGTCTGTTGTTCTGAAATAGAATTGTGGTCTATATCCATCGAAGAATGGAGTATGTCTTCCGCCTTCTTCTTTCTTTAATACGTAAACTTGACCTACGAATGCTTTATGTGGGTTTACTGATCCACTTTTAGCTAAAACTTGACCTCTTTCGATATCAGTTCTTTGAACACCTCTTAATAATGCTCCGATGTTATCTCCAGCTTGTGCTTCGTCTAGTAACTTTCTGAACATTTCTATTCCTGTTACTACTGTCTTTCTTCTTTCTTCACTTAATCCAACTACTTCTACTTCGTCTCCTACATGAAGAATTCCACTTTCAACTCTTCCAGTTGCAACTGTTCCTCTACCAGTGATTGTGAATACATCTTCTACTGGCATTAAGAATGGCTTATCTGTTGCTCTTTCTGGTGTTGGAATGTAGCTATCTACTGCATCCATTAAGTCTAAGATTGGTTGAATCTTAGCTTCATCAGTTGGGTTTTCTAATGCTTGTAATGCTGATCCTTTAACTATTGGAATATCATCTCCTGGGAAGTTGTATTCGCTTAATAGTTCTCTTACTTCCATTTCTACTAATTCAAGTAATTCTTCGTCATCTACCATATCTGCTTTGTTTAAGAATACTACGATATAGTCAACTCCTACTCTTGATGCTAGTAGTATATGTTCTCTTGTTTGAGGCATTGGACCATCTGCTGCTGATACAACTAAGATAGCTCCATCCATTTGTGCTGCTCCTGTTATCATGTTCTTAACATAGTCAGCATGTCCTGGACAGTCAACGTGTGCGTAGTGTCTGTTTTCTGTTTCATACTCTACGTGTGCTGTGTTGATTGTAATTCCTCTTTCTTTTTCCTCTGGTGCTTTATCTATATCTGCATAGTTGAATGCTTCTGCAAATCCCTTGTTTGCTAATACTGTTGTGATTGCTGCTGTTAATGTTGTCTTACCGTGGTCTACGTGACCTATTGTTCCAATGTTAACGTGTGGTTTGTTTCTTTCAAATTTTGCCTTTGACATTGTTTGATTCCTCCCTTATAACTTTAAAATGTTATATTAAATTAAGCTTTTTTTCCTACAACTTGTTCTTGAATACTCTTTGGCATTTCTTCATAGTGATCGAATACCATTGAATATACACCTCTACCTTGAGTTCTTGATCTCAATGTAGTTGCGTATCCAAACATTTCTGCTAGTGGAACGAATGCTCTTATTACTTGAGCTCCGTTTAAAGCTTCCATACCTTCAATTCTTCCTCTTCTAGAGTTAAGGTCACCCATAACATCTCCCATGTACTCTTCTGGCATAGTAACTTCAACCTTCATTGTAGGTTCAAGTAATACTGGGTTTGCTTTAGCCATAGCATTCTTAAATGCCATAGATCCAGCAATCTTAAATGCCATTTCAGATGAGTCAACTTCATGGTAAGATCCATGAACTAATTTAACCTTAAAGTTAATAACTGGATATCCAGCTAAAATACCATTCTTAGAAGCTTCTTGAATACCATTATCGATAGCTGGAATATATTCTCTTGGAATAGCTCCTCCAACTACAGCATTTTCAAATGCATATTCTCCTTCTGTTGGTTCCATTTCAATAATACAGTGACCGTATTGTCCTTTACCACCTGATTGCTTAGCATACTTAGCTTCTGCTTTAACAGCAGCTCTAATAGTTTCTTTGTAAGCAACTTGTGGAGCACCTACGTTACACTCTACTTTGAATTCTCTTGTAAGTCTATCAACTATAATTTCAAGGTGTAATTCACCCATACCAGCTATAATTGTTTGACCTGTTTCAGTATCAGTCCAAGTTTTGAATGATGGATCTTCTTCAGCTAACTTAGCTAATGCTATTCCCATCTTTTCTTGGCTAGCTTTAGTTTTTGGCTCAATAGCTACTCTGATAACTGGTTCTGGGAATTCCATAGATTCAAGAACGATTGGAGTATCTTCATCACATAAAGTATCACCAGTAGTAGTGTTCTTTAATCCGATTACTGCTCCTAATTCTCCTGCTTCTAATTCTTCAACTTCTTCTCTAGTATTAGCATGCATTTTAACAAGTCTTCCGATTCTTTCTTTCTTACCCTTTGTTGAGTTAAGAACATAAGAACCACTATGCATTACTCCAGAGTATATTCTTGTGAATGCTAATTTACCAACGAATGGGTCAGTAGCAATTTTGAATGCTAATGCTGACATTGGTACATCATCAGCTGCTTCTCTTGAATCTTCTTTTCCATCTAAAGTTGTTCCTTGAACAGCTGGAATATCTAATGGTGATGGTAAGAAATCAACAACACCATCAATCATTTGTTGTACTCCTTTGTTCTTATATGAAGAACCACAAATACATGGTACTATTTCATTACCAATTGTAGCTTTTCTTAAAGCACTCTTTAACTCTTCTTCAGTTATTTCTTCACCATCAAGGTATTTCATCATTAACTCTTCATCAGTTTCAGCAATTGCTTCAATCATTGCAGCTCTGTATTCTTCTGCTTGATCAACTAAATCAGCTGGAATATCTTCTTCTCTTACGTCTTTACCTAAATCATCATAGTATATTTCAGCCTTATTCTTTATAAGATCGATAATACCTTTGAATTGATCTTCAGCTCCAACTGGAATTTGTATTGGAACTGCATTAGCTTTTAATCTATCTCTTACAGTGTTAACACATCTGAAGAAATCTGCTCCAGTAGCATCCATTTTATTTACATAGATCATTCTTGGAACACCGTATTTATCTGCCTGTCTCCATACTGTTTCAGTTTGAGGTTCAACCCCTGATTTTGCATCTAGAACTGTAACAGCACCATCAAGTACTCTTAATGATCTTTCAACTTCGATTGTGAAATCTACGTGTCCTGGTGTATCTATTATATTTAATTCATGTTCTTTCCATACACATGTTGTTGCAGCAGAAGTAATTGTTATACCTCTTTCTTGTTCTTGAACCATCCAGTCCATTGTAGCTGCGCCTTCATGAACTTCTCCTATTTTATGACTTCTTCCAGTATAGAATAATATACGCTCAGTAGTTGTAGTCTTACCAGCATCTATATGAGCCATTATTCCAAAGTTACGGAATTTCTCTAAAGGATATTTTCTAGCCATGAAATATTTCCTCCTCTCGAATATATAATTAAATTTAACAAAACTGTTTTGGCCTTCGCCAAAACAGTTTTAAGATTAGTATCTGTAATGAGCAAATGCTTTATTAGCTTCAGCCATTTTATGAGTATCTTCTCTCTTCTTAACAGCTGCTCCAGTATTGTTAGATGCATCAATTAATTCTGCAGCTAACTTTTCTCTCATATACTTTTCGCTTCTTTTTCTTACAGCAGTAAGTATCCATCTGATTCCTAGAGTCTGTCTTCTTTCAGGTCTAACTTCTATCGGTACTTGATAGTTAGCTCCACCTATTCTTCTTGCTTTTACTTCTAACAATGGCATTACATTGTTCATTGCTGCCTCAAATACTTCCATTGCTTCTTTTCCTGTTTTTTGTTCAATAATTTCAAATGCTCCGTAGCATATTTTTTGAGCTACACCTTTTTTACCATCTTCCATGATACTGTTTATAAATTTAGTAACAACTTTTGAATTGTACACTGGATCTGGTAATACATCTCTTTTAGCTATATGTCCTTTTCTTGGCACTTTTCTTCCCTCCTTAACAATTTAGTTTAAGTTCACTGGTACTCGACAGTGTTTGTCGCAAAGTGCTCTGGCTTCCGCAATCTATATAAAACATAATTATCTATCTATGTAAACGCTGAAGACATTGCACTAAATTAGCAAACTACTTTGCTGCCTTTGGTCTCTTTGCACCATATTTTGATCTGGATTGCATTCTGTTTGCAACTCCAGCACAGTCAAGAGCTCCTCTAACGATGTGGTATCTTACACCGGGAAGGTCCTTAACTCTTCCACCTCTTATAAGAACAACACTGTGTTCTTGTAAGTTGTGACCTACTCCACCGATATAAGCAGTTACTTCGTAACCGTTAGTTAATCTAACTCTTGCTATTTTTCTTAAAGCTGAGTTTGGTTTCTTTGGAGTTGTAGTTTTAACAACAGTACATACCCCTCTTTTTTGTGGATTTTCTTTTAGTGCTGGTGCAGTTGATTTAGCTGCTATTGTCTTTCTGCCTTTTCTAACTAATTGGCTAATAGTTGGCATGTTTTCACCTCCTGATTTTCTATTATCTATTTTAATTTAGATATTAGCTCTTTTATAGTATTAGAGTTGCCGATGATCCAACTTCTATACTACACATTTTGCCTAATTCCCTCATGGTGTCAATATATACTACTTTTATGCTTTTACCTTCAGCTAACTCCACTAAAGGAGAAATTAGCCTTTCGTCTGCATCTTTAGCTACATATAATTCAATGCCTTGACCATTTTTAATAGCCTTCGTACATTGTTTAATACCAATAAGCTTTTTACCTACCAGTCTGTCTATCATGAGATACCCCCTAATTACACAGAACATGGGCAAAGTTCATTTAAAACTTTGCCTCATATAATCATGTAGACAAATGCATACTAAAGTGTAGCTTTGCAAATCACACAAAGATTATTTTATCATCTAAGCATACACATGTCAATAATATTGATTTGTTATTACTCAATAGAATTCACGATAGAATTTTCATCAAAATTCTCTAAAGTATCGTCTACTCCAACCTCTGATAGGTTATCTTCAGTGTTAAGTTTTACAGTTCTGTATCTTAACATACCTGTACCAGCTGGAATCAACTTACCAATGATGACATTTTCTTTCAATCCTAGCAATGGATCAATCTTTCCTTTTATTGCTGCATCTGTAAGAACTCTTGTAGTTTCTTGGAATGATGCTGCTGAAAGGAAGCTATCTGTTGCAAGAGCTGCTTTTGTAATTCCTAGAAGCACTTGTTCACCTTGTGCAACTTCTCCACCAAAAGCAGTTACTCTTTGGTTTTCTTCAGCAAAGTCAAACATATCTATCATTGTTCCTGGAAGTAGATCAGTATCACCAGACTCAGAAATTTTAATCTTTCTAGTCATTTGTCTTATTACTACTTCAAGATGCTTATCATTAATATCAACACCTTGTAGTCTATAAACTTTTTGAACTTCAGAAAGAAGATATTGTCTTGCTCCATCGACACCTTTAATTCCCATTATATCATGAGGATTAACTGAACCTTCGGTTATTTCATCTCCTGCTACTATTATGTCTCCATCGTTCACTTTTATTCTTGAACCGAATGGTATATCATAACTTTTTTCTTCGCCTTCATTTGAAATAACATTAACAATTCTCTTTTTCTTTGTTTCTTCAATGCTTACAGTACCAGGAATTTCACTTACTATAGCTAATCCCTTAGGTTTTCTTGCTTCAAACAATTCTTCTACTCTAGGAAGACCTTGAGTTATATCTGCTCCAGCAACTCCCCCTGTATGGAATGTTCTCATTGTAAGCTGTGTACCTGGTTCACCTATTGACTGAGCTGCTATTATTCCAACAGCCTCACCAATATTAATTTTTTGTCCTGTTGCCATGTTCATACCATAACATTTAGCACAAACACCAATCTTCGCCTTACATGTGAATACAGATCTTATTTTAACCTTTTTAACTCCAGCTTTAACTATCTTTTCAGCTAAGTAAGTATCCATATAAGTGTCTCTTGGTATTATAGTCTCTCCTGTTTCTGGATGAACTATATCTTCAGCATTATATCTTCCTGTTAATCTTTCTTTTAATGGTTCAATAACTTCATTTCCTTCTTTAATATCACTTACAACAATACCATCAGTTGCACCACAATCTTCACTTCTTACTATAACATCTTGTGATACATCAACCAATCTTCTAGTTAGGTATCCAGAATCGGCTGTCTTTAACGCTGTATCCGCATTACCTTTTCTAGCTCCGTGTGTTGATATAAAGTATTCTAATATATCAAGACCTTCTCTAAATGATGCTCTGATAGGTTGCTCAATGATTTTACCAGAAGGGTTTGCCATAAGTCCTCTCATACCAGCAAGCTGCTTAATTTGAGACTTAGAACCTCTGGCTCCTGAGTCTGCCATCATGAATATTGGATTAAATCTATCCATACTATCCATAAGTGCATTCGCAACTTCTTCTGTTGTATCAGTCCACTTTTGAATTACTCTGTCATATCTTTCTTCTTCTGAAATAAGACCTCTTCTAAACATCTTTTCAATCTTATCTACAGTTTCATCAGTTTCTTTAAGTAATTCATACTTTCTATCAGGTACTATCATATCAGATGCTGCTATAGTTATAGCTCCAATTGATGAATAGTGATATCCTGTAGCTTTTATATTATCTAGCATTATTGAAGTTTTTATAGGTCCATGTTTTACATAACACTTATCTATTATTCCACCTAATGTTTTCTTAGTTACTAGGAAATCTACTTCTAAATTAAGCATCTCATCTTCTTTAGTTCTATCAACATATCCTAAATCTTGTGGAATTGATTCATTAAATATAATCTTTCCAACTGTTGTTTTAATAATTCCAGTCTTAACTACACCATCAATAGTTTTAGAAACTTTAACATTGATTTTAGCATGAATATTAATTTCTTTTAGTGAATAAGCCATTAAAACTTCATCTACTGAAGAGAAGTAAGAACCTTCTCCCTTAACTCCATCCTTATCAACTGTTAAGTAATATGAACCTAATACCATATCTTGTGTTGGAACTGAAACTGGCTTTCCATCAGATGGTTTAAGTATATTTCCTGCTGCAAGCATTAAGAATCTTGCTTCTGCTTGAGCCTCTACCGATAAAGGAACGTGTACAGCCATTTGGTCTCCATCAAAGTCAGCATTATATGCTGTACATACTAATGGATGTAACTTAATAGCTCTTCCTTCAACAAGTACTGGTTGGAATGCTTGAATTCCAAGTCTATGAAGAGTAGGTGCACGGTTAAGTAATACTGGATGATCCATAATAACTTCTTCAAGAACATCCCAAACTTGTGGACTAACTCTTTCAACCATTCTTTTTGCAGCTTTAATGTTATGTGCTACTCCATCTTGAACAAGCTTTTTCATCACGAATGGTTTGAATAATTCTAATGCCATTTCTTTTGGAAGACCACATTGATACATCTTTAATTCAGGTCCTACAACAATAACTGATCTACCTGAATAGTCAACTCTCTTACCTAGTAAGTTTTGTCTGAATCTTCCTTGTTTTCCTTTAAGCATATCTGATAATGATTTAAGTGGTCTGTTTCCTGGTCCAGTTACAGGTCTTCCTCTTCTTCCATTATCTATCAATGCATCAACTGCTTCTTGAAGCATTCTTTTTTCATTTCTAACAATGATGTCTGGAGCTCCAAGATCAAGCAACTTTTTAAGTCTATTATTTCTGTTAATAACTCTTCTATATAAGTCATTCAAATCAGAAGTTGCAAATCTTCCACCATCTAATTGAACCATTGGTCTTAAATCTGGTGGTATTACTGGTATTACATCAATTATCATCCATTCAGGATTGTTTCCTGATTTTCTGAATGATTCAACCACTTCTAATCTTCTTATAATTCTAATTTTCTTTTGCCCTGTACTTTGTTTTAGTTCTTCTTTTAATTCAACAGAACCTTTTTCTAAATCAATTTCTGCAAGTAATTGCTTAATTGATTCAGCTCCCATTCCAGCATTGAAACTTTCTTCTCCATATTTATCACAAGCTTCTCTATATTCTTTTTCATTCAATAGTTGCTTTTTTAATAATGGAGTTTCTTTTGGATCAATTACAACATAAGAAGCAAAATATAATATTTTTTCAAGTGCTCTTGGTGACATATCTAATATTAATCCCATTCTAGATGGAATACCTTTGAAGTACCAAATATGAGATACTGGGGCTGCTAATTCTATGTGCCCCATTCTCTCTCTTCTAACTTTTGCTTTTGTTACTTCAACACCACATCTGTCACAAACAATTCCCTTATATCTTACTCTCTTATATTTTCCACAGTGGCATTCCCAGTCTTTTATTGGTCCAAATATCCTTTCGCAGAATAGACCATCTCTTTCTGGTTTTAAAGTTCTATAATTTATAGTTTCTGGTTTTTTAACTTCGCCTCTAGACCATTCTCTTATTTGTTCTGGTGATGCTAAGCCAATTTGCAAAGCATCAAAATTATTTAATTCGATCAAGGGTTTATCCTCCCTTCATAAATTAGTGTTCATCATTAAAATCATCAAGTTCTAAATCTTCTTGGAATTCTTCTAACTGAAAAGAATCGTAATCTAATTCTTCTTCTAATTCTTCATCAGTAGTTAAGTAACTGTCATCTCCCTCTGGTGCTGGTGGAACAATGTCTTCATTACCTTCTATATTTACATCTAATTCAGCAGTTTCATCATCTTCACCAAGTTCTTTTAGCTTAACTTCTTGGTTTTCATCATTAAGCACTTTAACATCTAAGCATAAAGCTTGAAGTTCCTTTATAAGAACCTTAAATGATTCTGGTACTCCTGGTTCAGGTATGTTTTCACCCTTAACAATAGCTTCGTAAGTTTTAACTCTACCTACAACATCATCAGATTTTACAGTTAATATTTCTTGAAGTGTGTGTGCAGCTCCATATGCTTCTAGAGCCCAAACTTCCATTTCTCCGAATCTTTGACCACCAAATTGAGCTTTACCTCCAAGTGGTTGTTGAGTTACTAATGAATATGGTCCAGTACTTCTAGCATGAATCTTATCATCAACTAAATGGGCAAGTTTTAAAATATACATTATCCCAACAGTAACTTCATTATCAAAAGGCTCTCCAGTTCTACCATCATATAAAACTGTTTTACCATTAGCATTATATCCTGCTTGTTCTAGACATTCTTCAATATCTTTTTCTGTAGCTCCATCAAATACTGGAGTAGCTATATGCCATCCAAGTTTGCTTGCAGCCCAACCCAAGTGAACTTCCAACACCTGACCAATGTTCATACGTGAAGGAACTCCTAGTGGATTTAAACAGATTTGAAGTGGTCTTCCATCTGGTAGGAAAGGCATATCTTCTTCAGGTAATACTCTTGAGACAACCCCTTTGTTACCATGACGTCCAGCCATCTTATCTCCTACAGATATTTTTCTCTTTTGAGCTATATAGCATCTTACTAGTTCATTTACTCCTGGAGTAAGTTCATCTCCATTTTCTCTAGTAAATACTTTTACATCTACAATTATACCAGCTTCTCCGTGAGGAACTCTTAAAGAAGTATCTCTTACTTCTCTAGCTTTTTCACCAAAGATTGCTCTTAATAATCTTTCTTCTGCAGTTAATTCAGTTTCTCCCTTTGGAGTAACTTTTCCAACTAGAATATCTCCTGATCTAACTTCAGCACCTATTCTGATGATTCCTCTTTCGTCTAAATCTCTAATTGCATCTTCACCAACATTAGGTATATCTCTTGTGATTTCTTCTGGTCCTAATTTAGTATCTCTAGCTTCACATTCATATTCTTCTATATGAATCGAAGTAAATACATCTTCTCTTACCAATTCTTCAGATATTAGCATAGCATCCTCATAGTTATAACCTTCCCATGTTATGAATCCCATTCTAATATTCTTTCCTAAAGCAATTTCTCCTAAATCAGTAGAAGGTCCATCAGCTAATACAGTTCCTTCTGCTACTACTTCTCCTTTAGAAACAATTGGTCTCTGATTTATACATGTACCTTGGTTACTTCTTTTAAACTTAAGTAGTCTGTATATATCAGTTCCACCATCAGAATCTCTCTTAACTCTAATTTCATTACCACTAACATAAGATACTACCCCTGCTTTTCTAGCCTTAGGTAATACACCTAAGTCAACTGCAGCTTTATATTCTATGCCTGTTCCTACAATAGGAGCTTGTGGTTTTAATAGTGGTACAGCTTGACGTTGCATGTTTGAACCCATCAGTGCTCTAGATGCATCATCGTTCTCTAAGAATGGTATCATAGCTGTTGCTACAGATACTATTTGTCTTGGAGATACATCCATCAAGTCAACATCTTCTCTTGGAATAACAAGTACGTCTTCTAAATATCTAACAGTAACTCTTGAATCAACAAAACGTCTTTCTTCATCTAATGGTTCATTAGCTTGAGCAACATAGTATTGATCTTCTACATCAGCTGTAAAATATTTAACGTCTTTTTCAATTATTCCTGTTTCTTTATCTATAACTCTATATGGAGTTTCTATAAATCCATACTCATTAACCCTAGCATAAGTTGCTAGAGAGTTTATTAATCCTATATTTGGTCCTTCTGGTGTTTCTATAGGACACATTCTTCCATAATGTGAATGGTGAACGTCTCTTACTTCAAAACCAGCTCTTTCTCTTGAAAGACCTCCTGGTCCAAGAGCAGATAACCTTCTTTTATGTGTTAATTCAGATAATGGATTGATTTGATCCATGAACTGTGAAAGTTGTGAACTACCGAAGAATTCCTTGATAGCTGCAGCAACTGGTCTTATGTTAATTAACACCTGCGGAGTGATTCCTTCTTGGTCTTGAATAGTCATTCTTTCTTTAACTACTCTTTCCATTCTAGATAAACCAATTCTAAATTGATTTTGTAAAAGTTCACCTACGCTTCTAACTCTTCTATTACCTAAATGATCTATATCATCCACATAACCTATACCATAAGCTAAGCCTATTTCATAACTTATTGTTGCATACATATCATCTCTGATTATATGTTTTGGTATAAGTCTAGTAATATTCTTTTTGATTGCATCCTTTATTTCTTCTTCATCCGAATAGGTTTCAAGGATTTCTTTTAATGTTGGATAGTGAACAAATTCTCTAATATTTAATTCTTCTGGATCAAAGCTCACATGTTTACTTAGATCAACAAAATGATTACCTATTACTCTGATAACTCTGTCATCAACTAATACATCAACAGAATTTATTCCTATATTTTGAATCTCTTCTGCCATTTTTCTCGTGATTTTTTGTCCTTTTTCTACAAGAACTTCTCCTGTTTCAGGATTCACGATATCTAAAGCTGCTATTTGATTAACAATTCTAAGATTTATGGCTAATTTTTTATTAAACTTATATCTTCCAACTCTTGATAAATCATATCTCTTTGCATCAAAGAAAAGAGAGTCTATAAGAGATACTGCACTATCAACTGTTGGTGGTTCACCAGGTCTTAATCTCTTATATATTTCTAATAGAGCTTCTTCTTTTGTTTTAGTATTATCTTTTTCTATTGTTGCTTTAAATCTTTCTTCTTCTCCGAAATACTCTAAAAGTTCACCATCAGTTCCAAATCCCATTGCTCTAGCAAGTATTGTGATTGGAAGCTTTCTAGTCTTATCAATCCTTACATATATTACATCATTAGAATCAGTTTCATATTCTAACCATGCACCTCTGTTTGGTATAACAGTTGAAGAAAAAAGTTTTTTACCACTTTTATCTCTTGCAACACTATAATAAACTCCTGGAGATCTAACCAATTGGCTAACTATAACTCTTTCAGCACCGTTTATTATAAAAGTACCTTGCTCAGTCATTAATGGGAAATCTCCCATGAAAACCTCTTGCTCTTTAATTTCTCCTGTTTCCTTGTTCTGTAGTCTTACTGATACTTTTAAAGGCGCTGCATAAGTCGCATCTCTCTCTTTGCACTCTTCTACAGAGTACTTGATATTTTCCTTATCTAAATTGAAGTCAGTAAATTCTAAAACTAAGTTACCTGTAAAGTTCGTTATTGGGTTTACATCTTCAAAAACCTCATAAAGACCTTCTTTTAGGAACCAGTTATAAGAATCTAATTGTACCTCAATTAGATTTGGCATGTCAGTAACTTCTTTAACTGTAGCGAAGCTCATTCTAGTTCTTTTTCCCACTTGGACAGGATGTACCATCAACTTTCACCCCTTGTTTAAACTAAAATAACCAAAAGTACGTACTTCCCCCTTTGAGGAAAGCCACTTTCGGGTAATGTCATCATTTTAGTATAACCATTTTCTTCAATTATTATACGGTTATCCTAAAATTATATATACTAATCCATATTGAATAGTACATTAAATGATAATATCATAACAAATTTGGTATGTCAATGCTAATTAAGAATTTAAACCCTAAATTAACACTTTTTTAAAGCTATTTTAAAGAAACTAAAGAGGTGCTAATAATAGCACCTCTTTTATGCTAAACAGAAATTATTTTACTTCAACTTCTGCTCCAACTTCAGCTAATTTAGCTTTGATATCTTCAGCTTCTTCTTTAGCTACAGCTTCTTTTAATGTCTTAGGAGCTCCGTCAACTATTTCTTTAGCTTCCTTTAATCCTAATCCAGTTATTTCTCTAACAACTTTGATAACTTTGATTTTGTTAGCTCCAGCGCTAGCTAAAACTACATCAAATTCAGTTTTTTCTTCAGCAGCAGCTCCTGGTGCAGCAACACCTGCAACAGCTACTGGTGCAGCAGCACTTACTCCGAATTCTTCTTCACAAGCTTTTACTAAATCATTTAATTCTAAAACGCTCATTGCTTTTATAGCGTCAATTATTTGTTCCTTTGTCATTTTTAGCACCTCCGAAATTTTTTAAACTTTTTATTTTTTATTCAGCTGATTCTGATTCTTTTTTTTCTTTAACTGCATTTAATAAGTATGCAAAATTTGATATTGGAGCCTTGAAGCTTCCAAGAAGTTTCGCAATAAGAACTTCCTTTGGTGGTATGTCAGCAAGTTGTTTAACTTTTTCTGAATCATATACTTCTCCAGCTACTAAACCAGCTTTTAATTCTAATTTCTTATGACCTTTAGCAAAATCATTTAACACTCTAGCAGGAGCTGTAGCATCTTCATAACCTATTGCTATAGATACTGGTCCTTCTAAATATTGAACGATTCCTTCATGGCCTAACTCTTTTGCTGCTAATGTTACTAAAGTATTTTTATATACCTTGTATTCTATACCAGCTTCTCTAAGACTCTTTCTAAGTTGAGTATCTTCTTCAACTGTTAATCCTTGATAATTTGCAAGAACAACTGATTGAGCTTTCTCTAACTTTTCTTTAATCTCAGCAACTTTTGCTTCTTTTAATTGTCTATTTTTGTTTGCCACTGTGTGTCCACCTCCTCACAGTCTATTACTGCTTTTTATAATTAAGAAAGGGTCTCTCCGCAGACCAGGAAAGACCCATTACATTCAAATGTATGGAACCCTCGGTAGGTCGATATACGTTATGCATTAGCACCCACTGTCTACGGTACACCTATTCAGTTATCACAACGAAATCAATTCTACCATAAGGATTGATTTTTGTCAATATTATTCTAAAACTTTAACAGGATTAACTTTTACTCCAGGTCCCATTGTAGCTGATAAAGAAACTGACTTAACGTATTGTCCTTTTGCAGCTGCTGGTTTAGCTTTAACTATAGCTTCCATTAAAGTACGGAAGTTATCAGCTAATTTTTCTACTCCAAAAGATTTCTTTCCGATTGGGCAGTGTACTATAGCTGTTTTATCAACTCTGTACTCAACTTTACCTGCTTTAATATCTGCTATTGCTTTAGCAACATCAAATGTAACTGTTCCTGATTTAGGGTTTGGCATTAATCCCTTAGGTCCTAATACTCTACCTAATCTACCAACAACACCCATCATATCTGGAGTTGCTACAACTACATCATAATCAAACCAATTTTCACTTTGAATTTTTGTAACTAGTTCTTCTGCTCCAACGAAATCAGCTCCAGCAGCTTCTGCTTCCTTTGCTTTATCTCCTTTAGCGAAAACTAATACTTTTACTGATCTACCAGTACCGTGTGGTAATACTACAGCACCTCTTACTTGTTGGTCAGCATGTCTTGGATCTACACCTAATCTTACGTGTATTTCTATTGTTTCATCAAACTTTGCTTTAGCTGTTTTAACAGCTAAATCTAATGCTTCTGATGGAGTGTATAAAGCACTCTTATCAACTAATTTTGCACTTTCAACATAATTCTTTCCCATATATTAAGCCTCCTTTGTGGTATTAACGGTTTTTACCTCCCACCGATTCAAGAAATTATTCGACTACAGTTACTCCCATACTTCTAGCAGTACCTTCAATCATACTCATAGCAGCTTCAACTGATGCAGCATTTAAATCTGGCATCTTTAATTCAGCTATTTTTCTAACTTGTTCCTTAGTTATTTTACCAACCTTAGTTCTGTTTGGTACTCCTGAACCACTTTCTAATCCTAATTCCTTTTTAATTAAAACAGCAGCTGGTGGAGTTTTTAGTATAAAACTAAAAGATCTGTCTTGGTATACTGTTATAACTACTGGTATTATTAAACCAGCCTTATCAGCAGTTTTAGCATTGAACTCCTTACAGAATCCCATTATATTAACCCCATGTTGTCCTAATGCTGGACCAACTGGTGGAGCTGGTGTTGCTTTTCCTGCAGCAAGTTGAAGTTTAATCATTCCTGTTACTTTCTTAGCCATCTGTTATTCCTCCTATACTGTGGTAATACGGGCTTATGCCCTCCCACTTAATTAAGACCTTGGTCTCTATTTGTAAAATTAGTATTAAACTAATTTTTCAACTTGATTAAATTCTGCTTCGATCGATGTTTCTCTACCGAAGAATTCAGCTAAGGCTTTTACCTTGCGCTTTTCAGTGTTTACTTCTACTATTGTAGCAACCATGTCCTTAAATGGACCTGATGAAATCCTAACACTTTCTCCTACTTCTAAATAAATCTCCTCAGGAATATCTACAACTCCCATTGAGTCAACTTCTTCATCAGTTAGTGGAACTGGTTTGGATCCTGGACCTACAAATCCTGTAACTCCTCTTGTATTTCTTACAACATACCAAGAGTCGTCATTCATGATCATTTTCACTAAAACATATCCCGGAAATTTCTTTTTAAGTGTAACCTTTTGTTTACCATCTTTTTCTTCAACGGATTCTTCCATCGGAACTTGCATATCATGTATTAAACCTTCAAGTCCTCTATTCTCTATGGTCTTCTCAAGGTTTGCCTTAACTTTATTTTCATATCCCGAATATGTGTGTACTACATACCATCTAGCTCTTTCACTCATATTATACAGATGAACAGCTCATCCAAACCTCCCTTTATTTTAATTTAAAAATTAATTCAAAGAGGTTTTTAAAAACAAGGTCGAACCCACCTACTAACACTATGTAAAATAGTGTAAAGGCTATTGTTGCTATAAAGGCTTTCTTTGCTTCATTCTTATTAGGCCATGTTATTCTCTTAACTTCAGCCTTAACCTCTCTAAAAAACTTAACAATGCCTGCTTCTTTTTTTGATGCAGACTCTTTTTTAACCTTGCCATTGACAGCCATTTTTATTCACATCCTTAAAATTGCTGAAACCTAAAAGATTATTTTGTTTCTCTGTGAAGAGTATGTTTTTTACAAAACTTGCAGTACTTTTTCATTTCTAATCTATCTGGGTCATTTTTCTTATTCTTCATTGAGTTATAGTTTCTTTGTTTGCACTCTGTGCAAGCTAAAGTTATCTTTACTCTCATGGTCTGCACCTCCAGTTTATTATATATAACGTAAACTAAAACACAGTATATAAATATACACTATGTCAGTTACTTCATTACATTATCACAAATATATAACAAAGTCAATAATTTGTTCCTATTTAAAGGACCAGGTGTCAAACCCAGTCCTTGAATATTCTGTATTATTTAACTATAGTAGTAACAACTCCAGAACCTACAGTTCTTCCACCTTCTCTGATTGCGAATCTTAATCCTTCATTCATTGCGATTTCAGTGATTAATTCAACATTCATGTCGATGTGATCTCCTGGCATTACCATTTCCATTCCGTCTGGTAATTTGATTGATCCTGTTACGTCTGTTGTTCTGAAATAGAATTGTGGTCTATATCCATCGAAGAATGGAGTATGTCTTCCGCCTTCTTCTTTCTTTAATACGTAAACTTGACCTACGAATGCTTTATGTGGGTTTACTGATCCACTTTTAGCTAAAACTTGACCTCTTTCGATATCAGTTCTTTGAACACCTCTTAATAATGCTCCGATGTTATCTCCAGCTTGTGCTTCGTCTAGTAACTTTCTGAACATTTCTATTCCTGTTACTACTGTCTTTCTTCTTTCTTCACTTAATCCAACTACTTCTACTTCGTCTCCTACATGAAGAATTCCACTTTCAACTCTTCCAGTTGCAACTGTTCCTCTACCAGTGATTGTGAATACATCTTCTACTGGCATTAAGAATGGCTTATCTGTTGCTCTTTCTGGTGTTGGAATGTAGCTATCTACTGCATCCATTAAGTCTAAGATTGGTTGAATCTTAGCTTCATCAGTTGGGTTTTCTAATGCTTGTAATGCTGATCCTTTAACTATTGGAATATCATCTCCTGGGAAGTTGTATTCGCTTAATAGTTCTCTTACTTCCATTTCTACTAATTCAAGTAATTCTTCGTCATCTACCATATCTGCTTTGTTTAAGAATACTACGATATAGTCAACTCCTACTCTTGATGCTAGTAGTATATGTTCTCTTGTTTGAGGCATTGGACCATCTGCTGCTGATACAACTAAGATAGCTCCATCCATTTGTGCTGCTCCTGTTATCATGTTCTTAACATAGTCAGCATGTCCTGGACAGTCAACGTGTGCGTAGTGTCTGTTTTCTGTTTCATACTCTACGTGTGCTGTGTTGATTGTAATTCCTCTTTCTTTTTCCTCTGGTGCTTTATCTATATCTGCATAGTTGAATGCTTCTGCAAATCCCTTGTTTGCTAATACTGTTGTGATTGCTGCTGTTAATGTTGTCTTACCGTGGTCTACGTGACCTATTGTTCCAATGTTAACGTGTGGTTTGTTTCTTTCAAATTTTGCCTTTGACATTGTTTGATTCCTCCTTATAACTTTTTTAATAAACTTTGCCTAGCGTTTAGTTTTTAGAAAAAATTGGAGCTCACGATCGGGATTGAACCGACGACCTCCGCCTTACCAAGGCGACGCTCTACCGACTGAGCTACGTGAGCAACTTAAGTATATATATGTATATCATATATATACCAATTATAAAGTTTACTATCCCAATATTCATTTGTCAATATATAATATAATTTAATTACTATAATTGAGGCATTTTTCCAATTTTCTCTTAACCCTTTGCAATGCATTGTCTATGGACTTTGCATGTCTATCTAAATCACATGCTATTTCTTGATAAGATTTACCATCCAGGTATGAAGTAAGAACTTCCATTTCAAGCTCAGTAAGAGTTTTAGATATTTCTTTTTCCATTCTTTCCATTTCTTCTTTACTTATTACAAGTTCTTCAGGATCAGTTATTTTAAGTCCTGATAATATATCTAATAAGGTTCTCTCGGATTCTTCTTCATATACCGGTTTATTAAGTGACACATAAGTATTAAGAGGTATATGTTTTTGTCTTGTAGCTGTTTTTATTGCAGTTATTATTTGTCTAGTCACACACAATTCTGCAAATGCTCTAAAAGATGAAAGTTTGTCAGGATTAAAGTCTCTAATAGCCTTATATAAGCCTATCATTCCTTCTTGATATATGTCTTCTTTATCTGCCCCTATTAAAAAATATGATTTAGCCTTAGTTTTTACAAAACTCTGAAATTTACTTATTATGTATTCTTGTGCTCTAGTATTACCACTCTTAGCTTTCGAAACTATCTCTTCATCTGCTAAATCTATAAATTCTAAGAAATCTTTAACAGGCTTTTTTCTATTCTCCATGACAATCCCCCCTTTGCAAGCAAATAACCATAATTAAACAATAATAAAATTTTGTTTACCTACTTCGTCTTATTTTATTTAATTTCTCTAAAACCATTTCATCTAAGCTATCTTCAAGTAAATTCTTTTTCCCCTTAGTAATCTTCTCAGTTTCAGATTTTATTTCTTTTTTCATTTGAATAGTTTCATGATAAAATTCCAGTGCCGAAATGCGCGTGGCCCCTCTTTGAAATATTGTTTGTTGTTCAAGCCAATCTGATGTAACAACCCAAATCTCAAATCTTCTGCCTAATTCATTTACACTTCTTTCAATATAACTATCTGCCGTTTCTCCATCCTTTGTAAAAATAACAGTTAGCCTACTATCAATAATCTCTTTTTTTTCTAAATTTCCGCCAACCTTGTGAGCATCAAATACTATTTCTATATTACAATCATCAAAATTCGCGAAATTTTGCAAAATTTCAATAAGTTCTTGTCTTGCTGCTTCATAACTATAGGTTATGGCTTTTTTCAGATTGGGCCAAGAGTTTATTACATTATATCCGTCAATAAATATTTTTTTCAAAACCCCATCACTCTCAGATCTATTTTTTTATTATTCTAGATTTTAATACTTCATACATCATTATACCACCTGCAACTGAAGCGTTTAAAGAGTTTATTTTACCCACCATAGGTATTTTAACTAATTTATCGCATTTTTTTAGTGTAAGATTTGATATGCCTTTTCCCTCACTGCCTATTACTATTGCACAAGCTCCAGAAAAATCTTCTGAATAGCTATACTCTTCGCCATCAATATCTGCACCATATACCCATAATCCTTTTTCTTTAAGTTCATCTATTGCCACATTTATATTTGTTACCTTTGCTATTTTCATATATTGAACTGCACCAGCTGATGATTTGTATACTGTTGGAGTTACTCCGACATTTCTTCTTTTCGGAATAATTATACCATGAACTCCTGATAATTCAGCAGTTCTTATTATTGATCCTAAATTATGTGGATCTTCTATTTCATCTAAAACTACTATAAATGGTTTTTCGTTCCTATCCTCTGAAACCTTTAATATTTCATCTATAGTGCAATATTTAAACGGAGTAACAATAGCCATAACCCCTTGATGAACTCCGGTTTCAGTCATTGAATCTAATTTCTTTCTATCAACCTCTTTAATTACAATTCTCTTATCTTTTGCCAACTTAATTATTTGCTTTATTGAGCCTTCTACATCACCTTTAGCTACCATTATGTATTCTATGGTTCTATCAGATTTAAGTACCTCAATAACAGCATTTCTTCCTTCAACCAAATCCTCTCTTATTGGTTTTTGTTCGTCCTTGTCACTATTCCTATCAAATCTTCTATCTTCTGATATTTTTGCTTCATTTCTTTTAGTATCATTTCTTTTGGTATCATTTCTTTTTTCTTCAAATCTCTTTTTCATTACTAGTTCTCCTTTATAAGATTTTCTTCAACAGATTTAAGTAAGATAAAATTTAATCTTTCTTTATCACCAATCAAATATAGGTATCCTACCAAAGCTTCAAAACCTGTAGCTGCTCTATATTCTGTTACATCCGCATTTTTAGGAACAGTTGCTGATTTAGTGTTTCTCCCTCTTTTATATATGTAGTATTCTTCCTCTGTAAGCTGTTGTTCTATTCTCTTTATTATTTCACTTTGCGCATGAGCTTTTACATACTTAATTGCTTCTAAATGAAGTTTATGTGCCGATAACTCGCAGTTTTTATTTAATATATAATTTCTTATAAAAGTTTCAAAAACTCCATCACCTACAAATGCAAGTTGAAGTGGATTCAACCTACGAGCTTTATCACTTGAAAATTTTTCATAAAGTAAATTATCCAAAATAGATTCTCCTTTATTTTGTATTTAACCTTTTAATTATATCACATTTGTAAATAGTAGTTAATATTTCTACTTATGCAACATTTAAATAAATACTGTCCCAAATATCATTTATTAATTTTCTATAGAAAAAGAGAGCTTTTACAGCTCTCTTAAATATTATATCTTCTTCCACCTTACACCTTGAGGTGTATCTTCCAAAATTATTCCTCTACTCTTTAAATCATCTCTAATTTTATCAGCCAATGCAAAATCTCTATTCTTTCTTGCATTTTGTCTCTCTTCTATTAGCTTTTCTACTTCTTCTTCCAAGCTAACCTTAGTTGATTTTTGTAGTATACCTAATGGATTTCCTAATTCTCTAATTATACTTAATGCCCCATTTACTAATTCTTTTGAAGATTCTACTGTAATATTTGAATTTATATCTCTTGATAAATCAAAAAGTACAGAAATAGCATCAGCAGTATTAAAATCGTCATCCATTTTTTCAATATATCTTTGTCTATATGAATCTAGAGACTCTAAATATTTCTTTTCATCTTCACTAATTTCTTCTCTTTTTACTTCATCTAACAAGCTTTCTAAATTAGATATAGCATTGTACAGTCTTTCTACTGATGCCTTAGCTGAATCTAAAAGCTCATCAGAGAAATTAAGCTGAATTCTATAATGCCCTGATAGCATTAAAAATCTTATTACATCTGCATCATATTTTTCAAGTGCATCTCTTGCTGTAAGAAAGTTATTTAAAGACTTAGACATTTTCTGATTATTAACATTAAGAAATGCTGCATGCATCCAGTAATTTGCAAATGGTTTACCTGTTAGTGCTTCACTTTGAGCTATCTCATTCTCATGATGTGGGAATACTAAGTCTGAACCACCGGCATGTATATCTATAGTATCACCTAAAATATTTTTTGCCATGCATGAACACTCAATATGCCAGCCTGGTCTTCCCTTACCCCATGGGCAATCCCAACCTGGTTCACCTGGCTTTAAGGCTTTCCATATTGCAAAATCCATTGGATCTTGCTTTCTCTCATCTACTGATATTCTAGCACCTGCCTGCAAGTCTTCTAAACTTTGTCCTGAGAGTTTTCCATAACTCTCAAAATTCTTTGTTTTAAAATATACATCACCATCAACTTCATATGCATATCCTTTTTCAATTAACTCTTCAACAAATGAAATTATTTGATTTACATATTCTGTGGCTCTAGGGTTAACTGTAGCTCTTTTTATATTTAATCCATCAGCATCTTTATAATATTCAGAAATATATCTATCTCCAATTTCCTTTAATGTTGTTTCTTCCTCATTCGCTTTAGTAATTAATTTATCATCAATATCAGTAAAGTTTTGTACGAACTTAACATTATATCCTCTATATTCAAGATATCTTCTAATGGTATCAAATACTATAAAAGTTCTTCCGTTTCCTATATGAAAGAAGTTATATACCGTAGGTCCACACACATACATTTTTACCTCACCTGGAGTTATTGGTATAAACTCTTCTTTTTTTCTCGTTAATGTATTATATAGCCTCATTTTTTACCTCCTTTTAAATTTTTTATATTAACTATTTTAATCCAATTGATTTTTCACTTTATTATATACTTCATCTATATTAATTACTTCAATATCTGAAGAATTTCTTAGTTTAAATTCAATTTGTCCTTCTGTTATTTTCTTACCAACAGTTATTCTCATAGGAATTCCTATCAAATCTGAATCCTTAAATTTAACTCCTGCTCTTTCATTTCTATCATCCATAATTACTTCTACATGCATACTCTTAAGCTTATTATAGATTTCTTCTGCAACTTTCATTTGCGCTTCATCTTTAATATTTACTGGAATTACTGAAACATGATAAGGAGCAACTGATATTGGCCATACTATTCCATTTTCATCATGATGTTGTTCAATTATTGAAGCCATAGTTCTAGTTACACCGATGCCATAGCAACCCATGATAAATGGTTTTGATTCTCCCTTTTCATCGATAAAATTAGCATTCATAGATTCTGAATATTTTGTTCCAAGCTTAAATATGTGTCCAACTTCTGTTCCTCTTGAAATAGTTATTTTAGCTCCACAATGAGGACATATTTCCCCTTCAGTGATATTTCTATAATCTCCAAGCTTTCCATCAAAATCTCTTCCGTAGTTTACGTTTGATAAATGATATCCAGTTTCATTAGCTCCAACAATAAAATTGTACATGTTTGATACTTCATTATCAACTAATAGTTCATCAACTTTTATTCCTATTGGTCCTGCAAAACCTATTGCTGCACCTGTTGCCTTAACAACATCTTCTGAGCTTGCCATCTCTAATTCTATAACTCCGCCTAAAGCATTTGCTACTTTAGTTTCGTTAACTTCTCTATCTCCTCTAACCATTACTGCAACTATCTTACCATCTGCATTATAAATAAGAGTTTTAACAAATTTCTTAGCTGTAGTATTAAAGAACTTTATTAATTCATCTATAGTTCTTACATTTGGAGTTTCAACTTTTTCAATTTCTTTTAATTCAGTTGCTTCCTCTTTTTCTGGTGTTGATGGAGCTTTTTCTATATTAGCTGCATAATCACAAGCTGTACAGAATACCACATCATCTTCCCCTACTTCAGATTTAACCATAAATTCTGCCGAGTTAGACCCACCGATAGCACCTGAATCTGCTTCAACACATTTTGCATCTAATCCACATCTATTAAATATCTTAACATATGCTTCATGCATTTTATCATAACTTAAATCTAATCCTTCTTGATCTTTATCAAAGCTATAAGCATCCTTCATTATAAACTCTCTACTTCTCATAACTCCGAATCTAGGTCTTCTTTCATCTCTATATTTTGTTTGGATTTGATATAATGTCAATGGTAGTTGTTTATATGACTTTATTTCATTTCTAGCTATATCTGTAAACACTTCTTCATGAGTTGGTCCTAAACAAAAATCTCTTGAATTTCTATCTTTTAACCTGAACATCTCTGCTCCATATGCATCCCATCTGCCGGATTCTTGCCATAATTCAGCTGGAAGCATAGCAGATGCTAGGAATTCTTGTGCTCCTGCATTATCCATTTCTTCTTTTACTATTTGCTCAATGTTTCTTAATACCTTTAATCCTAATGGCATATAATTATATATTCCTGCTGCCATTTTTCTCATAAGACCAGCTCTTAACATAAGTTTATGACTTTCTATTTCTGCTTCTGCTGGCACTTCTCTTAATGTAGATACTAACATATTTGACATCTTCATATTAATAATACCTCCAAGTCTATTTCTAATTAAAAAATAAAAAAAGTCCACCCTGTATTAGGGCGAACTTATAGTCGCGGTACCACCTAAATTTGTACTCTAGTAATTTTAACGGTATTAAACCGATAGTTTTTGCCTACAACTCCGAAGCGGGTTCGAAACAGGTGAAAATCTCACAGCCTAGGATTCTCTCTCTGAAAAGTAGTTTCTACTATTCTTCATCAATGCTTTGCATATTAATTTTTGTTTTTTATTATATCTAGTTTTAATAATCCTGTCAACAACATGCTAAAATCAAATTAAATTTTCAGCGATAATTAAATCCTCAGGCGTTGTTATTTTTATATTATTATAATCTCCATGATATAAAAATACTTTTTCTCCATAAAGTTCGGCTACCATAGTATCATCTGTAACTACAGTTCCCTTTTCTCTAACACTTTCATGTGCCTTTAATATCAAGTTATGCTTAAAACTTTGCGGTGTTTGAACAGCAAATAAAGTATTCCTATCGGGAGTTTCTTTTGAAAACCCATTCTCTCCAATTACTTTAATCGTATCTTTTGGAGTCACACCACATGCTGCTGCCCCATATAATTTAGCATATTTTATACCATTTTCTATTATTTCATTAGAAACAAATGGTCTAGCTCCATCATGAATTAAAACTATTTCAGCATCACCCTCAATTGATTTTAATCCATAGTATACGGAGTCACTTCTTTCCTTCCCACCAGAAACTATTTTCCATACATTTAAGTTATATTTATATAAAATATTTTCTCTGCAGTATTCAATTTCATCCTCTGGTAGGACTAGTACAACCTTATCTATATTCTTGTTTTCCAAAAACTTTTCAAGTGTATAATATAAGATTGGTCTTCCTTTTAGTTCAATAAATTGTTTGCTTATATCTGCTGACATCCTTTTACCTTTTCCACCAGCAACTATAACAGCAACTACTTTATTCATATTTTTTCATTCCCAACTATTATGCTTCTTTTTGTCTTGCAAATATCATTCTACCTGCTGCAGTTTGAAGAACTGAAGTTACTACAACATCTAATTCTTCTCCTATAAATCTTCTTCCACCTTCAACAACTATCATAGTACCATCATCAAGATAAGCAACTCCTTGGCCTGATTCTTTACCATCTTTAATAACTTGTATCCTCATCTCTTCACCTGGTATTACAACTGGTTTAATTGCATTAGCAAGTTCATTTATATTTAAAACTGGAACTCCTTGAAATTCAGCAACTTTATTTAAGTTATAATCATTTGTTACAACCTTGCCGTTTAATTTTTGTGCAAGCTTAAGTAACTTAGAATCAACTTCAGCTATTTCTGGAAAGTCCCCTTCCCATATTTCAACTTCTATAGCTAATTCTTTTTGAATTTTATTTAGTATATCAAGGCCTCTTCTTCCTCTATTTCTTTTTAAAGAATCTGAAGAGTCAGATATATGTCTAAGTTCATCCAAAACAAAACTCGGAATAACCAATGGACCTTCAACAAATCCAGTTTGGCAAATATCAAATATCCTTCCGTCAATTATAACTGATGTATCTAGAACTTTTGCTATTCCTTTTACTTTTGACTTTTTTTCCTTTGTGCCTCTTTTAATCGAAAGAAGTAAATTCGTTATATCTTCTTTTTTCTTTATAGAAACATCTGCACCTATAACCGCTGCTATAATATTCACCATAGTAAACATTATAGGTCCAATTATAGGATATAGTTTATTAAGAGGTAGCGATATAAGTGTTGTTATAATAAGTACAATTATTGCACCTACAGCTCCAAAAATTATCTCTGAAGCACTTAAACGCTGCATACTTTTTTCTACATATTCAATTAGCCTAGTAATTCCATTATAAATAAATGGTGATAACAAAAATAATATAATTCCAAATAAAACAGTTATAAGTCCTAAAAATGATACCTTACCGAAAGTTGAATTTGCAAAGAATCCCAAATCAGCAATCACTTCAATTTTCAAAAGAGCATCTCCAATTATGAATCCAATAATAAGCCCAATTACAGAAAAAACTATTCTTAATATCTTCTTTAACATCCTTTCACCTCCTTCGTGTAAAAACTTAGATATTTATCATTTTTTTAATATTATATCACATTCCCAGCGATTATATATTAATATTTAGATAATTTTAATTTAATTCAATTCTATTTCAAATTATTATCCCCCTATCAAAAATAAGAAAATTGAATTATCATAAATACATAATCCTACTTCACCCCATTTAACTATTATTGACAAAAATGTATTAAAATATTTATAATTAATATAAGCATAACAACCGTGTGAGGAGTTGATAGCATGAAAGATGTAATTTTTGATGATTTCCAAAACTCTGTAAATGAATCCTTGTTAAGGCATAAAAGTATTTTAGATATATTAAGCAAACTTTCTGAATCCCAATCAAAAGTTAATAGAGCTGTAACAAAAGCAGTAACTAATTGTGGTTGCATTAAAATAAATGCTTCTCGTCAAATACTACCTTCTGATGAAGATTCACTAGAAAACTTAGATAATTGTCTAAAATCACACTTAGAGGGACAATTGTGTGATAGTTGTAGAGAAATAGTAGAAAGAGAAATTGGTAACAATCTCTTCTATCTAACATCCCTATGTAATACTCTTGATTTAAATTTATATGATATCTTGATTAAAGAAAATGACAAAATAAATACTTTAGGGAAATTTACTTTTAGATAATAATAGGTAGAAACCTTTGTTTCTACCTATTATTATTCCATGAAATTACATTAATAATCTCAACATTTAAAATTTTTAAATAAATTCTATACTTGTTTGTTTAATTCAACTTGTTCTTCAATTCTTCTTAAGCCATTTCTTATAGCTTTTGCTCTAGCTTCCCCAATTCCCTCAACTTTATCTAGGTCATCATTTGTTGCTTCAATAATATTTTTAAGTTCTCTAAAATGTTTTACTAGGTTTTCAATTACTGATGATGGTATTCTAGGAATCTTACTTACAATTCTATAACCTCTTGGTGATATTAACGTATCTATTAATGAAACTCCATCAAAGCCTAACTTCTTACCTATAGCATCTAAGTCTAATAATTCTTCTGAAGTTAACTTTTGTATTTCCTTATATATATCATTAAAATCTAAGTCAAGACGGCAATAATCTCTAATCAGTAGTATCCCATCCTGTTCGATACTCTTAACAAGTTCTGCAAGTTGCATAGAAATTAATCTACCTTCATTTCCTAACTCTACAATATACCGTTCAATTTCTCCTACAATTCTCATTACCATTTCAGTTCTTTGAATTGCAGTAATTACATCAAACAATGTTGTTAAGTCTTGGAATTCTAGTACATTCAAGTTATTTTTAACTCTATCTAAAACTGCAACATATTTTTCAAGTGTTTGTATTGCCTGATTTGCTCTTGCAATTATTGCTGATGTCTCTCTTAAAACATACTTTAAATCGCCTTTATATATTGTGATTATATTTCTCCTTTGAGATATAGCAACTACAATAACTCCTGTTTCCTTAGCCACCCTTTGAGCAGTTCTATGTCTTGTTCCTGTTTCGAATGTCGGTATTGTTGAATCTGGAACCATTTGAACATTTGCATAAACTATTCTTTTAAAGTCAGAGCTTATTACAATTGCTCCATCCATCTTAGCTAACTCATATACATAAGATGGAGTATATTCTGAATTAATTTTAAATCCCCCATCTACCAATCTCATTACTTCTTCATTATCACTAAACACTAAAAGTGCTCCAGTTTTTGCTCTTAAAATATTCTCAAGTCCATCACGTAGTATTGTTCCAGGAGCTAATATCTTTAATATTTTTTTAATTTCTTTATCCTGTTCAATCCTCATACTATCACCTAATTCCTAAAAAATCTTATTTATTACCTCTCTTAAACTAGAAACTCCTATTACATTAACTCCTTTAGCATCCAGCTTATCTTTATTTCTATATGGAATGATAACATGTTCAAAGCCCATCTTACTTGCCTCATTAACTATTCTTTCACAAGAAGAAATAGGTCTAATTTCTCCAGTTAACCCAACTTCCCCTACTGCCATCATCTTAGATAGTTTAAAATCTTTGTTTTTAATTGATGATAAAAGTGCTAATGCAACACCTAAATCTCCCGTTGTTCCATCAATATTTAATCCACCAACAACATTTATATATACATCACAGTTGTAAAAAGGTATTCTAAGTTTCTTTTCTAAAACTGCTAATATTAAACTTAATCTTGAATTATCTATTCCAACTGCTGTTCTTCTTGGCATAACAGCTTTAGTTTCTGTAACTAATGCTTGAATTTCTACCAATATAGGTCTAGAACCTTCCATTATTCCTATTACTATAGATCCTTCTTGACTTCCGTCTCTTTCTTGAAGAAATAATTTTGATGGGTCATAGACTTCAACTAATCCTTCTCCCATCATTTCAAAAACTCCAATTTCTCTTGTGGTTCCAAATCTATTTTTCATTGTTCTAAGTACCCTAAATTCCTCGGTTCTTTCTCCTTCAAATGAAAGAACTGTATCAACCATATGTTCTAGTACTCTAGGTCCTGCAAGTTCCCCCTGCTTAGTTACATGTGCAACTATAAATAGAGGAATATTATTACCTTTGGCAATTCTCATAATTGCATTTGAACATTCTCTAACTTGAGATACTGATCCAGGTGCTGAGGTTACACCTTGTTTATACATGGTTTGAATAGAATCTATAATTACGAAAATAGGTGATAATTCATTTATATGTGCTTCAATAATTTCTAAATTAGTTTCCGATACAATATATAAATTTTGAGAGTCTACGCCTAACCTATCCCCTCTTATTTTAATCTGCTCTTCTGATTCTTCACCAGATACATATAATACTTTCCCATAATTTTTAGCTATGTTTTGAGCTGTTTGGAGAAGCAAAGTAGATTTACCTATTCCAGGATCTCCTGAAATTAATGTAAGGGATCCTTTTACAAGTCCTCCACCTAGAACTCTGTTCAACTCTTTTATTCCTGTATTAAATCTTTCTTTTTCACCAGACTTAATTTCTCCTATATTCTTTGGAATACTCGATGGATTTAACGCTATACCTCTACTTTTAGCAGTTTCTTTAGTATCCTTTACTTCCTCCTGGAAGCTATTCCACGCGTTACAATCTGGACACTTACCCATCCACTTTGGAGACTCATATCCACATTCTTGACATATGTACACAGTTTTTATCTTCGCCATTTTTCACCAACCTCAATTGTTATATTATAACAACTCTTAATTATAATAACATATATTTATTTTAATTATAATACTCTTACTATATATTTATACTAGAAAATATGCAAATATAAAAGCTCCCTAGAATACCTAGGAAGCTTTTATATGTTCGGAAAATCTTAAGGGACTTAAATCTATATTATATCGATACTTACTATTTTAAATTTTCTAGTTTAGAAGCTGCTGCTTCATCTATTACTACTACAACATCTCTGTGCATTTGTACCATTGATGCTGGAATTTGAGTTGTTATCTTTCCATTTATAACTTTGTTTATAGCTTCTGCTTTTTCTGCTCCGTTAGCAATTAATAGTATCTTCTTAGCCTTCATTATTCCGCCTAATCCCATTGTTACTGCTTGAGTTGGAACTTCGTCTTTTGAAGCAAAGAATCTTGCATTAGCTTCAATCGTACTTTCTGTTAAGTTTGTTAAATGCGTACCTAAATCTAATTCTTCACCTGGTTCATTAAAACCAATGTGTCCATTACTTCCGATTCCAACTAATTGTACATCTATTCCACCTAAAGCTTCAATTTTCTTATCATACTCTGCACCTTCTGCATTTATATCTTTTGCTAATCCATTTGGAACAAAAGTATGGTCTTTTCTTATATTTACATGATCAAAGAAATTTGAGTTCATAAAATATCTATAACTTTGATTATGATCTCCTGATAATCCAACATATTCATCTAAATTAACTGATGTAACTTGAGAAAAATCAACTTTCTTCTCTTTATACATATCTATTAATTCCTTATACATTCCTACTGGAGTACCTCCAGTTGCAAGTCCAATAACTGCGTTTGGTTTTTCATTTACTACCTTAGCTATTTCTTCTGCTGCTAATCTGCTCATTTCTTCATAAGATTTTGCAATAATTACTTTCATTTTAGTTTCCCCTCTCTTCTTGAAATATTAACTTGTAATATATATTTGTCACTCCTATATATTGACTCTTCAACAAACAATACTTTCTTTGGTCCCATAAATGTTCTATTGTAGGTCTTTAATAAAGGAACTTCTTTATCTACATTAAAAATTTTCTTATACTCATCATTCATGAGTACACCTCTTATTTCAGATTCAGAATGATCTACAACATAACCGAACCCTTCAAGTATTTTAAAAAGTGATCCTTTTAGCATTTCCTTATCTATATATCCGCAATAAGCGCATGGAATATACACTAATTCATTTGCTATTACTTCTCCATCTACTATTCTTACTCTGTTAATTAAATATATTTGTTCAAATGGAAATACTTCTTGTAATTCAACTGGAGTTTCAATTACCTTAAATTCGATTACTTTGGTCTCCAAACTTCTTCCAGTTTTTTTTATGATTTCTGAAAAACTCATCATATCTTCCTGTTTAACTTTTGGATCGCATACAAAGGTACCTTTACCTTTTTCTCGAATCAAAATCCCCTCTTGTACGAGCTCTCCCAACGCTTGTCTAATTGTCATTCTTGAAACACCATAAGTTTCTGTCAATTCTCTCTCGCTTGCAATACATTCTCCAACTTTCCAAATACCATTAGTAATTTTGTTTTTAATGTCTTCTTTAAGTTGATAGTATACTGGGATAGGACTATTTTTATCTATCATAATTGATTCCTCCTAATATTATTATATCAAAATTTCTATAGATGTCTAGACCACTAGATAAGTTTTTTTTATTTTTTTTCACATATAACATTATAATCTACATATAATAATGATGAAAAGTGTTGATTTTTCCTACTGTATAGGCTAAAATATTATTAATAAATAATAATTATTATTTAATTGAAAGGTGTGACGTTCATGGTAAAAGTATATACAACTAATTCTTGTCCTTGGTGTGTTAAGGCTAAGAATTATTTAAAATCTAACGATATAGCATTTGAAGAATTAAATGTTCAAGATGATATGCAAGCTAGAGAAGAAATGGTAAGTAAATCTAGACAAATGGGTGTGCCTGTATTAGATATTAATGGTACAGTTATTGTAGGATTTGACAAACCTGCTATAGATAAAGCTTTAAGTTTATAATTTATACCTATAAAGGGACTTGGAAAAACTCCAAGTCCCTTTTATTGATCTCACCACTTATACCCGTTAACTGAACCCCAACTCCAATCACAGTCGTATACCTTCCAATTTTCATTTTCTTTAATTAGTAAAAATTGATAAGAATATTCTCCTGTACCCAGTTGTGCTATTTTATTAGCTTCCTCAGTTAAGGTTTTAAATACTTTAATTCTTACAAATTTATATTCAGTATTTTTTATTTTATCAAATTTATCTTTATTTTGATTTTTATAATAATTTATTACATCTTCATCTACGCCCATAAAATCTCTTACTTCTAGGCTAACTACATCACTGTCTTTATTTTCGATAGAGTTAATTTCTTCACTGATAGAATTATTTTTTGAACTTAAATTTTTTAGGCTAATCTTATCATTATTTGAATAAGCTTTTAAAAATTGTAGTGCTACTTTTTCAGTTTCATCACTAGGTCTTTCTTTTATATCGTACTTTATTCCTGAATTTTTATTATTCTCAAAATACTTTTCTAATGAACTTAAGAATTCATTCGTCATCCCTTTTGTAGCTACATTACCATATCCATACAGTTCTCCTTCACTATCGTTTGTCCAAATTATATTATATCCTCCAGCTTCTCTCTTCATTGGTATAACTATTTTATCAACCTTACTATTACTTTCACTACCGCTGAATTCGGTAATATTTATTCCCTTATCATATTCTATATTTAGCAATATATCTCCATTTGCTTCATAATTATCATAGATGCCTGCTTCTGTAATAAATGACTTTACCATAGTATTATCTTTTCTTAAAATAACATCTCCAAGAGTGGTGTATATATTATTCAATAAATTTTCATCCTTTATTGGAATAACTACACTACCATTCGATAAAGTTACTCTGCTGGCTGCAAGTAAGGTTTTTGTCTCTCCACCTCGTGATACTTCATTATTTGCCACCTTATTTGCCACCTTACCTCGACCTGTTATATCTAAAACTCTTATGGATATAGCTATAGGAATAAAAACAACTATAGCTGCAATAGCAATCTTCATAACTGTATTACTAAAGACAGTCTTTTTTCTGCTTTCTTTATAGGATGATTTATCCAATATGTTTTTATAAATATCTTGGGATTTTCTTTCTTCTATTTTCTTATTCTCCACATTATCTGTTAAAGATCTTTTTACTATTTCATTAAATTTCATTGATAGCTACCTCCTTCTTCTCTAAGGCTTCTTTTAAATATTTTTTGCCATTATGAAGTCTAGATTTTGCCGTTCCTTCAGAAATATCTAGTATCTTTGAAATTTCTTTTATTGATAAGTCATTATAATAAAATAATATAATAGGAACTTTTAATTTTGGTGAAAGGTTATTTATTTCACTAAAAATAATATTTGAACTTTCTGCTGTGCTTACATACTCTTCTGGGTCATATGAATCATCTATTTTTTCAAAATTAAGATTACTTGTAAAATCGAAAAATTCTACAATTGAATAAAACTTCTTAAAATAGCTTCTACAACTATTAACCGTAATCTTATATATCCATGCTTCAAAAGCTTCTGGATTCTTTAGTGTATGAATATTATTAATAATTTTAATAAACACCTCCTGCACTACATCCTCAGCTTGAGTATTATTATTTAAAATTAGTAAAGCCGTTCTATATATCTTATCTTTGTATATCTCATAAATGTGCCTAAATTCATCCTTGTCACCATTTATGAAATTTCTTATTATCTCATAATTCATAGCTCTCCCCCTATCCTTCACTTAATAGACAAGGCCTTTAATAAAAAGGTTCACTTTTATTTTAAAATTTCCAGTCCTTTTTTAGTTTTCCATTATGTAACTATAAATTGATTATAAATAAAAAGCTTTTAAAAATACATGTAATTTATTTATTTGATTATGAGAATAATAAATAAGTAATATTATTTAAGGAGTGATTTTTTATGAGAGAAAAAAGAAAGATGACTTTTACAGATGAAAATGGAGATAAAGTTAGCTACACAATTTTAGATCAAGTTCTTATTAACTCTAGCGAGTATGTTATCATGGCTCCAACAGATAATGAGAAAAAGCTTGAATTCTACAAAATAAATTTTGATAGCAAATTGAATGAAAGTCTTACTGCTATTGAAAGCGAAAGTGAAATTTCTATGATTAAGGATGTAGCACATATTAGTTAATCTATCTAATTATCATTTAAAAAACATCTTTTTGTCTTTTGTCCTTTAATTTTATATTAAAAATAAAAAAGAACTATATTTCAATAATTTCTTGAAATATAGTTCTTTTGATATTATTCGCCTATATTTAAAACTATAGCTTTACGCCTAGACATTGCTTCAATTGAATATCTAATACCTTGAGTCCCTATTCCAGAAGCCTTTGTTCCTGTGAATGGGAAGTGGTCTGGTCCTCTTTCTGGTTTATTATTAACTTGAACTGTTCCTACATCTACTTTATCAGCTACATAAAATGCTTTATCTATATCTTTAGTAAATACTGAAGACTGTAATCCATATTTAGATTTATTAGTAATATCTATTGCTTCATCTACATCCTTAACTCTTATAATTGGAAGTACTGGACCGAAAGGTTCTTCCCATGCCACTCTCATATCTTGAGTTACATAATCAAATAGTGTTGGGTAAATTAAATTACCTTCTCTATTTCCTCCAACTAAAAGTTTTGCTCCTTTATCTTTTGCATCTTTAATTAGTTCCTCTACATAGTCAGCTGCAGCATCATCTATTAATGGTGCTATATTAACATCTTCCTTTAAAGGATTTCCTACCTTTAAAGTCTTAACTTTCTCTTCTACTTTTTTAACTAATTCATCTGCTACTTTATCTACTACTAATATTCTTTTTACAGCAGTACATCTTTGACCCGAATATGAATATGCTCCAGAAACAATATTCTTAGCTGCTAAATCAAGATCTGCATCCTCTAATACTATTGCAGCATCCTTACCTCCTAATTCCATTAGTAGTGGTGTCATAGTTGATATCTTGGAAATATGAACTCCTACTTCTGTACTTCCTGTAAAATTAATAAAATCTACAAGTGGATGTGTTACTACATAATCACCAATTTCGCTTCCTCTTCCAGTTATAGTATTTAAGACTCCTGCTGGAACTCCTGCTTCTTGGAATACTCTAACTAAGTGAAGTGCACTTATACTACCTTGAGTTGCAGGTTTTAGAACTACACTATTTCCTGCCATTAATGCAGGAGCTATTTTTGATGCTGATAAGTTTACTGGATAATTAAAAGGTGATATAGCAAGAACAACTCCTAATGGAACTCTATTTACTATACTTATCTTACCTTTTCCTGTGCCTGGGAATAAATCTCCTGGAACAGTTTCTCCAGTCATATTTTTAGCAGTATCTGCAGTAAATCTTATATAGTCAGCTGTTCTATGAACTTCTGAAACAGCACTATTTCTATCTTTTGCAATTTCTCTTATCATAACTTCAGCTATCTCTTCTGCATTTTTATCTAATAAATCAGCGGCTTTTAACAATATTAAAGCTCTCTCATTTAATGGTATCTTGTTCCAACCCTCTTGTGCATCTCTTGCATTAGCAATTGCATTATCTGCTTCTTCTTTACTCATGGCTTGAACTTTTCCAATTACTGACCCATCACATGGAGATTTAATTTCTATGAGTTTACTTGTTTCACTTGTAACCCAATTTCCACCAACTAGGTTTCTGTAAATATTGTTTTCACAACACAAATTCTTAAACATGTTTTTTACCTCCTTTTCTATAAAGCCTGATCAATTTTATCCCTATCAAATCCTACTATTATACTACCGTTTATATCTATAACAGGTACACTTCTTTGTCCTGATACCCTAAATACTTCTTCTCTATTTTCTTTAGCATCAGCTACTATAATTTCTTCATACTTAACGCCTTTAATATCAAAATATTTTTTAGCTTTAACGCACCAAGGGCACCAATCTGTTGAATATATTTTTACCATTACTTATCTCTCCTTTGTTCTACAATATATTTTTCAGCATCTAATGCAGCTATAGTTCCATCCGCAACAGCAGTAGTTATTTGTCTAAATTGCTTTTCCCTTACGTCTCCAGCTGCATACACGCCTTTTACATTAGTTCTCATATTTTCATCTGCAATTATATATCCTGCCTTAGTTAAATTTAAATCGTTCTTGAATAAGTCAGTTTTAGGTTCTGTTCCTATATATCCAAATACAGCATCCATTGCAATTTCCTTTTGTTCTCCTGTAACTGTATTTTTAATAATTCCTCTATCTATGAAGCTTTCTCCTTCAACATTTACTAAATCCCAGTTATACATTACTTCAATCTTAGGATGATTTAGTACTTCATGAAGTGTAGCTTTCTCTCCTTTAAAATAATCATATCTTCTTATCATAATTACCTTTTTAGCAAACTTTGTTAAGAATAATGCCTCTTCTAAAGCTGAATTTCCACCTCCAACTACTGCGATTACTTTATCTTCATACATTGCGCCATCACAAACAGCACAATAATGTACTCCCTTACTAGTGAATTTTTCTTCATTAGCTAGTGGAAGTTTCTTAGGAGTTGCCCCTGTTGAAATTATTACAGCTTTTGGTTTATAAATATATGAATCTGTTTCTATTATCTTTTCATTATCAGTTAACTTAGCACTTTGCACTGAATCAAATTCATCAATTACTGCTCCAAGCTCCTCTGCCTGCTCCTGCATTAAATCTGCAAGTTTTCCGCCCTCAACTGTTTTGAAACCTGGATAATTTTCTATAGTATAACTTGTTCTCACCTGTCCACCTAATACAGCATTTTCTAAAAGCATCATATTAAGCTTAGCCCTTGCTGCATATATAGCTGCAGTCAACCCAGCTGGTCCTCCACCAATTATCATTAATTCTATATCTTTTATCTCTTTGCTCATATATTGCTTCACTCCTCACTTACCCCCCAGGGGTATGTCTAGTTTTATTATAGCATACTTTATTTCGATTTCAAGTATTTTCTAATAAAAATTATTAATTAACAATTGTATCACAATCTTCTCCTATACCTATTATTATTCTTCAAAATTATAAATAATACTCTTCACTTTTTCCCTAAAAAATCGTCAAGGAGATTATGAACCGTAGATTTTTTTATAGGAACTTATAATGTTACACTGAGCATAAAATATTATAAATTCCTAAAGAGTAAAAAAAAATAAAAAGAGTCAATTTGACTCTTTTTATTTTTAAACTGGAGTAAGTGGTGTAAAGACTAATCCCTCTTCATGACTAGTTACTTTTACCTTATCACCTTTTTTAATGCTTCCTTTAAGTAATTCTTCTGCAAGCTTATCTTCAACCTTTTTAGTAATAATTCTTCTTAATGGTCTTGCTCCATAAGTTAAGTCACTACCTTCTTTTATTAAAGATTTTTTACTTTCCTCATCAAACTCTAAATGAATTTCTTGCTCATCTACTCTCTTTACTATTGAATCTAACATAAGATCAATAATTTGTAGTAAATCTTCTTCTTCGAGACTATGGAATACTATTGTATCATCAATTCTATTTAAGAATTCTGGTCTAAAGCTTCTCTTTAGCTCATCCATAATATTGCCCTTCATTTTTTCATATTCACTTTCGGCTTTATTTTCATCAATTGAAAAACCTAAAGTTTTCTGCTTCTTAAGCATATGTGCTCCAAGATTAGATGTCATTATTATTATAGTGTTTTTAAAGTTTACTGTTTTCCCTTTAGAGTCAGTTAATCTACCATCTTCTAATATTTGAAGAAGAATATTAAATACATCTGGATGTGCTTTTTCTATTTCATCTAGAAGTATAACAGAATACGGCTTTCTTCTTACTGCTTCTGTTAACTGTCCTCCTTCATCATATCCAACATACCCTGGAGGAGATCCTATTAATCTAGAAACTGAGAATTTCTCCATATATTCTGACATATCTATTCTTATTATACTATTCTCATCCCCAAACATAGCTTCTGCTAATGCCTTTGAAAGTTCAGTTTTTCCTACCCCAGTAGGTCCAAGGAATATAAATGACCCTATAGGTCTATTTGGATCTTTAAGTCCTACTCTAGCTCTTCTTACTGCTCTTGCTACAGACTTAACTGCTTCTTTTTGACCTATAACTCTATTATGAAGAATTTCTTCAAGTTTTAATAACTTATCTGCTTCTTTTTCAGTAAGTTTTTCTACTGGAACTTTTGTCCACTTAGATACTACTGCAGCTATTTTTTCTGCATCAACTATCTGGGTTTGAACTGAAGTTTGTGCACTCCAATTATTTTTAAGGCCTTCCAATTTTTCTCTTAACTCTTTTTCTTTATCCCTTAAAGATGCTGCTTTTTCAAAATCTTGCACTGTAATAGCATCATCTTTTTCTTTCTTTGTTTTATCAATTAATTCTTCTATTTCCTTTAAATCTGGTGGGGCTGTAAGATTTTCTATTCTAACCTTTGCTGAAGCCTCATCAATTAAATCTATTGCTTTATCTGGCATATATCTATCAGTGATATATCTATCAGATAAGTTTACTGCAGCCTCTAAAGCTTCATCAGTTATCTTTACTCTATGGTGAGCTTCATACTTATCTCTTAACCCTTTAAGTATTTGTAAAGTTTCTTCCTTTGATGGTTCTCCAACATTTATAGGTTGAAATCTTCTTTCTAAGGCAGAATCCTTTTCTACATATTTTCTGTATTCATCTATAGTTGTAGCTCCTATACATTGAATCTCGCCTCTAGCTAATGCTGGTTTTAATATATTTGATGCATCTATCGCACCCTCTGCTCCACCAGCTCCAACTATCGTATGCATTTCATCGATGAAGAGTATAACATTGCCGGCATTCTTTATCTCTTCCATTACTTTTTTAAGTCTATCTTCAAATTCACCTCTATATTTTGCTCCAGCAATCATTGAACTTATATCTAAAGAAACTACTCTTTTTTCTTTTAAAATTTCTGGTATATTTCCTTCAACTATTTTTTGAGCTAATCCTTCTGCTATGGCAGTCTTACCAACTCCTGGGTCTCCTATTAAACATGGATTGTTTTTAATTCTTCTACATAGAATTTCTAAAACCCTCTGTGTTTCTTCATCTCTTCCTACTACAGGATCTAGGTTTCCTTCCATTGCCATATCAGTTAAATCTCTACCATACTGATCTAAAGTTGGAGTTTCTTCTCTATGTTTTCTTTTTCCTTCTTCAGCATTACTCTGTGGATTATTTGTATTAGCTGAAAGTGCTGCTATCAAATCCTTTTTAACCTTGTCAAAATTAACATTTAAGGTATTTAAAATTGTAAATGCAACACCCTCTCTTTCATTTACCATTGCAAGTAACATATGTTCTGGAGAAATATAATTTTGGCCTAAATTTCTAGCTTCTAGTAAGCTTAAGTCTAATAATCTTTTAGTTCTAGGAGTTAATGGTATATCCTCCTTGCCAGATTCAAAATCCCCTTCTCCTACATATTGATGAAGTAAATTTATTACTTGGTCTTCTTTTACTCCATATTCTTGCAATAAATCTTTGCTTATTCCATCTTCAGCTATTATTCCTAGTAGAATATGTTCTGTTCCAATGTATCCATGTTTAAAGTTTTGAGAATGCTTCTGAGCTTTTAATATGACTCTTTGAGCTCTCTCAGTAAATTTACCATACATCATTTTCTCCACCTCCTAAGTTTCTAATAAAATGTTTCTAATTATATTCGCTCTCTCAATGTTTAAATCTCTTTCCTTTAAGCCTGCACCTAAATGATTCTGCAAAGTAGCATTCTGAGAATAAATCAATATCTTATTTAATTTTTTAATAGTTATATCTTCTATTATTCCAAGTTCTACACCTAATCTTAAATTTGATAATAAGGATAACCCCTCTTTCAATGTAAGTATCCTGGAACTCTCTAGCAAAGCACGTGCTCTAAACACCTTATCTTCAAGCTCGTATTTATATTGTTTAAGATATATTTCTCTCAATTGCTTTTCTTGAGAAACAACTTGTAAAGTCACAGCTTCTAAATTATTTAAGATATCTTCATCTGTAACTCCTAGTGTTACCTGATTTGATATTTGATAAAGATTTCCTTCTCCTTTAGAGCCTTCACCATATAATCCTCTTATGGTCATTCCCACTTGTGCCAATCCTTTAAGCAATTTATTCATTTCATTATTTAAAGTCAAGGCTGGTAAATGAACCATAACTGAAACTCTCATAGCTGTTCCTAAGTTTGTAGGACATGCTGTCAAATATCCAAGTTTCTCATGAAATGCATACTCAAGCTTATTTTCAAGCAAAGAATCAATTGTATCCGCTTTTTCATATACTTCTCTTATATTATATCCTCCTGATATACATTGTAGTCTTATATGGTCTTCTTCATTTATCATCAAACTAATTGTTTCATTGTTATCCACTATAAAAGAGGCCACATCATTATTTTTAACAAGATTCGGACTTATTAAATGCTTCTCAACAAAACTTTTTGCTAAGTTAGGAGTTACTTCCCATAAATTATAAGTATTATACTTATCATCTTCAGAAACAGACTCCATAAAAGCTTCTCTTACTTTTTGTCCTATCTGTATGCCTTCTTCTTTAGTTAATTTATTAGGGAATGGAAATTCTTTTAGATTTCTTGCTAGCCTTACTCTGCTAGAAATAACAATATTCTCTTTATTACATTCTATCCAACTTTCCATAAATCTTCCCCTCCTATTCTCCTAACTTATCTTGTAATATTTTGATTTCATCTCTTATTTCCGCCGCTCTTTCATATTCCTCGGCTAAAATTACTTTTTGTAATTCTTCTTTTAGTTTTAATATCTTATTTCTTTCCAATATCTCTTTACCACATTTTTCAGGAATCTTTCCTATGTGTTCAACATCTCCTTGAACTCTCTTTATTATTTGACTTAACGATTTTGAGAAACTCTCATAACACTCACTACACCCAAGTAATCCAGTCTTCTTAAATTCGTTATATGCCATACCACACTTTTTACAGTATATGTCACTCTCTGTTTGTGTTTTAGTATTTTTATTGTAATAATCTACAAGCCCTCCTAGTATACTTTGAAGTGGAAATCCATCAAATTCTTCAAAGGAAGTACTTACAGGTATATCTGATATGTCAGCTGCACACTTTTCACACAACCTTACTTCACTTTTATTTCCATTAATAATCTTAACCATATGAACTGTAGCTTCATTTTTGTTACACCTCTCACATAACATATTACTTCCTCCTTTATGATAATAATAATGCAACTGTAGCTTTTAAAATGTCAGCTCTTAATTTATTTTTATTTTCCACAGAATTTAAAGTTCTTTCATTTATTACCATCTTTATAATCTCAAATTCTCTATCATCTATAATGTCTGCATCATATAGACTTTCAAGTAGTGCTATAGCATTATGGTATGTTATAGAATCTCCAATACTTTCATCTATTAATTCTTTTCTTCTCTTATGATTATCATATTGTACTTTTCTTATTACAATATATCCTCCGCCGCCTCTTCTACTCTCAATCAAATATCCTTTTTCATGACTAAATCTTGTAGTCAGTACATAATTAATTTGAGATGGAGCACAACTAAATCTATCTGCTAATTCATTTCTTTGAATTTGTAATTGCTTATCTTCGCTTTCTAATATCAAGCTTTTTATAAATCCCTCAATTACGTCTGATAATCTTGCCATTTTAGCACCTCTTTACCTTGACTTTCTTTGACCTTTATTAAATATATATTATCATATAATAATTATTAGTGCAATTCCTTTGAATATAAATTAATAATATTTTTTACTCTACTTGGTTATACTTATTTTGAGGTGATATGGTGGAAATTATATGGTTTGGTCATTCTTGTTTTCTAATTAAAACATCAACTGGAAGAAAAATTCTTATGGATCCTTTTGACGAAACTTTAGGCTATCCAACTGTTGAGGAAGAGGTTGATATTATAACCATATCTCATAACCATTTTGATCATAATTATATTAATAAATTAAATTCTTCATGTAATATTTGCAGAGAACCTATAAAATATTCCCTTAACTTTTGTAGTATAGAAGGATTTGTATCTTATCATGATAATTTGAATGGAATGAAAAGAGGGCCAAATATTATATATGTAGTAGAAATTGATGGATTAAGAATATGCCATTTAGGAGACCTAGGACATGTTCTATCTGAGGAAAGTAGAAAGTTATTAGAACCAATCGATATTCTGATGATTCCTATTGGCGGAAATTATACAATTAATGGGAAGGATGCTAGCTTATTAACTAAATTACTTAATCCTAAATTTGTTATTCCTATGCATTATAGCACTCCATATATATCTGCTTCGATAAATGGGGCTGAAGACTTCTTAATATCAATGAGAAATATACATTCTTTAGAAGGAAATAAACTAAATACCTCTTCTTTAGATTTTAATATTTCCGAGCCTAAAGTAATTTTCTTTTCAATTTCTGATTTATAAAGAAATCATTTAATGGATTATGAGCCATAGATTTTTCTCAGTCTGTCCTTCCGAACATATGAGATAAAATTCGGTTATAGACTATTTATCTTTTTACACTATAAAATAAAAAAACATCGCTTAAACAGCGATGTTTTTTGTTTAAATTATTCTTGAACTGGTGCTCCTACTGGGCAAACATTAGCACAGTTTCCACAATCGATACAAGAACCTGCATCTATAACAAATTGTGTATCTCCTTGGCTTATTGCATTTACTGGGCATTCAGCAGCGCATGCTCCACAGCTTACGCAAGAATCTTCGATTTTATATGCCATAACCAACACCTCCTAATATTTTTGACGAAAAACGTCATGTCTATTTTAGCATGTTTGGTTAAAATTTAAAAGTCTTTTAGAGCATTTTTTATACTACAGTATAACCTAAAGATTCCACTGAATCGATAATTTTATCTATTGCACTAAAATAATCGTCATATATTATGTTAGCTTCGCCCTTCTCTCTGCTTATTTCGCATGCTACAACTCCTTGGTTGGATGCTATTGCATTTTTTATCTTTCGTACATCTTCAGCAGTCTTCATTCCTGCAATCCTTAATGAAGATTTCATTCTAATCCCCCTTGAAAGTTTTAATTTCCCTTTATTAAATCTTTAATTAATGCTTTATCCGCATCATCTTCTATTACTAATTTAATTTCTCCATCATCTACACTATCTTCATAACTTCCAGATACTAACTCTACATCTTGGATATTATATTCTCTAATAATTTCTTCTTCACCAAATGGCATTCTAACCTTAACAATTTCCTTAACAGTATTATTTCCTACAACTTCACCTTTACCGTCATCAGTAGAAACGACTGATCCTACTCTAGGTAATCTCTTCCTAATATCTTCATAAGTACTTTGTTCATAATTTAAGCAGCACATTAATCTTCCACAAATTCCTGAAATCTTAGTAGGATTTAAAGAAAGATTTTGTTCCTTCGCCATCTTTATAGATACTGAAGCAAAATCACCTAAGAAACTTGAACAACATAGTTGTCTTCCACATGGTCCAAGACCACCTAGCATCTTAGCTTCATCTCTAACTCCTATCTGTCTTAATTCAATTCTTGTTTTAAATATTGTTGCTAAATCCTTTACTAATTCTCTAAAATCTACTCTTCCGTCAGCAGTAAAATAAAAAATTACTTTGTTATTATCAAATGTATACTCGACATCAATAAGTTTCATATTTAATTGATGTTCTTCTATCTTTTTTAAACATATTTCAAATGCATCTTTTTCTTTATCTTTATTTTCTTTATGTTTATCCTTATCTTCTTGATTTGCTACTCTTAATACTGTTTTTAATGGTGATATAATCTCTTCTTCAGAGATCTCTTTTTCTCCAATTACACATTCTCCAAATTCTATTCCTCTGGCAGTTTCAACTATTACATAGTCACCTTTTTTTGCTCCAGTATCTATTGGATCAAAATAATATATTTTACCCGCTTTTTTAAAGCGTATACCTACAACTTTTATCATCTTAAACCTCCATAAGATCTACAATCATAACATTTAATGTTAATGCAAAATTTGTATTACTCTTTAGTCTTTCTCTTGTATCATTTATTATACTTACTATTTTATTTAACTTTATAAAACTCATTTCTTTTGATAATCTATCTATTTCATGAAGTTTATCACTATTTATAATTAACTTCTTATTTTCAACTTCTTTATAAATTGAGATATCCCTAACTAATGAAAGTAAAACTTGTAGAAGCTCTTCCCATTCCTCTTTATAATTTTTAAAACTTTCTTCGAACCTTATTACTGCTTCTTTATTATTTGTTTTTATCTCTTCTAAAAGTTTACATAATAAATCTCTTAAAGTCGCTAACTTTTCATCATTAATAAACCGCTCTGCTCTTCCTGGAATCCCGCTACTATACGCAATAGCTGCATTTTTCTTATCTTCATCTAAAGCTTTAAACTTCAAATCAATATATTCTTCTATCTCTAATAAACTTAATGGAGAAAGCTTATGAACTTGACATCTTGATTTTATTGTATCTAAAATTTGTTCTCCACTTTCACATAATATTATTATATATACTCCTTTAGGAGGTTCCTCTATAGTTTTTAGTAACGCATTTTGAGCTTGAATTGTAAGCTTATTGCCCTTATGTATTATAACTACTTTCTTTTCTCCTTCGAAGGGTTTTTTATTTACCTCTTGTATTATGTCTCTAACTTCATCGATCCCTATAGATTTTTCCTTAAGCCTGTAGTGTATAATATCAGCGTAATCTCGTTCTTCCTTTTTATCCAGTATTCTTAATGCAAAGATCGTAGCGAGAGTACTTTTCCCTATGCCGTCTTCTCCTATAATTAAATGAGCATGAGAGAGTGCATTTTTGTCTATAAGCTTATTAAAAACCTTTCTTATTTCATTATGACCAATAAACTCCATTGCACTCCTCCTACAAATTAAATCTTAATAAATTTATCTACATCAACTACAAACACTGTCGCCCCACCCACTTGAACTTCAACGGGATAAGACATAAATACATCTGCTGTTCCAACCATTGGTGTTGGAGAAACCATTAACTGATCTCTAGTTTTACATGTATCTTCAATGATTGCAATTACATCATCAAGTTTTTCTTTTTCTACTCCTATTAACAAGGTAGTATTTCCAGCCTTTAAAAATCCTCCTGTTGTTGCAAGCTTAGTTACTCTAAAACCACCTTCTGTTAGAGCTTCTACTAAATCAACAGAATCATCATCCTGAACGATTGTTATGACTAACTTCATAATATTTTCCCTCCTTTTAATCTATACCCCTTATTAATACTTATTTTACCACAAATTATATACTTAAAATATACTTTTATAATATTCTAACAACTCTACTAATATATTTTATCGCTATTTAACTATAAGTACTTTTTTACATAATTATATATTTCGTTATGTATGTCTTCTATACTTCTTAATTTATCCCCATCATTACATTTTATTTTGTTCCAATTATACTTATTTGCAATATCTAAACTATTATTATATGAGTTCACTAAATATTCCTTATTACTTTCATGAATATCTTTTTCTTTCCCCCCCGTAAATTTGTTAGCTCTTTCCTTCATAAGCTCTTGACTTATCTCAGGAGGCATATCTAAAAATATTACACAATCAGGTGTTGGTAACCCGTATAAATTAAATTCTAATTCATATAGCCAATCCAAGTATTTATTTCTATCACTTTTATTCATTTTAACAGCTTGATGCACCATATTGGAAGTAGTATATCTGTCAGATATTATTATTCCACCATTTTTATAGAAATCTTCCCAATCTGTTTTATATGATGCAAACCTATCAATTGCATAAAAAGTTGATGCCACATATGCATTAACATCTTCAGGTTTTTTTCCAAAGTCGCCATTTAAATACATCTTTACTGGTGCACATGCTGGACTATCATAATTAGGATATGTTATTTTTCTTACATTATAGTTTTCCTTAAATAATCTATCATAAAGTCTTTGTGTTTGTGTTGCTTTTCCAGATGCATCTGATCCACTTTCTATTATAATTAATTTACCTTTAGCCATAATTTTCCCTCCATTATCTATATTACCTAATTAGATACTACTTTAACTTTCCCATCCTGGACTCCAATAATATCAATTTTATCTTCTAATAACTCAATTAGCTTGTCCTTTTTCTCATTGGATATTTTCTCTCCCAACATTATAAATGGTATACCTGGTGGATAAGGCGTAATATTCTCAGCAGCTATATGTCCTGAAATATAATTTATATCTAATAAGGTTGTAGCCTTATCTAGTATTTTATACGGTTCAATAATATCTCCGTCTTGTATTTCTAAATATGAATTATATCCTTTATAAGTTTCATTTTCACTCTTTACTAATTTCAGTTCTAAAATTGCTTTTTCTAATCTATCAAAATCTTCTTGAGTATTAAAAGGTGTTGCAATAAGTACAACAGTTCTTCCAAAACTCATTTCGCACTGTACTCCTTTTTCAAGTAAATACTTTTCTAAATCAATAGATTTATATTCCTTACCTTGAGTGATAACTATTTTAGTTGGATCGAAAATCCATTCAGAACCTAAGTCTTCTTTGCTCATAACTTTTATATATGGCACTTTTTTCACATTATCTTTAAATATATTAATTCTGTCGATTAATATATCATACTCTTTATCAGCTTTTTCTTGTAGGTAATATCTACTGTAATCTAAAGTTAATAAAAAAATGTATGATGGACTTGTGCTTGTAAATATTTTAAGATAAAATTCTATCTTTTCTTTATACTCTTCCTTATTTATATGTAAATAAGCACTTTGGGTTAAGGAAGGTAATGTTTTATGCGCACTCATGACTATCATATCAATTTCATATTTTAATGGATTTTCAGGTAAATTTTTATTGAAACCAAAATGAGCTCCATGTGCAGCATCTAATAATATTTTAATATCTTTTTCTTTACACTTATTTACGATTGTTTTTAAATTAACTCCTATTCCAAAATAGTTAGGATATGTTAATATAATTCCTTTAATATCGCTTTCTTTTTCTAATACTTTTAAAAAATTATTCAAATCTATTCCTAAGGTCACATCATTGTTTTTCTCTACAGAATTTTTAAGAAATATTGGTTTCAGTTTTCTAAGCATAATTCCATTATAAATAGATTTATGACAGTTTCTTTCAACCAAAACTTTATCTCCTTCTTGAAATGCTGCAAATATCATAGCTAAGTTACCTGAAGAACTTCCATTAACTAAAAAATATGATGATTTACTCTTATAACAATTTTTTAATAATTTTTGCGCCTCTTTAATTATTCCTCTTGGATTATGCAAATTATCTAATCCTTCAACCTCAGTAATGTCTGAGCTTGGAATTAGTTCTAATATACTTTTATTAAATGCCCGTCCCAACTTATGTCCGGGCATTGAGAAAGGCGCAAGATCTAACTTTTTATATTCACTTAAACCTTCTAACATTGGTATTTTAGTCATACATTACTTCCCTCATTTAATAGTTAATTTGATTTATCAATTATTTCTGCCAAATGCTTTCTTATCTTTCTTCTATTTAACTCATATATATCCGAATCAGCAGACATTTCTGATATAGCTTTTTCACAATTTAAACAAATTTCCTTTCCGCATATTATTATACCATGTTCAGAATTTTTTCCACATATAATACATCTATTTCTCATATTTTCCCTCCATCAATCTCTTTTTAATATTAGTGATTATTGACTTATTCAATATATAGTATTCATAAAACAATTTAAATTCATTAATTTGACTCCATGTTTTATATAAATATTTTTTATGTTATTGGATAAAATAACATAAGCATCTCTAGTCTATAATTTATAAAGAATTTGATGCTAATAATTCTTTGAAAATTCAAAGGAGGGTTAATTTTGAAGCAGGAACTTATTTCATATCTATCAACTTGTAGAGAAGAGCTATTCTCTTTATGTAAATTTCTATATGATAATCCAGAGGAAAGCTATAAAGAAGCAAAGGCATGTTCATATATAACAAATTATTTAAAAGAAAAGGGGTTCTATGTTAATAATAACTTTTTAGGTATTAAAACCTCATTTATTGCTGAAGTAGGAAGTGGGCACCCTAAAATTTGTTTTTTATGTGAGTATGATGCAATCGCTGATTCTGGCCATGTTACTGGCCATAATTTATTAACTACAATTTCTATTGCATCATCTATAGCTCTTGCAAAACTTTCTGATAAGTTTAAAGGTTCTATTGTCTTAATTGGCTGTCCTGGTGAATATTTGGGTGGTACAAAAACAACAATGGTTAGACAAGGTATCTTTGATGATATTGATATAGTAATGCAATGTCATCCAAACACTATAACAGCTGAAAGTGGAACATCTTCAGCAATAATTCCACTAAAAGTTAATTACAAGGGAAATGCAGGGCTAAGTTTTTTAAATAAAGGTGTTTATAATTCTTTAGATGCAACATTACTTACATTCAACACTCTTAACTCCTTGATGAAGGGCTTTCCAGATAACTTAGAGATTAACTCTATTCTATCAAAAGGAGGTCTTACACCTTTACTACTTCCAACCGACTCAGAGGCTAAATTTTATATACGAGCTAAAGAAATGGAATATGCTAAATTTGCTGAAAGTAAACTAAGAGAGATATGCTCATTTGTTTCACATATTCTTAATATAGATCACTCTATTTCATTCTATGAACCTCCTAATGAAGAGCTGTTAACAAACATAACTTTAAACCGATTGTATTCTCATAATTTAAAGGAGGCAGGTATTATAGATATTGCTCCACCTAAAGAAAGTAATGCTGGATTAAGTTTAGGTTGTGTTAGTCAAAAAGTTCCTACAATACAACCATATATTGACATAGTCAATAATCAAAACATTAATTATGGCTCTGTAGAATTTGCAAAAGCAACATTAAGTGATTATGCTATGGACAATGCAATAAGAGCATCTCATGCTTTGTGTTTTACTGCTTTAGATGTACTACAAAACTCTCAATTATTAAGTGAAGTAAAGTCTGAATTCTTTTCATTTAATAAAGGCTTATATTAATATTTAAACTCAAAATAAAAAAGGTGACTTCTGTCACCTTTAAGCTACTTTTTTTCTATTTATCTTGTCAACTAAACAATAACTTGGTTGGAAATAAAATTTTCTAATTTTATTTCCATCTCTATATCTGCAACAATATACATCAAAAGAAAATGCACTACACGCATATCTTTTACTAAAAATTGCTGCTAAAAATCCAACTTTTGTTTTTTTAATATATATAATATCATTTATATTTATGTCCTGAAGTGTATTAACTTTCTTATCAGATATTCTATTTATTATAAAGTCTTCTCCAATAATCGAATACTTATATTCAGATTTACACTCTCTATATTGAGAAAATAAAAAAACTCCTATTAAAAGTAATATGATAGGATCACTTATACTTGACACCCCGAATCCACTTATATTTACTGTTCTAAATACCTGTGAAATTACTATAGCAATTGATATCATAATTATTGATAAGATTAGCACTGGTGCCTTTCTCTTTTTCAACACTTCTTTGTGCATTATACCCATATGTGTCCCCCATTAATTACATAATAATCAGATTATACTAGTGTTCTCTATTTAAATCTATAGCTAATTATCTCTATATATATTCATTATAAAATAAAAATTTCAATGTTAACGTTTGTAATAGGTTTTTTATGCTTTTTTCTCTAGTTTTCTCATTCATTTAACTTATAAACATTAATATTAATAATGTTTATTCATAACTAAATAAATTTATCACATTTTTACTTAGTTAATGTATAAAATGTATTACTATTAATTATCAGGAGTACAACCATGCTAATCCCATGTGCACTAAAAAATGGTGATACTATTGGAATTGTTTCTACAGCTTTTCGTGAAGATAAATCAGTTATCGATGGTAAGATTAATTATTTTGAATCACTTGGTTTCAAAATTAAAATTGGTGAGTCTGTTTATAAAGAAGATGGCTATTTTTCTGGAAGTACAACTGCCAGAACTTTAGATCTTATGAATATGTTTAAAGACAAAGATGTAAAAGCTATTATATTCTTTAGAGGCGGATATGGCTCAATTAATATATTGCCTTATATCAACTTGAATACAATTAGATTTAATAAAAAGATATTATGCGGATATAGTGATACAACAGTACTAATTAATTATATATCAAAGAAAACTGGGTTAATTACTTTCCATGGTCCCATGATAAATTCTGATTTCAATAATATAGAAACCTTGGAAAGCCTTAAGTTTACCCTAATGCAAGGAAATAAGCCCTATAGTATACCTTTAGGTAATTGCTCTTTTATTAATCCTAGCGAAATATCCGGAAAATTATGCGGTGGTAACTTATCAACTATTTGCTCATCTATTGGTAGTCCCTATGAACCAAATTTTAAAGATAAGATCCTTATTATAGAAGATGTCAATGAAAAACCCTATAGTATTGATAGGATGTTAACACAACTACTTTTATCTGGAAAGTTGCATAAATGCAAAGGCTTTATCTTTGGTTCATTTTATAAATGCGATAGTGATAATCTATCTAATAACTTCACTATAAAAGAAATAATAAGTCGTATCTTTACCCCACTAAATAAACCTATTATATTAGATTTTCCTATAGGTCACTCTTATCCTAATCTTACTCTTCCAATAGGTGCTATGGCTAAATTTAATCTTTTTAAGAAGACCCTTGATATTATTAATCCTGTTGTTAAGTAACTTATTCACACAAATCCACAAATCGCACACAACTTATCCACATTTTTTGTTGATAAGTTTGTACTTTTTGTTAATAACTTTTATTTGTTAATTGAAATTTTACTTAATTTACAATCCTCTAAACTATAAAAGACTAGCAAACTTAAAGTTTACTAGTCTTTTTTTGGAGGCGCCACCCAGATTTGAACTGGGGGATAAAGGTTTTGCAGACCTCTGCCTTACCACTTGGCTATGGCGCCACACTTATGGTGGCTCGAGCAGGAATCGAACCAGCGACACGAGGATTTTCAGTCCTCTGCTCTACCGACTGAGCTATCGA
>NZ_JAKGTF010000011.1:0-176069 GCF_022324735.1 Clostridium sp. YIM B02551 | reverse complement strand
GGGGTGACAGGGATTGAACCTGCGACCTCATGGTCCCAAACCACGCGCGCTCCCATCTGCGCTACACCCCGAAATGTTGTTACCACCTTTCGGCGACAATGATTATTCTACACGATATAATTAAATCAGTCAATACCCTTTTTATGATTTTTTTCATAGATTATGACAAGTATTTATTTTTACTCAATTAACTAGTAGAATATTCACTAAAAAATTAGCATTTAATATTGAGATTTGAATATGAAACATTATGTAAAACGCTTATATTTTATATAAATATGGATATATAGGTTTTCCTTTTTCAACTTCAATAAATGCAATAGTCCTATTGTTCACTCTTGGCAAAGATGGACTTCCCGGGTTAATAAAATATATCCCATTAATTTCTTCTATTAACGGCACATGGGTATGTCCATAAAGCACTACATCTACTTGATTTTCCATTGCAGCATAATTCAAAAGTCTATTATCATATTTCACTTGATATTTATCTCCATGTGTAAGTAAAAACTTCTTATCTTCTATTTGAATAATTCGTTCTCTAGGAATTTCTGTTTCAAAGTCACAATTCCCCTTAACTCCAAAGATCTTCCCTATAAATCCTTGACTAATTTCATACAAATCAGCTATATTATCTCCTAAATGTATAAGAACATCTGCATTCTTAATGAGTTCTTTAACCTTGTTTATATATACTTCAGCTCTATGTGTGTCTGAAACTACTGCTATTAACATATTTACACCTACCTAAACAAAACTAGTCATTTCTTCTTTTAATTTAATTAAAGCTTTAGCCCTATGACTAACTTTATTTTTTTCCTCAGGAGATAATTGTGCAAAAGTTTTATTAAACGGTTCATAATAAAATAACGGATCATATCCAAATCCACTACTTCCAAGAGGTTCATCTAATATAATCCCATGAACCTCACCTTTAACTACTTTATTTCCACCTAAATTATTTATCATAGCAATGGAGCATATAAACTTAGCTTTTCTTTTTTCTTTTGGAACATTCTTTAACTTATCTAATAACTTTATATTATTCGCCTCATCATCTCCATGATTACCTGCATATCTGGCAGAATATATACCGGGTTCACCGCCTAAATAATCCACTTCTAAACCTGAATCATCAGATAATACAATAAAATCATTATAACCTTTACTAATTAATATATCTGCAATAGCACTTGCCTTTATTAAAGCATTTTCGTCAAAAGATGTACCATTCTCTTCCACATCTACATCAATATTTAAATCTTTTAAAGTTACTATATTTAAATTAAATACACTTAAAATTTCTTTTATTTCTTTAACTTTGTTCTTGTTATTTGTTGCTAATACTAGTTTCTTCATTATTTTTTCCTACCCTCTATCTCCAGTACCAATCCAAAGAGCATCCATTTTCAATGCATCTTTTTGCGCTGTTATCATTTGTTTAACACCCTTCTCTCCTAATGAAAGAAGTGAATTTAATTCTTCTCTATTAAACGGAGCCTCTTCACCAGTTCCTTGAACTTCCACAAATTCACCTGAGTCTGTCATTACTATATTCATATCCACTTTAGCTTTAGAATCTTCTTCATAACATAAATCTATGTACTTTTCATTATTTACGATTCCAACACTAACAGCTGTAACAAAATTTCTTATTGGATAAATCTCAAAAGGATGAGCTTTATGAAGCTTATTTATAGCATCTACTAATGCTACAAAGGCCCCTGTTATTGATGATGTTCTAGTTCCACCATCTGCTTGAATTACATCACAATCAATCCATATAGTTTTTTCACCTAATGCTTTTAAGTCAACTACAGATCTTAGCGCTCTTCCTATTAATCTTTGTATTTCCATAGTTCTACCATCTAACTTCAATTTAGCAATATCTCTAACTTTTCTTGTATGTGTTGCCCTTGGTAACATATTATATTCTGCTGTTATCCACCCTTCTCCTGAGCCTTTTAAGAATGGTGGAACCTTTTCTTCAATTGATGCATTACATAATACCTTTGTTTCTCCAACTTCAATTAATACTGAACCCTCAGCATACTTAGTATAATTTCTTGTAATTTTTACGTGTCTTACTTGTTCATTTTTTCTTCCATCTATTCTCATATAATCACCTTCCCGTATTATTTTACTACTTATTAATATATAATTGTATATGAATTACTTTAATGAAATATAAATTATTTATAGAATATTTCTTAATTTTCCACCTTATTTTTTATTTTAGCAAACCTTATGCAACTTTTCTTCTATTACTTCATATTAATTATATAAGGATTAATTTAAGAGGTGGAAATGAATTTGAGATATATCGGTCCGTTTTTCAGAATGAATCGTATTTCCTTAGAACAAATACAACATCAACTTTTTTTCTTTTCGAAAGAAGCTTTAAACAATATTGTTCTTAATTCAAAATGTGGAATAGTTCACACCACAAAGTCACATAAAAAACACTCAGATAATACTGATGATAACATATTTAGTAACTATTCTCCACTTGTTTGCGTATATAAAAAAGGATCTCCTAAACCCGCTGCAAAAAATTCTTTAGCATGGGATGAAGAATCTTTTAAAAAAGAGGTCCCAGCTATTTCAAATGCATTAATGACTTTATGCATACTGGAACTTTCTGACCACTATTCACTTTATGAAAACAATGATGAAGATTTATTTAAATATTCAAAAATATACAAAAGATTAGCTAAACATCAATTAGAATTTTATTCAACATATCTACGCAATTCTCTCGGAGTATTTGTAGATAAAAAAATAAATTCTACAGAAAACATTGAACTATCTAATAAAAACGAAAAATTCAAGTATTCAGATCAAGCTTTTATGATGAATGCTTACTATTTATATTGGAAACTATGTCCTAGTGATGAAGATTCATTAAGTTATAAAGACTTTTCACTAGATATACTAAAAATGCTCTTAGATTTTAAGGAGAATTTATACGAGCTATCCTTTAATGAATCCTGTAAGCTATGCTTAGCCTTAAGTACATTCTATAATTACTCTGAAAATGAAGATGCAAAAGAATTATTACTTAATCTTATGGACTTAATTAAAGATAATTTAAATTCAGGTATTTTTAACATGGATAATATTGAATCTATGAGTATATATGGAATAAACTTATATCTGCTTTATAATATTACAAATTATCATGAAACTAAAGATGATTTCTTAAAAATATCTGAAAAACAAATTTCTATATACAATCCTAAAAATTCTTTGTATATTAAAAACTCTGATAAAAAGAATATTTCCTATCCCTCTAGCGAGATAATTAATTACATTGTTCATGGAATGCTCTATTACGAAATTTCAGAAAATAGTGATTTAGAGACCATAATCCCTTCTATTTATAGAGAAACTATGATAAATGGCCCACTTGTTTCTTCTTGGCCAAAGGCACCTAGCATAGATTCTCCTGAAAGGTATAGAAAATGTTCATTAAAATCTGATGAAATGCTAGATGAAAATTATTTTACAGTTCCAAACTCACCATCTTTTGAACTTACTGGTTTGTTTCCTATTTTCAACAAGGAAGTAACTTATTCCAAAAAGAAAGAAAGCTTTGATTCTGCAAAAAATACTTTCTATTCTGAAAAAAATATGATGATTTATTTTATAATAATACTTCTATTTAAAAAGAAAATCACAAACACCCCAAATATAGATGATATTGCTGATATTTATGAATAACAAAATAGAATTTCGAAATAGAGTTAACCTATTTCGAAATTTTATTTTAATTATAAGGTTTTAAGTTCAACTAATAACTTATTCATGCCTGAAAATGTCCAGAAACTGACATCCTCAAACTAGAATAAATTAAGCTTCCTATAAAAAAACCTATATCAAACAGAGGTATTGTTCATAAGTTTTAAGCTGTTAAGTATCACATCTCCATAAAAATCTTCTTCAATTTCTTGAATATACGATTTTTTAACTATGACCTTGTTTTTTCTAAACATCGGAACTCTAACAAAATCTTTTTTAGAATTTTCTAAAACTTGACTTTTACTTAAATCTCCATTTCCCTTAGAGCTTTTTAATGCTTCTTCGGTAAATTTATTTGTCATGCCACTATCTTCATCAAAATCGTCTATATACATTGAATAATTGCCTTTTTTTAATTCCTCTATAAGGTCATCCATAGGAAATAGCTTATAATATATAATCAAGTTATCTTTTTTTGCTTCTTCTGTCACGTATTTAAGGAATTCCTTATTTGTATCATTATCTTCAGCATATATTGTTACGCTCTTCAATTCCATTAGTGAGCTTTTAGGTTCACTTCTTAAACTTTTTCCTTCTTTTTCACTATTATCACTGAAGCTTAATACTTGCGTCCCAGATATCCTCTCACTAAATTTATCGTCAGAAATTAAACCTTGTATATATTCATAAAAATCTTCTCTAAGTTTGGCATCTGAAAATGTACTTTTCTCTTGACAATTATAAGCTATAAATTTCACATCATTATATGGATATTCTATAACTTCTTGCCTTTCCCTTAATTTCTGTAAATAGTTAATAGGTGGTTCTTCCATTATATCTATTTTATTTGTTTCGAAACTTGCTAATGCATACTCACTATTATTTTGAATTACAAGATTTATTGTGTTAACACCATTATCCTTATTATAATAATATTTATTTTTTTCTAATGTAATTATATCTTCTTTTACATCAGATATTTTATATGATCCTGAGTATATAAGATCCTTAAAACTATTCCTGTAATTCTTCAACTTTGTAAAGTCTTTTCTTAGTTTGTATTTTGGTAAGGCTAGAGCAGATATAAAATTATCATCTTTAAAGTTTAATCTTATTTTTAAATATTCACCATCTGCCATTATAGCTACAGTCTTGTTAAAATCTTTTTTATTCGTGAAATATTCTTTTATTCCATATACTGCTGATAATTCCTTTAAATCATCTAAACTCTTGCAATTATCCACATATTCTTTAAAGAAATTGACAAAATCCGTAGACGTTATTTTCTCACCATTACTCCAGTAAATATCTCTTCTTATCTTAAATGTATATTCTAGCTGATTTTTATCAACAGAATAACTATCACTTAATTGTGGAACTATTTTCCCATCTGAGCTTTTATAAATTAATCCTTCAAATAAAGCTCCCATTAATGTTCTTGTTACCGTATCATCATAAGAGCTTAAATCATTTGGAATCTTTGATACTCCATAATTAATTCGGTTACTTGGAGAGCCATATTCCTTAGTCTCTTGTACTTTTTCACAACTAATTAATTGAGCGGAAATCATAATAAAAACTAAAATACATATAATTTTTTTCAACTAAACTCTCCTCCTTCTCTAAAATATTTCCTTTCTTGATTATTACCATATATTAAATTTCTAAACTTAAACATATAAAAATATTAAAATAATGATAATAATGGATATAATAAATATAAATATAATTTATTTTTTGACCATTCATGGTATAATATTACTAGGTTTTTTCTGGAGGTATTAGAATGAAGATATTATTAGAAATATTAGGGATATTATCTATGGTAACTGTAATGTTTGTAGCTATTTGGGGGTTTATAGTTGCTAAACAAGCTTACTCTCAAATTAAATATCAAAATTATTTATTAGAAAAATTAACGCAGAATATTTATCTTCTAGTTGAGCGTAATGCACAAATAAAAATTAATAATCCTGAACAAAATATAAATAGTAAAAATGAGTCTATATAAATGAAAAGAGCTTGATTTCTCAAGCTCTTTTCATTTATTCTTAAAGACTTCTTATATCTTTCATATCATATCCCTTATCCTGTAATGAATCTATAATTTTATTTAATACAGAATTTTTATCTTGTTCATAATTTGGATAACCATCAATATCCTCATTAAATTTAATATACTTCATTTCTAATCGTGGATGAAAGAATAAGCTAGCCATCACTCCTTTTGGAAGATGCATTATCTTATTTTTAATTATATCTCCATTATCTTCTCCATGAACATAATCTAGAGGAGTCCCTATATAAAGGCTCTTTCCATTTGGCCTTCTATAAATATTTGATGTATTTAATTCTGCTCCATTTTCATTCCTATACGGATTATATATAACTTTAAAATAATCTTCTAGAGCATCATTTTGCTTTTTTGTTATCTTATAATGAGGGGCTTCAAAAAATCCTGGTTCTATATCCATTTCTTTTGCAAGCTCCTTAGCCTTTTTAACTCTCTCTATCATATCTCCTACATCCGGGTTTTCAGGTCCAAATTCTGCACCTATTCCACTTGCATCTTTACCTCTTTGATGGGTATATCCATGCAATCCAATTACTCCACCTTTGTTTTCCAAATAGTCTAATGTATAAACTAACTCACTAGTATTCATATCATAGTCTTTAGAAGGATCAACTTCTATGTTTTTTGATGGATCCTCAAATTTAGGTATCCATGCTACAGAAAAAGGAACTCCTCGTCCTCCTAAATCATCTCCAATAACTCTAAGTGTCTCATAATATAATGAACCCTCAGAGTCCTTGTCAATAGATACATCTTCTAACCTAATAAATCCATAGGTATCTATTTTTTTCTGGTATTTAGTAAAGTCAGTTTTCTTTCTACTTTTATATGCTTTTATGCTTTTGTCCTTATCATTCCACCTACTTACCATATTAAAAGCCTTGGAAAAGTCATTAAAGGTTATATATATTACTCCATCTTTTTCAATTAAAGGCTTCTTGAACTTTTTTTCTTGATTATCTTTATCTACATATGAATTAGAACTCTTATTTATTTTTATTTCTTCATTTAATATATTTACCTTAATTAATCCATCTTCCTCAGTTATTTTCCCTTGTAACCTGTCAACTAGTTCTGTTAATGGAATATAGTACCTATTCTTCTCTGTATATATAGGTAACGATAAATCCATTTTTTTACCTTCAATATTTAAATCAATCTTTTCTTTTTCTAAATCAAGTCCTTTAAAATTCTTAATAACCTTTTCCATTGATTTTGAATCATCATTAGCAATTGAACTTGATTGTTGTTTTGTATTACAGCCTACAAATAGTAAAGTTGTTAAAACTGTCATACTTAATATTGTTTTTTTTAAATACTTCATATTTTCCCCCTTATTTTACGATAAAATTATTACGTAAAAAGGCCTAAAGTATTAATAAAATTAATGCTTTAAGCCTTAACATTTTACCTATCCTTTAATAATCATAAAACAATATGTCCCTAAATCTTATGTTAATTTTACCATATACTGACTTATTTTACTATACTGCTATTAGCAAAAATAAAAGAAACAATTGATAACATAAGACAAATCATTGTATATATATATTTTCTTTTTCCGCTATTACTTAACCAAAATCTAATAGCCCAAATAAGCATTGTCACCATCATTGTAAGCTGTATTGGATAGTATCCACTAAATATCTCATTAATATATATAAATCTATATGATGTAAGAAATGTTGCAACAATAACCATTGTTGTAACTATGGCTGAAATAAAACCAAGAATATTTATTATTCTTCTCATTTTATCATCTCCTCAAAATCTTCCTCTGTAATGACAGCAACTCCTAAGTCTTGAGCTTTAGTTAATTTTGAACCAGCCTCTTCTCCAGCAATAACATAGTCTGTTTTTTTGCTTACACTTCCTGAAACTTTTGCTCCTAAGCTTTCTAACTTATCCTTTATTTCAGTTCTCGAATAATTCTTTAAGGTTCCTGTTACAACAACCGTTTTACCCTCAAAAAAATTCTCACGTATCTCAAGTTCTTCGTAATATGGCTTAACTCCAAGCTTAATTAATTCGTTTATAGTATCTACAGCTAATTGTTCTTTAAAAAATTCCACAATACATCTTGCAACTATTTCTCCAATATCAGGTACTTCCAATAGTTCTTCAAGATTAGCATTCATTATCCCATCTAAGGTTTTAAATCTCTTTACCAAATCTTTAGATGTTTTAACTCCTACGTTTGGTATTCCTAGTGCATATATAAATGCATAAAGCTCACAATCTTTACTCTTCTCTATTGAGTTTAATAAATTTTCCGCCTTTTTATTCCCAAACTTATCTAGACCTAATAATTCTTCTTTTTTCAACTTATACAAATCAGAGATAGATTTAATATCTAACTTCTCAAATAATTGTTCTGCTGTTTTCTCTGAAAATCCTTCTATATTCATAGCTTCCCTTGAAGCAAAGTGCACAATGGTTTTTACTAATTGCGGCTTACAAGCTAATGTATTATCACAAAAATAATGAGCACCATCTAAAATAAGATGACCACCGCATGCTGGACATTCACTAGGAGGATTAATTTCAGTACTCTTTTCTAATGAACTTTCTACAACACCCATTATTTCTGGAATAACATCATTACTTCTTCTTACAAAAACTTCAGCTCCAATTCGCACACCTTTTCTCGAAATATCATCCATGTTATTCAATGTAGCTCGTCTTACTGTAACGCCTGCAAGTTCTACTGGTTCAAGCACTGCTGTAGGAGATACTCTTCCACTTCTTCCAACATTCCAAATTACATCAATTAATGTAGTTGTTGCTTCTTGAGCCTCGAACTTATAGGCAATTGCCCATTTGGGGAATTTTATAGTATATCCTAAAAGCTCCCTTGTTCTTATATCATCAACAGCTATAACTACCCCATCTATGTCATAATTTAAATCGAACCTAATTTCCTCAATGAATTTTATTTCTTTTTCTATCTCTTCCATATTGCTGCATACTTTAATATACTCATCAACTGGAAAACCTTTTTCTTTAATAAAACTAAGCATTTCCTGATAGGATGTAAATGGTTGTCCTTGATTATATCCAATATCATAGAAAAATGCTGACAAGTTTCTTTTTGCAGTTTCCCTAACATTTAGGTTTCTTAATGCACCTGCTGCACCATTTCTTAAGTTTTTCAATGGAACTGAAGCATTCTTATTGTATTCTTCGAAAGCTTCTTTAGTCATAATTGCTTCCCCATGTATTTCAAATACATCATTATACTCTACTTTTAGAGGTATTCGTTTTATTGTCTTTGCTTGCGCTGTAACCTCTTCACCTACTTCACCAGTTCCTCTTGTTGCTGCTGCTTCAAGTATACCTTCCTTATTATATGTTAAGTTAAGGGTAAGTCCATCAAATTTTTTAGTGACTACATACTTGATATCTGGAAGTTTTTCACTTGATGTTCTATTATAATCATTAATAAACTTAATGTTTCTATTATGCCATTCCCTAAGTTCATCTACACTTTGAGCCTTATCTAAGCTCCATAACTTTGCCTTATGTGAATACTTATTAAATTCAGGCAAAGTCACATCACCAACCCTCTGAGTTGGTGAATAACTTAATACTATACCTGTTTCTTTTTCTAGGGTAACTAACTCATCATATTTTTTATCATATTCCTTATCTGAAACTGTAGGATTTGCTAATGCATAATATTCATAGGCATACCTATTTAATTCATCAGCTAACTGTTCCATTCTTTCTTTTTTGTCCATATTATATTCCTCCTAATCTTGAGGTTATATCCTTTATAATAATTCTAGCGGAGCTATGCTTAATAACAAGCTTTTTATACCTTGTGAATCAAAAGCAATTGTTAATTTCAAATCATCTCCACTTTCAGAAACACTCACTATAGATCCTATTCCAAATTTAGAATGCTTTACCTTCCTTCCAAGAGATACTTCTTTTTTAGTAAGCATCTTCCCACTGCTTCCTTCCAAAGTTTCCTTTAACTTTTTGGCAGCTTCTAATGGATTTTCATATGTACTACCTGAACCCCTTAATGAATGTCGATTATTATATCCTCTATTATATTGAACATAAGCTGAATTTCCTTGCGAGAAACTTCCACTAGGCCTTTGTAAATTCACTACTTCTTTTAAATTAGCTGGTATTTCTGCTATAAAATCTGATTGAGGATAAGCAACACTTCTACCAAATACTCTTCTAACTTCTGCTGAAGTCATATATAGTATTTCCTTTGCTCTTGTAATTCCTACATAACAAAGTCTTCTTGACTCTTCCATCTCCTTTTCTGAGTTAAAGGAAGATTGCCCAGGAAATATGCCATTTTCCATTCCCACCATAAATACTGTAGGGAATTCTAATCCCTTTGCTGAGTGAACTGTCATCAACACAACTGAATCTGCATCCACATCAAAATTGTCTACATCTTGAACCAATGCTACCTTTTCTAAAAATGCACCTAAAGTTTTATCTTCGTCATTTTTTTCAAAGTCCACTGCTGCTGATACTAGTTCTTCTAAATTCTCTACCCTGCTTAAATCTTCTGGATTCTTAGAATTTTTAAGATCTTCTATATAACCAGTATTCTTAAGTATATCTTCAATTAAATGTGATACTGTTAGTGTTTCACTATATTCTATTAATTCTTCCATTAATGCGGTAAATTTATTTATGGCTGTTATATTTCTAGCTGATAGACTTGAAATATTTTCTGCTTCTAGCAATGCATCAAATAAAGATATGTCGTTCTCATTTGCAAACTCCATGACTTTTTCAACTGTTGCATCTCCTATACTTCTCTTAGGAACATTTACTATTCTTCTTAAGTTTATGCTATCAGTAGGATTACTAATAACTTTTAAGTACGCCATTATGTCTTTAATTTCTTTTCTATCATAGAACTTTAGCCCACCTATTAATCTATATGGAATACCTCTTTTTATAAAAGTATCTTCAAAAATACGTGACTGAGCATTTGTTCTATATAAAACCGCAAAATCTCTATATTTTTTTTCTTCTTTTTTGCCTTTTTCAATTATTGATGCAACAAAACTACTTTCATCGTTATCAGAAAAAGCTCTATATATTTTAATTTTTTCACCATTCTCAGCTTCCGTTCTAAGTATTTTGCTCTTTCTCTCGCTATTATTTCTAATTACATAGTTTGCTGCCTCAAGTATGTTTCCCATACTTCTATAGTTTTGTTCTAATTTAATTACCTTACAGTCCGGATAATCTTTTTCAAAATCAAGTATATTTCTAATATCTGCGCCTCTCCATTGATAGATGCACTGATCATCATCTCCAACTACACAGATATTTTTATGTTTATTAGCTAATAGTTTAATAAATTCATATTGTGATTTATTTGTATCTTGATACTCATCTACCATAATATATTTAAATTTTCTCTGATAAAATTCTAAAACCTCTGGTTCTTTTTTAAATAACTCTACAGTTTTAAATATTAAATCATCAAAATCTAATGCATTATTATCTTTTAACCTTTTCTGATATAGTTCATAAACTCTAGCAATCTTCTCTTCTCTAAAATTATGTTGATGTTCTCTCATAAACATAGCTGAAGTTTGTAGATTATCTTTTGCTTTTCCTATTTTAGATAGAACCTCATTTTCTTCAATATCTTTATCGTTTATGTTAAGCTCTTTCATACATTGCTTTACTAATGCTTTTTGGTCATAGGAGTCATATATAGTAAAGTCTTTTTTATATCCTAACTTTTCTATTTCTCTTCTCAAAATCCTAACACAAGATGAATGAAAAGTTGATATCCACATATTATCTGCTTCATCACCAATTAATGCCTTAACTCTTTCTCGCATTTCTCCTGCTGCTTTATTTGTAAATGTTATTGCTAAGATATTATATGAAGGTATGTTTTTATCTTCAATCATATATGCTATTCTATGAGTTAAAACTCTTGTTTTTCCTGAGCCTGCACCTGCTAATATTAAAACCTGACCATCTACTGCTGTAGCTGCTTTATATTGTTCGCTATTTAATAATTTTTTAAGATCCACCATAATCACTCCTTAAAACATCAAAAAGAGGAACATTTATTCCTCTTTTCATTATAGACCTTATCTAATTATAACATACATGCATATACAACTTAAGTTTTTTATTATAATTTTACAATAAGAAACCTTTATCTATTCACCTAGCCTTTTTAAGACAATGTTATATCCATCACTACCATAATTAATGCATTTATTTACTCTGCTGATAGTTGCTGTACTTGCACCAGTTTCTTTAGCGACCTCAGTATATGTATTGCCATCCTTCAGCATTTTGGCCACTTGAAGTCTTTGCTCAATTGCTTTGATTTCATTAATTGTACATATATCTTCAAAAAATCTATAACATTCCTCTTCACTTTTAAGACTTAATATTGCTTTCATTAAAAAATCCATTTCTTTACTTTTTAAATTCGAGCTAAAACTACTCATAAATTTACTCCTTTATCTATATAAAATTTACACTCTACCATATAATTATATTTTAATAATTTAGTGTAGTAAAGCAAAACTTACGCAAAAAAACGCAACCCTTGGGGCTAGGTTGCGCTTTAGCAATAAGCAATAAATAAAAAGGGGGCTATTTATTCCTTTTATTTATCCTTGCAAATTTATTATAGGGTATGATTTATGTAATTGCAAGTCATTTTTGAAAAAAAAGTTGTACAAACCTCGAAATATGAATGATTTTAATTCATCCTCTGTAAACGTTCGTAGCTATCCCCTTAATACTTCAATTTCCTCTTCAGATAGTTCCCTATATTCCCCTTCTTCCAATGTTTCATCAAGGGATAATCCTCCAAATTCTATTCTTTTAAGGTAGACTACTTTTTTATCTACACTCTCAAACATTCGTTTCACTTGATGATATTTTCCTTCTTGTAATGTTACATATACTTCAGAGCCTTCATTATTTGATGATAAAACTTGCAATTTTGCACTCATACACTTATATCCATCATCTAATGTTATTCCTTTTTCAAAAGCTTCAACATCTTTTTCATTTACTTCTTTATTTATTTTTGCATAATATATCTTGTCAACATGATATTTAGGTGAAATAAGTTTATGGTTTAGTTCCCCATCATTTGTTAGTAACAATAATCCAACAGTGTCTTTATCCAATCTTCCTACTGGAAACGGCTCAAATATTGCATCTTCTGGATATAATAAGTCTATAATTGTTTCATCATATTTATCAAAAGTTGCAGATACTACTCCTGCTGGTTTGTTCATCATTAAATAAATGTATTTTTTATAAATAATCTCTTCACCATTAATTATTATTTGTGATTTCTCTGGGTCAACCTGCAAGGAATTATCTTTTGCAATTTCTCCATCAATTTTAACTAATCCCTTTTTTATAATTGCTTTTATCTCTTTTCTACTCCCATATCCTAAATTTGAAAGTATCTTATCTAATCTTTCCATAATTATCACCTCTTCTACAATAGTATAATACTCCATTATATATAGTATAAACTCTGAAAATTATAACATATACATAAACATCTAGCAATTTTATGAACAATGAAAAAAACTCAGCTTTAGCTGAGTTTAAAATCCATTTCTATAATAATTTTTTATCTTTGTTACATAGTTTTGTGTTTCTGCAGGCATTTTATACAAATCATCGGGGGAAGCTACTCCTCTTCTTTGCATAGTTCCACTTCCTGCATTATATGACATTAATGCCATATCTATATTATTATACTTGTCTAATGCATCTTTTATCATACTTGTTCCTCTATCGATATTTTCTTGAATATCATAAGGATTTTTTAAACCATCACAGTTAAATGGCATAAGCTGCATTAATCCCATAGCCCCTGCACCTGATTTAGCATTTGGATTAAAGTTAGACTCTTGTTTTATAATAGATCTAATTAAATTAGCATCCACTCCAAACTTTTTGGATGCACTTTCAACTGCATTTTCAATTTCAATACGACTAGCATTGGTTCCTGTATATTTAGAATCTGCTCCACCAATAGTTAAGCCAGTTATGGACTTTAAATTATTTAAATCCTCAAGTGACAATGAATTAGTATCAATTCTTTGTCCTAATTGGCTATTAAGTGCATCTAGTATATCATTTTTTTCACCTTTATCCATACTTTCAAGTATACTTTGATAAAGTAAATCAAATGTTCCGCTATCTAGATCTCCCGCAACTTGTTTTAGAACTGATGACATCATAGTCATTGCTAGTACTTGCTCTGGTTTATCAACTTTCATATTTGTTCTCCTTAGCTATTTATAAAAATCTATTATAACTATTAGTCTGTAACCTTTAATTCCATTATATCATAATCCTCATACGCAATTCTTTTATGATAACTTCTAGTTAATACTAAAATCTTGTAATTTCCAGAAGAAAATGGGATAAATCCAAAGAATGACTTTCTGCTATAAGCTTGCTTTCTTATCCAATTGCCTTTATTCATTAGATAGAATTCATAACATACTTCTTTTCCACCTTGGCATTCAACCTTAAATGTGATTTCTTCTTTTGCCTTAAAATCCTTCTTATCACAAATAATTTTAGTACCTATTATTGGTGGTGCTTCATTTATATATATATGAAACTCTTTCTTAGTATCAAATTCTTCTTTACATTGAACATTTTTAGCATAAATTTCAAAAGTATACTTTCCTGGAATCTTAGGGCTAAACTTAAATTTCTTATTTTTAACAAATTCAGTTTCTTCTACTAATTGTCCATTTATTTTTATAACATACTTTATTAATGTTTCATCTGTATTTTGAGCGATAGTTTCTAATTCAATATCATCTCCAACTGTGTGATATTCTTTAGCTGGAAGTAAGATATAATCTACTTTTCCAGGCAAATAATCCATTACATCAAAATACACTATATTATGAGTATCGTATTCTTTTGATGAATATTTATCCTTAATTCGAATTTCTAATTCATATTCCCCAGATTTTTCTGGAGTAAAGTTCACCCAATTATTATTGCCATAATTAACTCGTTCAATTTCCTTCTTGTCCTTATATACTATAAATGAATATTTAAGTGAAGATCCTCCTTCAGCCATTACCTTTATATTTACAGGTTCTCCAACAAGATAATCACTTTCTTTATCTAAAACTACGTCCATAATTTTAATTACTTGTGAACTCTTTTTATCTATATAATATTCTATTGTCTTTGAAGCTTCATATTCCCCTTTATAAGTTATATCTTTTACATATAAAGTTATTTTATATTCTCCTTGAAAATTAGTTTTCCAAAGATATGTGGAATTACGGATATATCCACTATCTTCCCCATAATTCCCGTCTATTTTAAATCTATATAATACTTTTCTTCCACCTTCAACAAAAGCTCTCAAAAGTATAGACGTTCCAGAAATTTGAGGAGATGCTAAATCACTCGTAAACTCCTTTATAATAATAGGGTTATATGGTTTAACATTATATACCATAAGTGCTCTATCATCATATTCTTTATTAGAATATATATCCTTAGCCAAACATAGGATTTTATATTCTCCTGGTTCCTGCTCAGAAAAGGTCACCAATGTTTTAGAGGAATAATCTTGAACACAAATAGCTTTACCTTCTTTATCTATTTTTACAAACTTATAAAGAACTGATGAACTTTCTGGACTTGACGCTTCTACCTGGAATATTAATTCTTCATCACATAATAAATCTTCTGTTAAACATTTAAAATTTATTATTTCTATGGAACCACGTTCAATTACTTTATACTTAACTGAATAATAATCATCGAAACTATTTTCAGATGATGGTTCCTTACACTCAACTAAAATTTCTTGCTTTCCTGCTTCCACAGCTGTAAAGATTAGTTTGTTGTCTGTTCCATAATCCTTTATAAGTTCCCAGCCTCTCTCACCATTTTTCCAATATCTAAAAAGCACTGGACTTTTTGATGTTTCTACTTCGATTATTAATTTTTCCCCAATAGTTAATTCTTCTGCACTTACATATGTGTTTTTAATTAACTTTTCCACTTCATCTCCAACTACTATTTCACCCTTACACATGAAATCAAAAGGCTTTATAGATTCCTTTTGTTTTCCTTGAATCATTATAATATAATTCCCTTCTTCATGAGCTGTCCAATTATAGAGTGTATCCTCTGAAAAATCTCTTAATGTTGTCCAAATTCCTTGATAGCCAAGCATAAATTTATATTCTAAATCTTTATTAGTATTATTCTCAACCCTAATTTCTATAGATTCCTCTTTATTTATAGGATTAACTCTATTAAATTTTAATAAGATCTCATCCATAGCCCAAAACCTCTCTTATTTACACCATCTATTATTCCATATATACATTGTAAATGATTTTATTGTCTATTGCTAGATAAACAAGTATATATTTTCCATTGAAAATCCACATATTTCTAACAATGATATTATAAATAAAAAAAATTCGACTATTAAGTCGAACTTTCCATAACATTCTTTATTATTTTTTCTATTCTTTTATATAACATTTCATCATCAACAGAAGTTCTTTTTCTGTGATTCGCAGTTTTTCCACCCGCTCTCCTTGCTTTAGCTGACAAATGTCTTTCAAAAAGCAGTCTATCAATATTTTCATTCGTATATAACATTCCATTAGGATTTATAGGAATTCCTCCCTTACCTAATATTAATGAAGCTAAACCATAGTCTTGTGTAATTACAAGATCTCCTCTTACACATTTGTTTGCTATATACATATCAACACTCTGATATCCTTTATCCAGAACAACTACTTCACCATAGCTCAATGTTATGTTATGGTTTATATCACAATATAAGAAGAGGGGAATATTATATTCCCCTGCTAACTTTTCTATTATACCTCTACCTGGACAACCATCTGCATCCACTAATATACGCATAATTATTTTAATCTGTTTTCTAGTTCAGTTTTAAGATCTTCGAAACCTGGTTTTCCTAAAAGTGCAAACATATTTTTCTTATATGCTTCAACACCAGGTTGATCAAATGGATTGATTCCTAATAAATATCCGCTTATTCCACAAGCTTTTTCAAAGAAGTAAATAAGTTGTCCGAAATAATAAGCATTTAATTCTGGAACATTAACAACTAGGTTTGGTACTCCTCCATCATTATGAGCTAGTACTGTTCCTTGGAATGCTTTTTTATTTACAAAGTCCATTGTATTTCCAGCAAGGAAGTTTAATCCATCAACATTTTCTGCTGATTCTTCTATAGTAACTTCTTTCTTAGCCTTTTCAACATTTATAACTGTTTCAAAAATGTTTCTTAAACCATCTTGAATATATTGTCCCATTGAGTGTAAATCAGTTGAGAAGTTAACTGAAGCTGGGAATATACCTTTACCATCTTTTCCTTCAGATTCTCCGTATAATTGTTTCCACCATTCACCAAAGTATTGTAAAGCTGGCTCATAGTTAACTAATATTTCAGTAGTTTTTCCTTTATTATATAAAGCATTTCTTGCAACTGCATATTTATAACAATCATTTTCTAATAAATTCTCATTGCTATATGCTACTCTTGCATCATTAGCGCCTTCCATTAATTCATCAATTGAAATTCCACTAGCAGCTATTGGTAGTAATCCTACTGCAGTTAATACTGAATATCTTCCTCCAACATCATCAGGAATTACAAATGTTTCATAACCTTCTGCGTCAGCTAAAGATTTTAATGCTCCTCTTTTAGCATCAGTTGTTGCAAAAATTCTTGATTTTGCTTCTTCTTTTCCATATTTCTTTTCCATATAGTCTTTAAATATTCTAAATGCTATAGCTGGTTCAGTAGTAGTACCTGATTTCGATATAACATTAACACTAACATCTAAACCTTCTATTACTTCTAAAAGTTCTGCTAAATAAGTTGAACTTATACTATTTCCAACATAGAATACTGCTGGAGCTTTTCTCACATCTTTCTTTAGCACATTAAAAAAGCTGTGGTTTAAAGCTTCAATTGTAGCTCTAGCTCCTAAGTATGAACCACCTATTCCTATAACTATTAACACATCTGAATCAGATTTTATTTTTTCCGCAGCCTTCTTAATTCTGCTAAACTCTTCCTTATCATAATTTTCAGGTAGATCAACCCATCCTAAAAAATCATTTCCTGCACCTGTCTTATTATGTATGTCGCTATGTGCAGCTTTAACAGCACTACTTAAATACCCTATTTCTTTTTCTCCTAAAAATGATGCTGCTTTTGTAAGATCAAAACTTAATCCCTTCTTCATTTCTTACCTCCGAAACATATTATATTTTCATTCCACTCTAAATTATAGCACATTATTAACCAGTTATGTATAACACAGTGGCATATTTTGTTTTTGTTTATTAAACAACTTTCTATTTCTCTATTTTTATTTTACTCTAGTTTTACAATATTATTTTCATGAATTATTTCAAAAAAGCTTAATTTATCACTTCTTTAGTCATATTTAAATCAACTTTAAGTATATGGTTTTGAATCCAATCAATAACAAAATTAATTAAATCTAATAGTGATTTTTCTTGATCTTTATCAATTTTACTAAAATCAATTCCGTTAATATCTTTCATTAAATCATCATGTTCAACTTTATGTGATAGAAACTTTTTATAGTTATTCTTCATCATGAAAGCCTCTTCTTCACCGAAATGATATTCAGTATAATCTTTTAGTTCGTTAATAATTTCCACTATTTTATCGAACTTGTCCACAATAAAATCATTTTTATAAACGTCATATGCTCTTCCTGCTATTTCGAACAATTTTTTATGTTGTTCATCAATAAATTCCACACCAGTATAATATTCATCTTTCCAATTAAACATTAAAAATCCCCCTTTTTTTCCCTTATTGAGGAAATTATACACCAAAGATATTTAATGTTCAATAATTTACATGTTTCAGCAAATATTTTAACAAATTCTTAATTTTAAAATTCCTTCATTTATTATAGATTATAAAAGCTAAGTTGTTATATTCTAGCAACTTAGCTTAATTTCAATTTAAAGCAATTTATATTCTTGTTTTAAGTCTAATATTATCTATTGACTCAAAATCATTTCTTCTAATACTATCCTTTATATCTTCAATATTTTTTCTTAGCTTTAGAACATAGTAATAAACAAAATTTCTTTTTTGAAAAAAGCTCCACTCAGATATAAATTGTTGATTTAATGCCATCTCTCTATATACTGAATCTATTTCTTCAAAACTAAGTTTATCTGGGGAATCAGTTTTATAAAATTCTCTTCTTTTATCCAGCTGTATATCATTAAATAAGTATGGATATTCAGTCTTAATATCATCATCTATTTCTGGTATTACATTAGCAATAACTATTGCGCTCTCGTCACATAAGTTAAACATTTTAGGAAACAAAGAAAAATGTTCACAGTAATCTCCATATGTTGACATAGGATTATCTATAACGATTAAGCTATATTTATTTCTACATCTTTCAATCTCTCTGTATGAATCTACTATTTTTACAGTAGCAAAAGGGAAGTTTCTTTTTAGAGGTCCCTGACAGCTAGAATCCATTTCCCATACCTCTAAAGAATTCACCTTATATCCATAATCTATTGTATGCCACTCACCATTTTTTCCGAAAACCTCTAAGGCATTTAACTCTTTGAGGTTTATATCATTATCCTGTAGTTTAGTAATAACGCCTTCCATTGGTCTTGATTTCATAAATGTATATACTCTATGTTTTATATGAGGAGGCATTTTATACCACACATTTTTTATAGGTTCTTTTACGCTTAGCATATATGTATCACTCTTTCTTAAAATTTATAATATAATTTTTTCCAGTAATACATAAATTTATTCACCAAATATTAGGTATCGCGTTAAGCTTTACTCTCTGTAACAAATATCTCACCTTCTCCAATCTTTACGCTTGATAGATGCTTCCCTTATTAATACTACCATCGAGGTGCCATTTCTTTCATACGAAGCATATTATAAAACAGTATGTATCAAAGGAGTGTACTTTTATGATATCCAATCTACGGAACTATTTTTTTGGAACCGACACTCTGATAAACACCGACTGTGGTCTTACAAACAGGGTGTATTTAAATAATGCCGCGACTCCTTTAGTGGCTAAGCCAGTCATTCAAGAGTTATACAATACCCTTCCTATTTATTCATATGGCAATGAACCTAATGCTTTATCATCTAAGCTTACATCAAAATATAACGAAGTCAGAGATATAGTAATGAACTTTATTGGTGCAGATTCCTCTCTAGATACTGTTATCTACACCTCTAACACAACCTCAGCCCTTAACATTCTCAGCCAGGTTTATTATGAGCACGATCCAGATCAGGTCATCTTAGCGACGAAGATGGAGCATATGGCCAACTATCTGCCCTTCCGAGAAAAGATGAAGACTCTACTTGTGGGTCTTACGCCGGAGGGTAACGTTGATATGAACGACTATGCTGCCAAGCTGGAACAATACAGTGGGCAGATTAAGTTGGTAACTGTAATTGGGGCATCTAACATAACGGGTATAATCCCCCCCTTTTATGATATGGCTACAATGGCTCATAGTCACGGTGCTAAAATACTTGTTGACGCAGTACAGCTTGTACAGCACAAAGCCTTTACCATGAAGCCTCACGATGATGCTTCCCACATTGATTTTGTGTCCTTTGATGGCCATAAGTTTTACACAGGGCAATCCGGTGGCGTTCTGGTTGGAGACAAAGTTTTTTTAGATCAATATAACCCGCTGATGTACGGAGCCGGTATTACTGAGTTTGTAAGTAGTTCAAAAATCATATATAAGGATTCTCCAGAAAGGTATGAGGCAGGATACCCCGACTTCCTTGGCGTCATCTCTTTTGGAGCGGCAATCCGTTTTCTACAGAATATTGGTATGAAGAATGTTGAAGAATGGGAACGAGGACTATACCAATACCTTATTAGAAGCTTAAGTCAAATCCCCAATCTGATTCTGTATGGAGACGTATATAACAATATACGAACCCCATTTGCATCATTTAATCTTAGGAACATGTCATACCATACCCTTGCACACTTGCTTGGATATGGATATGGCATTGATATAGCGTCAGGGACAAATGGGTCTAATATATATGTACAAAATCTGCTTGGTCTTACGGATGAACAGGCATTATCTTTATATCGAAGCGGTGAAGAGTATGGTATTGTGAGAGCTTCAATCGGACTGTTTAACAACTATGACGATATCGACCGTCTGGCTGATGCATTGTTCTGCATATCATCACAGCAGCTCTGATTTCAATATTTAATATATGCAACTCATAAAATTAATAATCTGAGTAAAGTAGTATCTACTTTCAAAAACTCAAATTTGATTCTTAACATAAAAAAACAGCAAACTCTTATTTTATAAGAGTTTGCTGACTTTCTTCAATTTATTCCCATTCAATAGTTGCTGGTGGTTTTGAAGTAACGTCATAAACAATTCTGTTTACTCCTTTAACTTCATTAACTATTCTTCTTGATACCTTGTCTAATACTTCATATGGTATATGTGCCCAATTTGAAGTCATTCCATCAGAAGAGGTTACTGCTCTTAATGCTATTGTATGACAGTATGTTCTTTCATCTCCCATTACTCCAACAGACTGGATATTAGGTAGGCAAGCAAAGTATTGCCATATTTCACTTTCAAGGCCAGCTAATGCTACTTCTTCTCTAAATATAGCATCTGCCTCTCTTGTTATCTCAAGTTTTTCCTCAGTTACTTCTCCAAGTACTCTTATTGCAAGTCCTGGTCCTGGGAATGGCTGTCTCCAAACTAAATGATGTGGTATTCCTAGTTCTTCTCCTACAGCTCTAACTTCATCTTTAAATAGTTCTCTTAATGGTTCAATTAAACTAAATTCAATATCTTCAGGAAGTCCACCTACATTGTGGTGACTTTTAATTACAGCTGATGTTCCAGTTCCGCTCTCTACAACGTCTGGATAGATAGTACCTTGTACTAGGTATTCTATTTCGCCTAGTTTATTAGCTTCTTCTTCAAAAACTCTTATGAATTCTTCTCCTATTATCTTTCTCTTTGTTTCAGGATCAGATACTCCTTTTAGTTTTCCTAAGAATCTATCTTGAGCATTTACTCTTATAAGATTCATATCGAAACCATCTCTAAATATTTGTTCAACTTGATCTCCTTCATCTTTTCTTAAAAGACCATGATCTACAAATACACAGGTTAATTGCTTTCCAACAGCTTTATGTACTAAAACTGCTGCAACTGAAGAATCTACTCCACCTGAAAGAGCACATAATAATTTCTTATCGCCAACTTTTTCTCTGATTTCTTTGATTTTCTCTTCTGCAAAAGATGCCATTGACCATGATTTTGATAAATTACATACTTCATATAAGAAGTTTTCCAATAATTTTTTACCAAAAGGTGTATGTTCAACTTCTGGATGGAATTGCACTCCATATAAAGCCTTTTCTTCGTTTTCCATAGCTGCTATTGGGCATACTTCTGTATGGGCAGTTACTCTAAATCCTGCTGGAGCTTTTGCTACATAATCTGTATGGCTCATCCAACATGTTTCTTTATCATCTATACCTTTAAATAGTTTTGAAGTTGTATCTAGATTAATTAATGTTTTTCCATATTCTCTAACAGGAGCTGTTGCTACTTCCCCTCCTAATATATGAGCCATTAATTGATCTCCATAGCATATTCCAAGTACTGGAACACCTAATGAGAATATTGCTTCATCAACTTTAGGAGTATCATCTCCGTAAACTGAATTAGGTCCACCTGTAAAGATAATTCCTTTTGGATCTCTTTCTTTTATAGTTTCTACTGATATTGTATAAGGAATAATTTCACAGTATACACCACATTCCCTAACTCTTCTTGCTATTAACTGATTATATTGACCACCAAAATCAACTATTAAAACTAAATCTCTGTTCATCATTTCCTCCTAAAGTTTACTGATTCACACTATAATTTGGGGCTTCTTTTGTTATATTAACATCATGAGGATGACTTTCTCTTAATCCTGCTGATGTTTGAACTACAAACGTTGCATTTTCATATAAATCCTTAAAGGTCTTAGCACCTAAATACCCCATTCCAGATCTTATTCCACCAATTAATTGATAAATAGTTTCTGAAACATATCCCTTATAAGCTACTCTTCCTTCAACACCTTCTGGTACTAACTTCTTATTTCCTTCTTGGAAATATCTATCCTTTGAACCCTTTTGCATTGCTGCAAGTGATCCCATACCTCTATATACTTTATAATTTCTTCCTTGATATATTTCCATTTCACCCGGAGCTTCTTCACAACCTGCAAATAAAGATCCCATCATTGCAACAGATGCTCCTGCAGCTAATGCTTTCACTATATCTCCAGAGTATTTAAGACCTCCATCAGCAATTATTGGAACCCCATATTTATGTCCTTCTTCTGCACAATCCATAACCGCAGTAAATTGTGGTACTCCTACTCCAGCTACAACTCTTGTAGTACAGATTGATCCAGGTCCAATACCTACTTTAACGCAATCTGCTCCAGCTTCTATTAAATCTCTAGTTGCTTCAGGTGTAGCTACGTTTCCTGCTATTACTTGAAGATCTGGATATATTTTTTTAATTTGCTTTACTGCTTCTAATACTCCTTTGGAATGTCCGTGAGCTGTATCTATTGTAATAACATCTACGCTAGCCTTAACTAATGCTTCAACTCTTTCTAACATATCACCTGTTACACCTACAGCTGCTCCACATAATAGTCTTCCCTTTGAATCTTTTGCTGCATTTGGGAACTCTTTAGCTTTCTCTATGTCTTTTATTGTAATTAATCCTTTTAAGTATCCTGCTTCATCTATTAAAGGAAGCTTTTCAATTTTATGTTTTTTAAGAATCTCTTTGGCTTCTTCTAATGTAGTTCCTTCTGAAGCAGTTACTAAATTTTCTCTAGTCATAACTTCATCTATTTTTCTATCAAAGTCAGTTTCAAAAACTACATCCCTATTTGTTATGATTCCTATTAGCTTACCATCTTCTGATACTATAGGAACACCAGATATTCTATATTGAGCCATTAAATCTAATGCTGCTTGAACAGAATGATTTGCCGACAAGTATATTGGATCTGTAATTACTCCATTTTCTTGTCTCTTTACTCTATCTACCTCTTTAGCTTGTTCCTCTATTGACATATTCTTGTGTATTATCCCTATACCGCCTTCTCTAGCCATAGCAATTGCCATTTTTGATTCAGTAACAGTATCCATTCCAGCACTCATTAATGGTAAGTTAAGTTTGATTTTTTTTGTTAAATTAGTAGATAGACTTACGTCCTTAGGTAAAACCTCTGATTTATTTGGTACCAAAAGCATATCGTCAAAAGTATAAGCTGTTTTTAATATTCTTGCCATAACAAACCTCCTAAAATTATAATTTTCCCTTGCAACAATGATTTAATTCCTGCAACTTTCCTCTTAAAATTACTGTTTTTCCTTCATTTTTAGGTATAAAAAAAACACATTAACTCAGATGAAGTTAATATGTTAATAGATTTCCAAATAGCATCTACATATTAATTCACCCATAGTCGGAAATTTACGGTTTCCGGTAGAAACTCCTGGCCATATCCCAAGTATATACGAGCTAACTGTTTTCAAGTTATAAACATTATAGAATATACTTTTATGCTTGTCAACAACGAATGAATTGTTTCATTTTTAAAGACTTATTGCAAGTTTTTGTTCTTCAAATAGAAATAGGGCCGACTAAATCGGCCCTATTTTTTAAAATAAATCTGGCAAATCCCCACAATTTATATTTACCGGTACATTCCCAACTCCCGTAGTAGAGACAATATTTGTATAGGTATCATCACTTCCAAACTTAACACTATATACTATAATATAATGTTTATAACCAACATCAGTTAAATTTATTTTATAGGATGATCCTTTATTTAGGTTATCTAACTTAGTTATCTTACCGCTTATTGTAACCTCTTCTAGGGTACCTTGATCTGTAACTTTATAAATTTTGAAATCACTTTCATTTGTTGCATCAATTGACATTAATTTTGAGTCCAGCTTTAATACTAGACTAGGATTATTCTCATAAGTTTTTATATCTATTCCAAAGTTAGCATAAGTTTCTTTAGTTAAACTTGGAGAACTTGTTCCGATTGTTCCATTATTATATAATCCATGTGCTAAAGTGGAATTTATCTTTGTATAATTAAAGTTTAAAACTCTAGCATTATTATCATAATTAATGTCTGCTACTTTGCTTGTTGAATCTAAAGTAAATCCCTCTACTTCATCTATAGAAATTTTATAGCTGCCTGTCTTTATACTATTAAATGAATACCTTCCAGCACCATTAGTAAGTCTTGTACTTGAGATAATATTATCCGAACTATCTTTTAAGGTTACAACAATAGGTTTCCCTACAGAAGTAACATTAGTTACAGGGTCTATAACACTTACTGCTCCAGATACTGTGCCTAGCTTTACATCAAAGGTTAATGGACATGGAACTGTAACATTAATGGTATTTCCCTCAACTGTTAAATCATAACTAAGCTCACCATCGACATTTAGAGTGCCATCAGACAAGAAATCCACACTCAAGTTTTCACTCTGCGTTCCTCCTTGAGGTTCAGGACTACAACTGATATCATTAAAAGTAAAATCGCTTTGGTCTAGCTTGACATTTGAGGTATCATAATTAGAAAACTTTAGTTTTATGTTTGATATCTCTCCGTCAGAATCACCTTTTACACCTACAAGATTTATCTTTACATTTCCACTATCACCTTTTAAATATCCATCCTCTTTTTCATAAGTTAGCTTTACAGTAGGTGCTTTTGTAACTTTAAATTGAACATTTTGTACTGAGTTATCATATCCTAGTTGATAACTTTTAGTGGCTTCCCCTACTACAACATATCCACTTGGAGGAGTCAATGTAAATGAATACCCACCAGATGTCAATTTCTTACTATCATCTCCATAGGTCATTATACTTCCATTATAATTAATAGGACTAGATATTATATTTCCTGGAGATGTTACTGCTATACTTCCCCCATTAATCATTTGATTATTCTGATTAACAACTGAAACATTTATATGACCTGTTCTTGCTGCTATTGGAATTGAATAATCTCCTGTTTTATTACTCCCATTATAATTGTAACTTAAATTACATGGAATATTTGCATTTCCTTCAGCATTTAAAGTAACATTAATAGGTCCATTTTGTGACTGGGTGTTTGGCTGAGGGCTAAACATCACATCATCATAAGAAATTCTAGTCTTATCCAAAGTATATTTACTGTCATTTGCTTGTACTTGAACTTTAATATCAGTTATTTGAGAATTTATCCCTCCTGCATTTGCATTTGCAATTAAATTCACAGGAACTTTATCTCCTACTAATCCCCTAATTACTTCTGGAGTATTAGTTAATGAAATTGTGGCATCATTCACCAAATTAACTGTCCTTGTTTCTTCGTAATAAGCACCCAACGGATCAACTGTTCTTATAACGATTGTCATTTTTCCACCCATCTGTGTAAAATCATATTCATCTTTAGGTAGAGAAACAGGAAGCGGTGTTCCTTGAGCTTTATTGGGATATGAAATAGGCGAACCTACTGCATTTCCACTTGCATTTTTTACTGTTATAGTTGTTGTAAGTTTATCGTTATCCATATCTGATGGAGTTACACTAAAATTAATATCGTCTTGATTTTTAGAAAAAGCTTGATCATTATCTAAGTTTGTTACCTCAAGTGTAGGTGCATGATTTGCTCCTCTGGATGCCTTAACCATTGTATTTACAAAGAGTTCCTTTTCTAACGTTGTGAACCCTCCACTATGCCCTGTACCTGAGTATGTCAAATTACCTTTTGAATAGGTGTAATAATAATTTCTTGCATCATATTGATTATATCCATTACCATTAGGCTTTAACGTATACCATGGCACCACATCTTTATCTTCGAGATTTAATTGATACCACTGATAATGAGTATCTGCAACTGAAATATCTGATAATACAAATGGATATTGAGTGATTAACCCATCATTCATTTTATATACTTGGTTAGATGCTCCACTATATGAGCCTGCATTAGCATTGCTATCAAACATTCTTAGAATACCGTCTGTATACCCATAGGTAATTTTGTTTGAATTACTTGAAGTATCATGTGGTATTGTTCTGTTTTCATACGCTCCTGTAGCTACATTATATTGGGGATAAACATCTAATTCACTTGGATTATTTAAGGTATCTTTATATCTGGCTTGTCCTAAAACATCCCTAAACGCTTGAGTTGTATTTTTAGAGCTTTTATCAGATGAATCTATTAAGCTGTAGGGTAAACTTCTGTAAGTTAAGGTATCGTGAGTAAACATAACACTCTGTCCAGTACTTATAAAACTCTTAAGTTCACTTATGGCATTTAAAGATAAATCAGCATATCCATAACTATCAGCAAAGCCAAGAATAATCATATCATATGTTCCATTTAACTTTAATGAACTTCCTGCTCTTGAATTAAAGTCAGTTGAAGACATTGATGTAATTGTTAATGAGTAATCTTGAACTTGTGTTAATAAACTTTTGATTTGATTATCACTTTCTAAGGATAATATATTTTTATTACTCCCATCTACCTGACTTATTGGATAGACTTGCAAAACTCTAACATTAACCTTACTACCATCATAAGTATTATAATTTGCACTTCCCAATTGATATACTTTAACATGATTTTGAGTTTCTATTTCAATTTTCCAAGTTAAAAGCCCAACAAAACTATTTTGCAATGTATATCCTATATTGCCCGATATTTGCCCATTTTCAGGAGTTACTGGCATTTGTTTAACTAACTCTTTATCCTTAAACAACCCATCTCCATTTAAATCTAAATATAAGTTTACATTTAAAGGGTTATTATCTTCAGAAATAATATTATAGTTAAAGTTCATATTTCTATTATTGTCTGCTGGACTATTATTTACTGTTAATATAGGTCTATATTTAGGCTTAGAACTAGTGTTAGTATATTTACTAACAATATTACTAACTGTTATAGTGCTATTGCTTGTCTTTATCAAATTACTTCTTGAAATACTGTTAAAATTACTATACAGTTTGGTTCTACTATTTGAAAAAACTTCATTAGCTATATATACTAGTTGATTGGAATTAATTAATTCTAATATTTCACTAGCTCTTTTATTTGTAATATCATTTTCACTATAGTATTCTACGTAAGTTTGTCCATTTTTTTTCAAAATACTATCATTTGCAACTCCATAATTATTTCCAGATAAATTCCTAACTTCTTTCCCAAAAGGAATGTATCCTGGCTTAGAAGTAAACGGTGCTGTATATGAAAAGTTATCTCCTGTCGCCCCTGAATAGCTTCCGACAACAACTACATCATACTTACCATTTATTTGATCAACTTTAGATATATACTCTGCCATTGTCATATGCATAACTATTATTTTCTTGCCACCTACTTGATTTTTAAATCTTTCTTCTCCACTAGTTGCACCTTTTGAATTTTCTGTTAAACGAAATTTATCACCTGGTTCTATTTCTAATATAGAAATTGTATCCCTATTAACAACAGCTCTAGTTGCCTTGGGTTTAATAATAAAACCAGTAGCTAAAATAGCAACTATAAATATCAATGATATAATTATAGATACCTTTTTAATACTCTTTTTGCTCATTAGTTTCACCCCCTTAAAATTTACATATTAACTCCAAGCTTTTTTCAAGCTCTATTCTCTCTACCTACATAGTAGTTGCACCCTTGTTTCTAAATATTATATTAGTTGATGCCTTATATGTATAGTTCTCATTTGCAAAATCTTTAGATAAGTTTATTGTAATTTTCACACCCTTTGTTTGTGAGAAACTTCTTCCGTCCAAAGTTTCTACATTTAAAGATTCAACATCCGTTCCTATTACCTCTCCATTTTTAGTTAGATTGCTTCCACTTAATAAATAAGTGACACTTTCAACCGTAAGAAATCCTATCTCCACTCTTGATATATCACAGCTATTTCTCGTTAGAACATCTACACTATCCGAATTTATTATAGCTCTAATGGATTCTGCCTCCATTAAATCCTTGGTTATCTTTTCAGTTATATCTTGTGCTTCTTCTTGTAAATCCGAATTTACTCCTGTTGCATTAATAGTTCTGGTATTTGATAGGAAAAAGGAAAAAACAACCCCTAAAACTACTGCTGATAAAGCTAAAACTAAAAGCAATTCTATAATTGTAAATCCCTTTTTTCTTTTTTTCAAAAACCTCACCTCTATTATCTTATTATTCTCCACTCATTTGTCTTTATCAAGTCATTTGTATTAATTTCATTACTATTATTAAGTTCAATACTTCCTATTTGGGTTTTTCCTGAATCTGAAGTATTAAAAATACTCTCTAGATTGTATTTATTTACGAGTTCTTTAACTAAATTTCCATCATAATTAATTGAAATATTATTTACCTCATCCGCTCCTGCTAAGGTTGATATGTCTCTTGTAGTAATAATTGTACCTGTAAAATTAAGGTCCTTATTATCAAATACAATATCGGAATCTGTGATGATTATGCCCTTTTTTCCACTTATGTTAATTACATTACTATATCCGGTCCTAGGTGCACTACTATCACTTAACAATATAGGATTCGCTTTATTATGATAAACACCTACTATTGTATCTCCATCTTGCCTAAATATATCTCCTGAAATATTAATAAGATTAGTAACATCCTTTTCAACTGTACTAGCATTATATTTTTGTAATAAGGCTGTAGATGCATCAGCCGAATTTGTATTAAAATTTCCCATCTCATACACTTGGTTTGCAAATTCTTTTCTTTTATTCATTAAGGTATTATTCTTAGTCACATCAGCATCTTCCGGTTCTATTGCATTATCCCCATTTATATAGGCCCCACTAATTAGAAAATTATCTGTCGGATTTCCCTTTAATTCAATTACTCCGTTATGAGGAAGCCCATTCCGACTTGTTGAATCAAGGAAATATCGTGTTTTACGCTCCATAGAAGTCATCCTACTTCCATTAACTGAATCAACTAACTGCAGTGGATTAAAATAATCAAATAAATACTTATTTCCATCATTAATAGGAGATGTGTATGCAGAATAGTTACCTTTTATAGCTATAGATTCCCCTGTTTGATATTTTTCACCAGCTCCATTTGTTGCATTTATATATGCTGATCCTAAGATAAAAACATCTTTATCTATTGTGATTCCTGATTGCCCATCATTCATATAATTATTTATAATAATACAGCTAGAATTTTTAGCCTTACTTAAATCTCCAGTATTATCTGTTATATCATTTATTGCGTATAAATTATTTAAATGAACTTGAGTCCTAAATGCATTATATGTAAAGTCATTGTTTACAAGCATATCTGTTTTTACATTCAATGTATTATTTGAAATATCAGAATCTCCTAGTTTTATCTTTCCTAAGTTAACATTTCTAGCATATAAATTTCCGCCAGTAACATTTACTGTACTATTTTGTTTTATGTTAAGAGTGTTTGATGTTACTACATTTCCATTTAGATTAACATTTATTTCATTTCTATTTAATTCTGTTCCTGATGCACTTCGTTCACTTTTATCAAAATTTAAGTTTATTCCTCCATCATATTTACCATAAACAAGGTCAGATGGATTATCTGAAGCATCTCCTTTTACAAAAATATCTCCATTAATTCTTAAATTACTTAGTACATACATACTGCCATCTGCTGCAATAGTCTTTTGAAGTAAGGGATTATTAGTAAAATTTCTATTTTCTAAATCTGGAACAGTTATAGTGTAATTAGCTTGAATTTTTCTTTTTATTGTTCTCCCATTACCTTCTGGGCTATTAAAGGTAGATACTAAAGTAATTTGAAGACCTCTATCTCCGAATGTATTATAGTCTTCTAGTTCTATATTGGCGTCATTACTTAAAGTTACATTACTAAACGAAATATTATTTTCATTATCTAATCCAAGATATTGATAGGTATAATTTTCTCCATCATTAGAGATACATTGTCTTAAGTTTTCAGTAATTATATTTTTGAATACTGATTTGAATATGTTTTTTTCTTTTGCCTCAATACTATCTAAATCCAGTGTACCATCATTACTTATATAATAGAAAGTATTTGCAGCATTATTGGTTCCTGCTTCATCCTTTAAAAATACTTTGTAATCAAAACCATTAGTATTCTTTCTTTCATTTACAATAGTATTTATTGCCTGAGAATATGAAGAAGCTCCTTGCCTTTTAACTAGATCTATCTGTTCATTAATTTTGGTTGCCTCGTTAACTGCTTCATAATTTGATTTCTTTACTGCAGTTTGAACTGCCACCTCTATAATTTTTTTTGCTTCATCTAAACCAGATTCTGATGAATATAAACTTTCTAAATTTTTTGTTTGTACATTTCTTAATCTATAACTAGAGAGAGTTAGTGAAATTATTGCAGTACCAACAGTAAATAAAATAGCGAAAATAGCAACTACTGTTATAAGCGTTGAACCCTTCTTTTTCATATACTCCCTCCTTACTCTCCAAGATTTCTATATCCTTCTACGTGCGTAATTCTCTTATCTTGTCCACTTTGATTATTGTGCACATATGTAGTTAAATCTAATTTTACTGAATTATTTATTGCATCATAGCTTGCATTATCTTCATAATTAAAAAATTGATTTACTCTACCTAGACTGTTTACAATTGTATAATTAGCCGTTATATCTTTCTTTTTATTAATGTAAATATTTAAATTTTCACTGCTATGATTTTCTACAACTATTCTTAGATTATCATTTATATTAGTAAAGCTTTTCCCAAATGTTATTGCTATATCTGGATTTTGTTTACTTAAATCATAAGCTACTCCATTGATTATCATTTCTAAATTGGTTTCATTTTCATCATTAACTACGACTTTAAGTTCATCACTAATACTCACTTCAGGATGGTTATTATACGCTATTAATGTTGAATCATTAACCTGGATATTATTATTAAATACAATATCATTTACTACATTGTGAGTCCTTTCACTAAGGGTTAAATCTATTAAATATTTGTAGTTTGTTTGTGTCGCTGGACTACCATCTTCATCATAATAAAGTTTAAGTTCGTTTGTTCCAATCTCTCTAGAGGGGAAATTTGCTCGTATATTATTATATAAATCCTCTATATTTGGCTCATCTATAATTTTAATTTGTTCCAATACTTTTTGTGCTACATTTGTTCCCTGCTGCTTCTCTTTTCCCATTCTGTTAATACTTACAGAGGTTAAGACCATTGAACTTAAAGGCACTATTAATATACCTAAAATAGCTATGCTTATTAATACTTCTATTAGCGTCATTCCTTTTTTTACTTTCTTAATCTTCATAAGGCATTCACCTCTATTTACTATTGGTAATATTAACTGTCTTACCTTCACTAGTGACCTTCACTCTTGGTCTTGAAGAATCATCCCCTATAATATTTACACTAACTTCCTTATCTGTACTATTTATTACCTTAAGGTTAACTCCTGACTTATCATTATCATCTAATCTTATATTTGAGATGATATCAATTAATATATTGCTTCCATTAGGATTAAACTGAACTCCTGTTCCTGAATATCCTTTAGGATAACTTTCTCTACTTGTTTTGTACTTATAGTAATATTTGCCGTCCTTTTGTGAAAGTGTAATTTCTACATCCTCTGGTGAATTGCTATCTGCATAAATGCCAGTTTCCATTTTTTTATCACTTGCATATCTTAGCCCAACAGTTGCTAAGTCTGATTTACTTGCTCTTGCAGTCATAATAAAGTCATAGTTATTACTTTTTGTTACAGAGGTACTTGTTACCCCTATATCAAAAGGATTGGATTTACCATAATTATTATTAAGTGTCCAATTAAAATAATCCTCATCTTGTTTGTCTACTTTTGGTACACTATAGTAATTTAGCACTAAAGAACCATTTACTTGAGTAGTCCCTCCTGACATAACAACTAGATTAGATAATACTATTTTTTTAGAATTTTGCTCAATATTACTAATTAATTTCATTAAGTTATCATAAGTTCCTGTATAATTTAATGTCACTTTTATTTGCTCAACATTTAATGAAGTATCTTTACTTGGATTATTATTTGAATCATTTTTTTCACTAGTATTTGAAGTAGAGTCTCCATTATATTGTTTTATAAATGGTTCAAAAGAATTTTCAGGTAACTTTTGAACCTTGCTTGCACTTAATTCAATTCCTTTTACAGAAATATCACTAAAAGATATACTGCCATTAACATTAGACTTCTTTAAAAGATCATCTAACTCTACAATTATCTTTTCTTGAATTATTGTTGGATATAATTTCTCAGATTTATCATAAATTTTTGATTTTAATACCTTTAAATCTTCCTTTTTCTTATCTAAAGAATTAACTGTATCCATCACAGTATTGTATTTCATTTCAGTTTCTGCCTTTGTATTCTTCAATCTATTTACAATTGCCCTTTGATTTACAAAAACTAATTCATAATATCCTACAATTATTAACGCAGTTAGTAATATTCCAAGTAAAAACTTTTCCCTACTACTTATCTTCATTATTTATCCACATCCTTTAATGTGCATTTTAACTCGAATTTATAATTACCATTATCAACATCACTAATATTTATAATCTGTGCATCAGATACAATATCTAACGCTTTCATATTATGTTGAAACTCACCAATAGCTTGTCTATTCTTAGCTGAACCTTGTAAATCAATTGCATTCTCATCTATGGTTATACTTGCAAAACTTACTTCCTTTGGCAATGTTGAATTTATATTATGAATTGTTTCATATGAAATTCTATCTTTTTTAGAAATAGTTGCATTTATGATATCAATTGATGCATTATATTTATTTAATACACTACTTTTATTATTTACGTCTTCAGCTTCTTTATATTTCTGTTGAACATCAGCTGCATTTATACTTGAATTGTATTTCTTAATATCTTTATTTAATAATAAAATGCTAACAGAATTCCATATAAGAGTTCCAAAAATAACTACTATCAAAACTAAACCTAATGTATAGATATATATTTTTTTATCCTTAGCTTGCTTTTGTTTCCCTTGATAAGGGGCAAAAAAGTTAAAATCCTTCATTATACGCTCCCCCTATATCCTTATAAGTGCGCCTATTGCATTTAAATATTTCTCTATTGACTCACTATAATTTATACTATCAATACTTTGAACCTTTTCTGTAGAAATACCTATTTTATCTGTTATATATTCTTCAAGCCCTTTTATACTTGAAGAACCTCCGTAAAGGAAAATCTTATCTATTGTATTTCCCATTTTCCTATTTCTATAGAATTGAATTATTCTCTGCAATTCTGATATCCATTCATCTACAACATCTTTTATAATGCTGTTAACTTCACTCTCTTCCATATTAGATAAACTTCCAGTTGTAATCTTAGTTTTCTCTGCTTCACTAATTGGAAGTCTTAATGTTTTGCTAATTGCTACATCAATATTACTTCCGCCAGATTTTATTATTCTTGAAAAATCAAGATTTCCATCCCTATATATGTTAACGCCAAGACTATTAGCCCCTAAATCAATAAATGCTAATGTATCTTTGGAATTATATTCTCTATCATTTATTTTTCTACTATTATTTAGCAGCTTGTTTAATGAATTATATGATATATCTAAAGCCACAGGCTTTAACCCAACATTAGTAAGAGTTTTATAATAAGTACTTGCCATTCTATCTGGATATGTTATAACTAATGTTCTTAGTCCTTTTTTGCCTTCAACTTCTGCTTTTTCAATAACTTTGCTTTGAATTATATAATCATTCATATTAAGAGGCAGGTATTGTTGTATTTCATACTTTACAACGGTATCAATTTCATCCTCCTGAACTTCAGGTATAACTATTTCCCTGTTTATTACTGAGGTTGAATTATTTGTGCATATTGCATCCTTAATTTTTATATTCTCATTTGATAACTTTTGCATAATAAAATATTCTAATGCAGGTAGATTCACAATGTTTCCATCTTGAATTGAATCTTCTGGTGTATCCGCTGTAATAAGTTTTTCTATAGTAAATTTTCCTTTATAGAATTTTCCTACTGCTATTTTTATTTTTTCACTACCTAAATCAAAAGAAAGAAATGTCTTATTAACTTCTCTTCTTTTCTTCTGGGATTTTTTATTAGATTTTTCATTTATCTTATTTTTTAAACTACTTAGATCCGTATTCATTAATTTCTTTATTGTATCTAAATTTATGGATTTCAACTTATTAGCTGCCAAAATATCACCTCATAAATTCCTTATTGTTTGTATAAGTAAAGTGTAAAGTTAATAAATTAACTTTACACTTTCTATTAGATGTTAATTAGAATGTACCACTAGATGTTTTTACACCAGCACTATCTGTCTTTACTTCAACAGTTGTACTAGTTATTTGTACAGTAAATTTATTACCTGAAATTGTAGTATCTGCAGGTGCTTTGACATCTGCAAGAACTCCCCTAAGTGCAGTTATATCAGTACTATCTATAGTTCCACTTACCAGTGCCACGTCCGCTTCAGTTGTTAATGTAACGGTTCCAGTATGAGTTAGTGTTCCATCTACAACTAAAGTCTGTACTGCTTTTTTAATTGCTTCACAACTTTGTTTATCAGCTTTAATTCTTGAATTTTGTCTTATCGCATTAAATCCTGGAATTGCAATAGCTGCAAGTATTGCCATAATAGCTAAAACTATAATAAGTTCGATTAAGGTAAACCCTTTCTTTTTTCTCTTTGTTGTAATTGCTTTTGTCATTTTTATTCCTCCTTGATAACTTTATTATTTTATATATTGTTATACATATTAAACATAGGTAACATTATGGAAATTATTATAAATCCTATTACAACTCCCATTACTAAAATAAGCAGAGGCTCCAACAATGCAGTGGCTCTTTGCACTGCCGTTTCTAACTCTTCATCATAGAAATCTGCTGTTTTATTTAAAATATCATCTAAAGACCCTGACTCTTCTCCAATCATAATCATGGAAGAGAGCATAGGTGGAAATATACTACTTTCGCTTATGGAGTTAGCTAAGCCTTCCCCCTTTATTACTGATTCTCTAACCTTACTTAAGATATCTTCTGCAACCTTATTGCCAACTACACTTGAAACTACCTCAAGAGCTTGTACCAAAGTTACACCGCTTGATAGCAATGTAGACAAAGTTCTAGTAAATCTAGAAACAATAATTTTTTGATTTAGTGTTTTTAAAACTGGCAAAGACAATTTTATTTTACTTGAGGTTAGTTGTCCTGCCTCACTTTTAAAATAGGATCTTATTGAAAATCCAATAATTATAACTATAAAAATTATAATTAACCCATAATTTCTTAATCCACCACTAATAGCTAATAAAATTTTTGTTGGTGTAGGCAGTTCTGCTCCACTTTGAGTAAACAGATCTATAAATGTTGGCATAATAAAAGTTAATAACACCACAACAACTACTACTGCAACAACACTTAATACTGCAGGGTAAATCATGGCTGATTTAACTTTATTATTTATTTTATTTTCTTTTTCATAGTGAGTGGACATTCTTAAAAATACACTATCAAGATTACCACTTACTTCACCTGTTTCTATCATACTTACTAGCAAATTTGGGAAAATGCTACCTTGCATTTTCATTGCCTCTGATAAAGTTTGGCCCTTTTTAACTTCCTCTTCTATATTTCCAACGCTTTCTTTTAATTTTTTGTTAGTTAGCTGCATGGATAATATATGTAATGATCTATTTATTGTTACTCCAGCATTTAACATTGTATAAAATTGTCTACAAAATACTGCTATATCCTTGGTTTTTACCTTTTCAAAAGAAAATAATTGAATTTTAGTGCCTTCCTGTATTTCTTCTACAAGTAAAGGATAATAATTGTTTGCACTAATCATATTTATAACTTCATCTTCTGACTCTGCTTTATATGTTCCTTGAAGCCTCTCCCCTTTTTGGTTCATGGCTTTATACCTATAATTGGGCACTTTATCTCCTCCCTTATTCCTTAAAGAAAGCTATCGTTGCCAATTCTTCTACGGTGGTTATCCCATCAAGAACAAGTTCTTTACATGCTTCACTTAATGTTCTCATTCCATTTTTTATAGATAAGTCCATAAGGAGATTTGAATCTCTAGAGTTAAGAATTAAATCTCTATGTTCTCTTGTTATCTCCATTATTTCGTATATTCCAACTCTTCCTACATAGCCTGTCCCATTACAAAAGCCGCAACCTTTTCCTTTATATAGGGCTACAGATTTATCATTATGTTCACCTAGAATAGTCTTTTCATAAAGAGATGCTTCATATTCTTCTTTGCAATTAGGACAAATCTTTTTAACTAGTCTTTGTGCTATTACTCCTGCTAAAGACGTAGCAACTAGATATGGTTTTACTCCCATATCCACTAATCTCAATATTGAAGAAGGAGCATCATTAGTGTGTAGTGTACTTAACACTAAATGGCCTGTAATAGCTGATCTAACTGCAATTTCAGCAGTTTCACTATCTCTAATTTCACCAATCATAATAACATCTGGATCTTGTCTTAATATGGATCTCAGACCACTGGCAAAGGTTAATCCAGCTTTGCTATGAACATTAACTTGATTAATTCCTTTTAAGGTATACTCCACTGGATCTTCTACAGTTACAATGTTTAAATCACCAGTATTTAATTCATTTAGAACCGTATATAAGGTTGTAGATTTTCCACTACCTGTAGGTCCTGTAACAAGAACTATTCCATGGGGTGATTTAGTTATTCTCTCTAGAGTTTCTAAATCTTTTTCTCCAAGTCCTAGTTTTTCTTTTCCAATTTGATAACTATCTCTATCTAATATTCTAATAACTATTTTTTCTCCAGATACTACTGGCAAAATAGATACTCTTAAATCTAGATTTTTCTTCCCTACTTTAGTTAATATTCTTCCATCTTGAGGTACTCTTTTTTCTGCTATATTTAAGTTTGCAAGTATCTTTATTCTTGTAACTAATGCTGCTTGACTTTCAACTTGTAAATTATTAATTGTTCTTAGTTGTCCATCAATTCTATATCTTATTCTTATTTCATCCTCAAAGGGTTCAATATGAATATCTGATGCTCTCATTTCAATAGCATTTTTGAATAGATAATCTATCATTTTTACTACTGGAGCATTTCTTATATCATCTAATTCCTCTTCAACATGTTCCTGTATTTCTTTAGCAACTAATTTTTCTTTGGAAAGTTCTTCTGCTGCCTTTATAACTTTCTGACCAGAATACAGCATTTCGATATGTTTCTTTATTTGCTCTCTTGTACAAATATATGATTCTACTTCAAAACCTGAGGATATGGATACATCATCTATCGCAAATATATTAAGTGGATCCCACATGGCAATTAAAATTTTATTATCTTTAAAACCAAATGGTATTAATTCATGTTTAATACAAACACTTTCTGGAATGGCTTTAAGTGCTCTTTTATCAAAAGAAGTGATATTTAGATTAATACGAGTAATTCCAGTCTGCTTTTCTAACACTTCCATAATATCTTCAGCTGTTACCATAGCTGATTCTATCAATATTTCGCCAATTTTCTTCCCTGTTATCTTTTGTTTCCTAAGGGCTTCATGTAATTGAGGTACTGTAATTTTCCCAAATTCCACTAGCATATCCCCTAAGCGTCTCTTAATTACTCCATCCATCGTATCTCCCTCTAAAACCTTAGATATACTAAATTGTCCTACCTAGTGTCATAAATTCAGTATATCTTTATAATTTAAATTAATCAATAAAAAAAATGTGACATTTCTTGGGATTTGTCAACATTTTTCTTAAGGTTTATATACTATTATTAAATTTTAGATTTAATATAATTTTACAAATATTTTCATTAATTTAAATTCAAAAAATTCATATACAAAGATATAATTTCATTACCTAAAAATAATGAAATCATTGCACCAATAAACAAGAAAGGTCCAAATGCTATTGCATCTCTTTTAGTTTTCTTTTTAAAAATAATTAGAGTTCCTCCAACTATTCCTCCTATTATAAATGATAGAAGAAGTGTTAAAATCATATTTTGCCATCCTAGAAAAATACCACATATAGCAGCTATCTCTATATCTCCTTCTCCCATTCCACCAGCAACAAATACTATTCCACCTATAACTACTACCCCAATAATCAGCCCTATTATATAAGGCCAAATGTCTACATTTAAATATATTTTTTCTATTAACGTCATAATAATTCCAATAGCTATACATGAATATGTTGTTACAGAATAAACATCTTGCGTATTAAAATCAATTACAGCTATTACAATTAAAAATACAATCATTATAAAGTACTTAAGCGCAAAAAATGTCAAACCATATTCTTTAAAGACGAAATAAAACATTATTCCTGTAAATAATTCTAATATAGGATATTTAATGGAAATCTTTTCTCCACAGCTTCTACATTTACCGCCTAAAAATATATAACTTATTACAGGTATTAAATCATATGCTTTAATTTCTGTTGAACAATTTGTACAATGTGATGGAGGATATGCTATAGATTCTCCTAATGGTATTCTATATATGCACACATTCAAAAAGCTTCCAATAGTTAGTCCAATTATAAATATTAATATTCCCATTTTTTCTCCCATCACTTTTTAGTTAAATTTGAATCTATATTAATTATAATATTTTTATACAACATTTCATATATATGTAAATAAATTTTTCTTAATTTATTCTCGTTTGAAGATGTCTGCTTCTGGACATTTTCAAACGAGAGTAAGTTAATAGTTGAACTTAAAATCCTATAGCTTAATTATATAATTATCCCCAATATATAATTAACTTGTTGCTACTGATATTGTCCCATCTCCGCCAATGGTAAAATCTTTCTCTTCATTAAGAATTGCCTGACATTGTGAGAGTTTTAAAGATTCAATCATTTTTGTATCTTTTGCAAAGTCAGCTCTCTCATCCGCTGCTATGTATGCATCAAAATCACTAACAAGGGTATCTGCAGGAATAGGTGAATTATTCTTAGCATTATACATCTCTGCATTTGTCACTACTGTTCTAACTTGTGATAATACCTTTACTTTTTTTGCTTGATTCATATACTTAGATACTCTAGGAACTAAAGCTACAGCTAAAATTCCTATTATAGCCATTACTGCTACAACCTCAATTAAGGTGAAGCCTTTTCTCTTTCTTCTTTTCAATACTGTATACCTCCTTTCTAAAACTTTGTCTAAAGCATTGCCATAAAAGCTCAATCCTAATCAAGCTAAAATTTTTCTTAACTTATTTTATAAAACAATAAAGGAAGGTATTCCAAAGATACCTTCCTTTATAAGTAAAAATATTTTATTTTTAGTACATTCCATCCATTCCCATACCTGCAGGATTAGGCATTGGAGGATTTTTTTCTGGAATATCTACTACAGCTGCTTCTGTAGTTAAGAATGTAGATGCTACTGAAGCTGCATTTTGAAGCGCACTTCTTGTAACCTTAGTTGGATCTACAATACCAGCTTTAAGCATGTTAGTGTATTCACCATTTAAAGCATCATATCCAATTCCAGCTTCACTATTTTTAACTTTTTCTATTATAACAGAACCTTCAACCCCTGCATTAGCTGCAATTTGTCTCATTGGTTCTTCTAAAGCTCTAACAATTATGTTTATACCAACTTGGCTATCAGCAACTTCTGAAGTTAATGCTGCAACCTTGCCCATTACATTAACATAAGCTGTTCCACCACCTGGTACTATTCCTTCTTCTACAGCTGCTTTAGTTGCTGCTAAAGCATCTTCGATTCTAAGTTTTCTTTCTTTTAATTCTGTTTCTGTAGCTGCACCAACTTTAATAACTGCTACTCCACCAGCAAGTTTAGCCAATCTTTCTTGTAACTTTTCTCTATCAAAATCTGAAGATGTTTCTTCTATTTGACTCTTTATTTGACCAATTCTAGCCTTTATTTCCTCTTTATTTCCTCTTCCATTTACAATAACAGTATTATCTTTAGATATCTTAACGCTTTCTGCTTGACCAAGCATATCTAATGTTGTTTCTTTTAAGTCTCTTCCTAATTCTTCTGATACAACTGTTCCTCCAGTTAATACTGCTATATCTTGAAGCATATCCTTTCTTCTATCACCAAATCCTGGTGCCTTAACAGCTACACATGTAAATGTACCTTTTAATTTATTTACAATTAGGGTAGCCATTGCTTCACCCTCGATATCCTCAGCAACAATCAATAATTTTCTTCCAGTTTGAACGATTTGCTCTAATACAGGAAGTATTTCTTGAATATTTGTTATCTTTTTATCAGTTATTAAAATATATGGATTCTCTAGAACTGCTTCCATCTTTTCTGTATCTGTTACCATATAAGCAGAAACATATCCTCTATCAAATTGCATACCTTCAACTACGTCTAATTCAGTACCCATTGATTTGGATTCTTCGACAGTAATTACTCCTTCATTTCCAACCTTATCCATTGCATCAGATATTAATGTACCTATTGTTTCATCTCCAGCTGAAATTGCAGCTACTCTTGCAATGTCTTCTTTGCCGTTTACAGGCTTAGAAATGTTCTGAATTTCTTCAACTGCCTTATCTACAGCTAATTTTATACCATTTCTAATAAGCATTGGATTAGCGCCTGCAGTTACATTCTTTAATCCTTCTCTAATTATTGCTTGTGCTAATAAAGTAGCTGTAGTTGTTCCATCTCCTGCTACATCGTTAGTCTTTGTAGATACTTCTTTAACTAGTTGAGCTCCCATATTTTCATATGGATCTTCTAATTCTATTTCTCTAGCTATAGTAACTCCATCATTTGTAATTAACGGAGTACCGAATTTCTTATCTAAAACTACATTTCTTCCCTTAGGTCCCAAAGTAACCTTTACAGTATCAGCTAGTTTATCAACACCAGCTTGCATAGATCTTCTAGCTTCTTCACCAAATATAATTGTCTTAGCCATTTTATTACCTCCTTATTATTCTACTATTGCTAAAATGTCATCTTGCTTTAATATTGTGTACTCTTCTCCATCAAGTTTAACTTCTGTACCTGCATATTTAGAGAATAATACTTTATCCCCAACCTTAACTTCCATAGGGATTCTGTTGCCATCTACTACTGCTCCAGGTCCTACTGCTACTACCTCTGCTTCTTGTGGCTTTTCTTTAGCAGTTCCTGTTAATACTATTCCGCTTTTTGTTTTTTCTTCTGCTTCTAATCTTTTAATTACTACTCTGTCTCCAAGTGGTTTAACTCTCATTACAACCCCTCCTTAATTTATATTAATTAATATTTATCAAATTGTTAGCACTCATTTAGGTAGAGTGCTAATACAATTATTATAATAAATAAATAATCCTTTAATTTCAAATTAAATAGTTCTTTTTATATGCTATATATTAGCCAAAATATAGGATTATTTCAAAATATTTAGCGTTTTCTCTAAAATGCTATTATTTTCTATATAAATCAATCCCCTTCAAACATCATAATATCTTCATACCTTATATATCCTAAATATATAAAAAATCGTCAAGGTGATTATGCAGGACACTAATTGTATTTTTAGCTAGCATTTATATTCTACATATAATAAAATATTATTTAAGCCTAGATAAAATAAAGGTTTTAAATTAAAACCATTTGTTATTATTAACAAAAAGGAGTAACTATATAATGAAAACATCAAAATCTTCTTCAATTTATACAATTTTGAAACAATGGCTATTTTATATATGCTATTTTATCTTTTCTATTACTTTAGCCTTTAAGGTAATTATAAATCTCACTCCCTTTTATAAACTATTAATGAATATCTATAATATACCAAGTCAGGTGTCTATGAGTGCCCAAAATATTTATTCTGATTTTACAGAATTAATGAAATATCTGAGAAGCTATAAGCTTTTAGATTTTCCATTAAAATATTTTAAGTTTTCCCCTGAAGGTAAGTTTCACTTCGAGGAAGTAAGAATTTTATTTTTAAAAATGGATATACTTTTTTGGATAAGCTTAATAGTCATAATTATATTTATATACTTCTATAGAAAAAATATAAAAGACTTGTTTTCAAGATATACCAAATTCTTAATTACATTACTTATTCTTTGTGGTTTCATTGCTTTACCAATAATAATTAATTTTTCATGGTCTTTTGAAAAATTCCACAAAATATTTTTTAACAATAATGATTGGTTATTCGATCCTGTAACTGACCCAATAATCAATGCGCTGCCAGAAGAAGTTTTTTCAAGTTATCTTATAGCTATTGTAGCTATTTTCTTTATACTTTTACTGATTCCACAATTAATTAAGCATTTTTCATCAAAGAATAAAAGGCTGTCATAAGACTATAATTTATTTAAAAGTCCTCAATACATTTATTGAGGACTAATTTATTATCTTTATTTATTATTATTGAATTGCTTCATTTATTAATAAATCATTTTTCAAATCTCTTTTAACATCAATATTATTACTAGCACCTAAAAGCATCCAAAATAAAGGTGCCACATTTATAACGCTTATATTAAAGAAGCTTTGAACCAAATATCCAACTATAGTAATTCCAAACAGGAAGCTCACTTCATTTTTAAATATGCCTTTTACATTATCATTAATTACTAATATTAAGAACAACAAATATGCTAAAAGTGCTGGAATTCCCATAGTAGAACTTATTTGCAAAAATTCATTATGAGCTTTATCTATAACTGAATTATGTTCTTGAATCCATACAATACCTTCATTCTTAAACTCTTTCTCAATTACATATCTAAAAGTATCAGGTCCACTACCTAAAAGCGGATGTGCCTTAGTTATTTTAATGGCTAAATCCCATATATAAATTCTCCCTGAGCCAGAATATTCACTTATGTTTCCTGCATCTTTAGCAAACTGCTCTCCTCTACCCGTTATCGAACCACCAGTACTGATATTTATTACAACTGTAACTACGGTAAAAATTATCAATATTATACCTATTCTTTTTAGATAACTTTTATTATTTTTTCTAATAACATATACTAATCCTATTAATGAATATATTAAGAATGCTAACCATCCACTTCTTGTTAGAGTGCATAGTAACGATGAAAATAAAATTGTCGCTGCAACTAAAAATTTCATCCTCCCTTTTAAAATATATAATCCTAATATAATCGGAAGAAATAGAGTAATATACGTGGAAAGAAAATTTCTATTACCTTGAGTTCCTATAGAATTATTATTTATTAGAGCATGATAAGTATCTTTAGGAATTGGATCTATACCGTAATATTGAAATATGCTATAAATAGCTATAATTATCGCTACTACTGTAATAAATCCAATTGCTTTTTTATCTATAATTAAATATCTTTTGGCTGTATAGTAGATAATCCCATAGAACATTATCATTATTAACCCTTCATACCGTACCTCATTGCCTAAAACTGAAATAATAATATCCATTGAAAAAAATGTACTGATTAATACAAATAATAAAAAGAACATTAACGTTACATCTTTTTTATCAATAATTAATTTCTTTCTTTCAAGAAACAAAATCATAATTAATAAAGGACACATAACATATAAAAATATTGTTTTAGGTAAATAATAGCTGTCATCTCCATAAGGATACATAATAAGTGGCATTATTCCTGCAATTAGTGTTAGAATCAATGTTGCTTCTTTTTTATACATTTTGTCCTCCTTCTTTTGAGAATTATCAAATTCTAAATTTCTTTATATTACTATATTATATTGGTATTTTTTTCAAAAATAAAGAGCCTGCATACACAAGCTCTTATTATTATAAACTATCTTTCGAGATTTATATCATGAAATCCTTCTATCTTATCATTTGCAAGAACTGCTTTTTTAGTTCCTGCTGCATTTAATTTATTAAATACAGCTTTTGCTCTCATTGGAGCAATCATTCTTCCAGCTCCATTTATACATCCACCTTGACACATCATACCTTCAATAAAGTTCCCGTCTAATCTTCCTGCTTTAGCTAATGTCATAGTCTTCTTTAGATCTGCTCCACCACTAACTTTAACTGGCTTAAATGCAATTTCTATTCCTTTATCAGTAACAAAATTTTCAATAGCTGCTGTAAGCCCTCCAACTACTCCAAAACCTCTTCCAAAAATTGAAGCATCATCAACTTGATTATCTTCACATTCATCAGGATATATTTCAAAGGCATCTAGTAAAGCATATAACTCTTCAAAGGTCAAAACATAATCAACTGCATCTGAAATAGATTCCTTAACAGCCTCACTTTTCTTTGCTGTACAAGGTCCTATAAATACAACCTTTGCCTCTGGATCATTTGCTTTTATATATCTACCAGTTGCTATCATTGGTGAAACTGTTCCAGATATCCTATCAACTTGATCTGGGAATTTCTTTTCTATGTATCCTAAGAAACCTGGACAACAAGAGTTAGTCATATACTTATCTCCATTTTCCATTCTTTCCACAAATTCATTTGACTCATGCACAGTAACAGCATCTGCACCGCAAGCAGCTTCTACCATATCTTCGAATCCTAATTTTTTAATAGCACTCTTAATTTGTCCATAAGTAACCTTCATTCCAAATTGACCAGATATTGCTGGTGCCACTACTGCATACATCTTTCTTTTCTTAGCCAATCTCTTTGCAACTGGAACTATCAAACTCTTATCTGAAATTGCACCAAAAGGACATGCTGACATACATGCACCGCAATTCACACAATCTTCTTCATTAATCATAGCTCTTCTATCCTCAGTATTTACCATTAATGCTCCAGTAGGACATGATACCTTACATGGTCTCATTACTTCTGAAATGGCATTGTATGGACAAGCTGTTTTACACATACCACATTCTTTACAAGTTTCTTGATTTATGTATGCTCTACCCCCAACAATAGATATTGAGTTTACTGCACAAGCTTCAAGACATCTATGTGCCAAGCAATTTCTACACTGATCAGTTACTGTAAACCTATTTATTGGGCATCTATCACAAGCTGCTTCTATAACATACACAATTTGTTCATTTGGTCTAATGTCTATAAGTTCTCCATCCACTTTGTCCCCATCAGCTAAAAAACCTGCTGCTAATTTAGCTCTTTCTGAAACAATTGCTCTTTCCTTATATACACAACATCTATATCTTGGTGTACTATCAGTTATTATTTCATATGGAATTTTATCTAATTCTTCTTTATTAAGTCTATCCTCTTTAGCTAATACTGCAACACTTTTTAATACTTCATGTTTTAATTTACTTAGTTGAGTTTCAAATTGGAACATATTTAGACCTCCTAATATAAATATACATACCTTAACAATTATACCATATTTTTTTGTTAAATTAATAACAATCTTCATGATATTATTTTTTTCATAAAATGCCATTTTATTGCCTATTATTTTATCTTTTTACTTAATGTTATCCTTTTCTTATTTCACATTATTAAAAAGAGGCAATGGTAAATATAATATATATATCGACTCATTGCCTAAACTACTTAATCAATTTTAATTTTATTTTCTCTAGCATAATAAAATAAATATTGTTGAGCAAATCCAGATAGCTTTCCAAATTTATTTCTACCAAATACCCTTATCTTTGGCAACGATACATCAGGTGCTAAATAGAAATGCTGCATTGCTCTTTTTACCCATACATCTACCGGAAATGCTGAATATTTTTTCATTGAGAATAGCATGATGCAGTCTGCTACCTTTGCACCTACACCCTTAAATTTTTGCAATTCACTATGACACTCATCATCTTCTAAACAAGTTATTCTTTCTAAGGAAAATTCATCATCCCTATTTCCTTTAGCTTCATTTAATTTAATTAGTGTATCATATATGTACTTACTTCTAAAAGAAGCTCCTGTTTCTACTATTTCTTCTAAAGAAGCTTTACTGAATTCTTCAATTGTAGGGAAAGCAAAATATTTCTTTCCTTTGTAATCTAACTCCTTACCCCATCTTTCTGAAATTCTTCTTATTGTTTTCATTATTATTGGAATTGAATTCCTTGCAGAAATAATAAAGCTTATTAATATTTCATATGGATCTTGATTCAAAAGTCTTATTCCATATCCATATTCTACAGCTTTTTTTAAGAGTTCATCCTTTGATAATTCAACTTTTATCATAGAATAGTCTCTTTCTAAATCAAAGTAATCTAGCCAGATATTTTCAAAGTCCTCTTTACTGGTATTTAAAATTAATACATCATTTCCTCTTTGTTCTAACTCTATTACTCTCTCATGCGCTATTACTATGTAATTGTCCTCATTAATTTTTTCCCATCTAAAGCATTGACCACACTCAATTGTTTGCTTTACATTAAAATTCTTACATCCAACCAATTTTACACTATTCTCAGAGTATTCTATTCTTTCGAAATCCATATTTCTCCTCCTGCTTTTATAATTATATCTATGAATATATTACCATAAATTTTCGAATTTGAATAATTGTTATTTTTTAATATAGATTATACATTACTAAATAAGAGAATTAACCTTTTAATGATATTCTCATTTAAGGTTAATTCTCTTACTTATTTTAACTATATTCACTGTTATATATACTAAGATTTAATCTATATTTTGAAGCATTTGGTTTATTCCTTTTGCTGCCTTTTTCCCTGCTTCCATAGCAAGAATTACAGTTGCTGCACCTGTTACAGCATCGCCACCCGCATAAACCCTTTCTCTTGTTGTTCTACCGGTCTCATCTTGAATTACTATACATTTTCTTTTATTGATTTCTAATCCTTTCGTAGTTGATGATATTAATGGATTTGGAGAGGTTCCTAGAGACATTATTACAGTATCCATTGGTAAAACCATCTCTGAACCTGGAATCTCAACTGGTTTTCTCCTTCCAGATTCATCTGGCTCTCCCAACTTCATTCTTATACACTTTATACCCGTTACCCATCCACTTTCATCTTGTAATATCTCTATTGGATTTGTGAGTAAATTAAATATTACCCCTTCCTCTTTTGCATGCTGCACCTCTTCTAATCTTGCCGGAAGTTCTTCTTCACTTCTTCTATATATTACATGAACTTCTGCTCCTAACCTTAATGCTGTCCTAGCTGCATCCATGGCTACATTTCCTCCGCCTACTACTGCTACTCGTTTCCCCATTTTTATCGGAGTATTATATCCTTCTTTAAATGCCTTCATCAAATTATTTCTTGTTAAAAACTCATTAGCTGAAAACACTCCATTTGCATTTTCTCCAGGTATACCCATAAACTTAGGCAGCCCCGCACCTGAACCAATAAATACAGCATCAAAGCCTTCTTCACTTAGTAATTCATCAATTGTTATAGTTCTTCCTACTACTACATTTGTTTCGATCTCTACCCCTAATCTTTTGACATTTTCAACTTCATATTTAACAACAGTGTCCTTAGGTAATCTAAATTCTGGTATCCCATAAACCAAAACCCCTCCAGGCTCATGAAGTGCTTCAAATATCTTTACATCATATCCCATTTTAGCCAAGTCTCCTGCACAAGTTAGTCCAGCTGGTCCTGACCCTATAACTGCTACCTTTTTTCCATTTCTATTTATATCGTTTGATAACCTTATATTATTCTCTCTAACGTAATCAGCCACAAATCGTTCAAGTTTACCAATAGCTACAGCTTCTCCTTTTATTCCTAACACACACTGTTCCTCACACTGGCTTTCTTGTGTGCATACCCTTCCGCAAATTGCAGGTAATGATGAATCTTCAGATATTATTTCTAAGGCTCCTTTTATATCTCCTTCTTTTAGCTTAGCAATAAAACCTGGAATATTTATTGAAACTGGACATTTCACTACACATCTAGGCGACTTACAACTTAAACATCTTGATGCTTCTTTTCGGGCCTCATCTTCAGTATATCCTAAGCAGACTTCTTCAAAATTTGCTCTCCTTATCTTTGGATCCTGCTCTGATATTGGTATTCTCTTCATTCTATCCATTATTCTTCACAGCTACATCCATTTGCATGATGAGTTTCTCCTTCTTCTTTCTTTAATTGAATCCTTCCTTCTTCAGTTTTATACATAGTTTGTCTTCTCAATGCTTCATCAAAATTAACTAAATGGCCATCAAATTCTGGACCATCTACACATGCAAACTTAATTTCTTTCCCTACAGTAACCCTGCACGCTCCACACATTCCAGTTCCATCAACCATTATAGGATTTAAACTAACTATTGTTTTTATATCTAATTCTTTGGTCAATATACATACAAATTTCATCATTATCATTGGTCCAATAGCAACAACTAAATCGTATTTTTTCCCTTGATTTATAACCAAATCTTTTAATACTTCTGTAACTAAGCCTTTATGTCCATAAGAACCATCATCTGTTGCTATATAAAGATTGCCGGCTACCTCCTTCATCTCTTCCTCTAGTATTAAAATATCTTTATTTTTTGCTCCTACGATTACATCTGCTTTTACCCCTTTTGAGTTTAACCACTTCACTTGTGGATATACTGGTGCTGCCCCAACACCACCTGCTACAAATACTATCTTTTTATCCTTTAAGGCTTCCATTTTTTCGTTAACTAGCTCTGATGGGACACCAAGAGGACCAAGAAAATCATGAAAAAAATCACCCTCTTCATACATTGCCATTCTTCTTGTTGAAGCACCTATGGTTTGAAACACAATTGTTACTGAGTTGGCATTAGCATTATAGTCACAAATAGTAAGAGGGATTCTTTCCCCTTTTTCATCTAATTTAACTATAACAAATTGTCCAGGTTTTGCTGATTTCGCAACCCTTGGAGCTTCAATATCCATTAAATAAAGATTATCTGCTAATATTCTTTTCTTTAAAATCTTAAACATTCATATTCCTCCAAAAACTCATGTTAGTAAGTTATCTTTTAGATAATTATTTACTATAAAAATAGCTTGAGATTATCTCAAGCTATTGTTTTTCTGCTAAAAATCCACTTTAGTACCATAGTAAGTACACTTAAATAATTTTTCCATTTCTTCTTTTGTTATACTTCTTGGGTTAGACCCAGTACAAGCATCTCCAACAGCTCTTTCAGCTATCATTGCAACCTTTGAATTAAATTCTTCCTCATTAACACCATATTCTTTAAGGGTTAATGGTATATTCATTTTTCTATTTAAATCCCTAATTAAATCAGTTAATGAATCTACTAGTTCTTCATTGGTGTCACCAGCTAGTCCAATTCTTTTAGCGATAAAAGCATATCTATCTAAAGCTGTTTTCTTATTATAATCAATTACATAAGGTAAATATATAGCATTAGCACACCCATGAGGAATGTGGAATACTGCCCCTGTTTTATGAGCCATAGAATGAGTTATTCCAAGTAATGCATTTGTAAATGCCATACCTGCTAAACATTGAGCATAATGCATTTGTTCTCTTGCACTATTATCTTCTTCATATGACTTTAATAAATACTCATTTATCATTTCTATAGCCTGTAATGCTAATGGATCTGAAAATGGAGAATTTAGTGTTGCAACATATGCTTCAATTGCATGAGTAAGTGCATCCATTCCAGTATGTGCTGTTAAAGTCTTAGGCATAGTTTCAGCTAGTTCTGAATCAACAATTGCTATATCTGGAGTTATGTTGTAGTCTGCAAGAGGATATTTAATTTCAGTTTTATAATCAGTTATTACTGAAAAAGCTGTAACTTCTGTTGCTGTGCCTGAAGTTGAAGGAATAGCTAAAAATTTTGCTTTATTTCTTAATTCAGGTACAGTAAACGGATTCTTTATATCATCAAATGTTTTTTCAGGATGTTCATAAAATATCCACATTGCTTTTGCTGCATCTATAGGTGAACCCCCACCCATGGATATAATCCAATCTGGTTTATATTCTCTCATAATTTCAGCACCCTTAAGAACAGTTTCTACTGATGGATCTGGTTCAACTCCCTCAATTACTTTTGTCTCAATACCAGCTTCATTTAAGTATCCTAGGGCCCTATCTAAAAACCCAAACTTTTTCATTGAACTTCCACCTATAACCATTACTGCCTTTTTACCTTTAAGTGTTTTTAAATACTCCATTGAGCCTTTTCCAAAGTATAAGTCTCTTGGTAAAGTAAATCTGTTCATAAATCCATCCTCCTAATCAATAAGCTTTTTATTGAATATTTTCTAATATTTACCATAACATAATTTTACCACTTTGTCTGTTATTTAACAATGATTTAATATTAATTTTCTGATCATTTGAAATTTTCTATTTCTATAATCATTTTCTTTAAATTCTGTTATAATATGTCTTATATACTACATTTAAGGGGGCTATTTAATGTATTTAGAAAAAATCAAAAAGGCAAGGGAATCTATTAAAGATGTGGTTATAAAAACACCAATTATATATAGTGATGTTTTTTCAAAAGAAACCAATAATCAAATTTATATGAAGTGTGAAAATCTTCAACTAACAGGAGCTTATAAAATAAGAGGTGCTCTTAATAAAATAAGAAGTTTATCTCCTGAACAAAAAGCAAAGGGTGTTGTTTGTTCTTCTGCTGGTAATCATGCTCAAGGAGTTGCTTACGCTTCAAGTCTTGAAGGAATCAAATCTAAGATTGTAATGCCTAAAACCACACCACTAATAAAGATTCAATCTACAAAAGATTTTGGAGGAGAGGTAATTCTTTCTGGTAATGTTTATGATGATGCTTATAATGAGGCTAAAAGAATTGAAAAGGAAGAAGGTTTATTTTTCTTACATCCTTTCAATGATGAAGATGTTATATTTGGACAAGGTACTATTGCCTTAGAAATTTTTGAAGATATAAAAGATTTAGATATTATATTATGTCCTATCGGAGGTGGTGGACTAATTTCAGGTGTTTCTCTAGCTGCTAAAGAAATTAATCCAAATATTAAAATAATAGGGGTTCAAGCTGAAGGTGCAAACGCAATGGAGCAATCTTTTAAAACTGGCACTATGGTTAATTTATCAAAGGTTAATACCATTGCGGATGGTATTGCGGTTAAATGTCCTGGCGATCTTACATATAGTTTTATAAAAGATTATGTAGATGATATTGTTACTGTAAGTGACGGAGAACTTACTGAAAGTTTTCTAATTTTATCTGAAAAGCACAAATTATTAGCGGAACCATCTGGTGTAGCATCTTTAGCTGCTGCTAAGAAACTTAATGTTAAAGGCAAAAAAATTCTTTCTATAATTAGCGGAGGGAACATTGATATGGTTACAATCTCCTCTCTTATTAATTCAGGATTGGTTTCTAGAGGGCGTCTATTCTGCTTCTCTGTTGAATTGCCAGATGTACCTGGTGAACTTTTAGAAATATCTAGAATACTAAGTTCAGTAAATGCTAATGTAATAGAGCTTAATCATAATCAATTTAAAGCTTTTGATAGATTAAAGAATGTTGTTCTTGAAGTTACAGTTGAAACTAATGGACACGCTCATATTGATACGATTAAAGCAGAGCTTAAGAATAGTGGATATGAAATAACTCAAGTTTATTAATATTATTTAATAATTGCAAAAAACTCTAGCAACTTTTATAGTTACTAGAGTTTTTTTGGATTTATATATAGTGGTAAATTGTAAGCAAATTAAGCATTGTAGTTGAAGAATCCTCTTCCACTCTTTCTTCCTAACCATCCAGCTCTTACATATTTTCTTAATAATGAATGAGCTCTGTACTTTGTATCACCAGTTTCAGTGTAAAGTACATCCATGATAGCTAGACAAACATCAAGACCTATAAGATCTCCTAATGCTAAAGGTCCCATTGGGTGATTAGCACCTAATTTCATAGCAGTATCTATATCTTCAGCTGAAGCTACACCTTCTGCTAATATTCCAACAGCTTCATTTATCATTGGTATTAATATTCTATTAACTACGAATCCTGGAGCTTCTGCAACTTCTACAGGTTCTTTACCAATAGCTACTGATACTTCTTTAACTGCTTCAAAAGTTTCATTTGAAGTAGCCATTCCTCTTATAATTTCAACAAGCTTCATAATTGGAGCTGGATTAAAGAAGTGCATTCCTATAACTTTATCTGGTCTCTTTGTAGCTGCTGCTACTTCTGTAATTGAAAGAGATGATGTATTTGAAGCTAATATAGTTTCTGGTTTACATATAGAATCTAATTCAGCGAATATTTCTCTTTTAATTTTCATGTTTTCAACTGCTGCTTCAACTACTAAATCACAATCTGCAGCTGCATTTAAATCAGTTGTTCCTGAAATTCTTGAAAGGATTGCATCCTTTTCTTCTTCTGTTATTTTTCCTTTAGCAGCTAATTTTTCAACATTTTTTTGAATTCCTGCTAATCCCCTGTCAACGAATTCATCTTTAATATCTCTTACTATAACTTCGAATCCTTTTTGAGCAAATGCTTGAACGATACCTGCTCCCATAGTTCCTGCACCAAGTACAAAAATCTTTTCCATAATACTAACCTCCAAAAATTTTTATTTTAAAATTTTTAATAGGGGATTATTAGGATTCTTAATCTAGAACCCTAATTCCCCTTACAATTATATTATTCCCTAATATTATGCGTTTTCTTTTAGTGCTTTAACTTGAGCTGTTAACTCAGGAAGTACTTTAGTTAAATCTCCTACAATAGCATAATCAGCTACTTGCATAATTGGAGCACTAGCATCCTTGTTAATAGCTATTATTAAATCTGATTCTTGCATACCAGCAACGTGTTGAATAGCTCCTGAAATACCACAAGCTATGTAGATTGATGGTCTTACAGTTTTTCCTGTTTGACCTACTTGAAGGTCCTTATCAATCCATCCTTTTTCTATTGCTGCTCTTGAAGCTGCAACTGTTCCATCTAAAGCTTCAGCTAATTCTTGAAGAAGTTTGAAGTTTTCTTCACTTCCTACTCCTCTACCACCAGCTACGATGAATTCAGCTTCACTTATATCAACTATATCTTTCTTTTCTTTTACTATTTTAACTACTTTAGTTCTAACGTCAGCTTCAGTTAATTTAACTTCAACTGTTTCTATTTCAGCTTTGTTTCCAGCTGTTTCGATCTTTGAGAAAACTCCTGGTCTAACAGTAGCCATTTGTGGTCTGTGATCTTGACAAGCTATTGTAGCCATTAAGTTACCACCAAATGCTGGTCTTGTAGCTAAAAGGAATTTACCTTCTGCATCTATATCTAAAGAAGTACAGTCAGCAGTTAATCCTGTTGTAAGTCTAGCTGCAACTCTTGGACCTAAGTCTCTTCCTATAAAAGTAGCTCCTATGAATAATATTTCTGGCTTTCTTTCGTTAGCTAAGTCACAAATAACTTTTGTATATCCATCAGTTGTGTAATGCTCTAATAATGCATCTTCTGCAACTAAAACTCTATCAGCACCATGAGTTCCCAGTTCTTCAGCTAATCCTGAAACGTTGCTTCCGATTAACAATGCAGTAAGCTCTACTCCAAGTTTATCTGCAATTTTTCTTCCTTCTCCTAATAATTCAAGAGAAACTTTTTGAAGTTCTCCTTCTCTTTGTTCAGCAAAAACCCAAACGCCTTTGTAATCTGCTATATTACTCATTATCTTTACCTCCTAATATTAGATGTAGTGTTTTTCTTTTAACTTAGATATTACGTAACTTGCTGCTTCTTTTGCTGGCTTATCAACTACTTCTCCAGCTCCCTTAGTTTCTTTTGTCATAGACTTCTTAACCTTGGTTGGAGATCCTTTTAAACCAAGCTCAGCTTTATCTACATCTATATCGTCAGCTGACCAAACTTTTATTTCTGCATCCTTTGTATCAAAGATGTTTCTAACGTTCATATATCTTGGGTTATTTAATTCTTTTATTGCAGTTAATAAAACTGGAGCTTTAACTTCAACTAGTTCGTATCCATCTTCTAATGCTCTGTTTATTACTAGTTTATCTCCTTCAACTTTAACATCTTGAACATATGTTATTTGAGGAATGTCTAAGTGTTCAGCAATTTCTGGTCCTACTTGAGCAGTATCTCCATCGATTGCTTGTCTTCCAGCAAATATTATATCATATTCTAATTTCTTTATTGCTCCTGCTAATGCTTTTGAAGTAGCTAGTGTATCAGACCCTGCAAATGCTCTATCAGTTATAAGTATAGCTTCATCAGCTCCCATACTTAAAGCTTCTCTTAAAGCATCTTTAGCTTGTGGAGGTCCCATACTTACTATAGTAACTGTTGCTCCTAAGTTTTCTTTTAATACTAATGCTTCTTCTAACGCATGTTTATCCTCTGGATTTATGATTGAAGGAACTCCATCTCTTATAAGTGTTCCTGTCTTTGGATCTATTCTTACAGCTGTTGTATCTGGAACTTGCTTTAAACAAACTACTATTTTCATATTAATTAGCCCTCCCTAAATTACTTTAAAAGACTTCCTGAGATAACCATTTTTTGAACTTCTGAAGTACCTTCATAAATTTCAGTTATCTTAGCGTCTCTCATTAGTCTTTCTACTGGATATTCTTTAGTATATCCGTATCCACCAAAGATTTGTACAGCTTTAGTAGTTACTTCCATCGCTACATCAGCAGCAAATAATTTTGCTCTTGCAGCTTCTAAAGTGTATGGAAGTCCTTGATCTTTAGTCCATGCAGCTTTATAAACTAATTGTCTAGCTGCTTGTACTTTAACATCCATTTCAGCTATATACCATTGTAAACCTTGGAATGCAGCTATTGGTCTTCCGAATTGTTTTCTTTCTTTCATGTAAGCTATTGCTTCATCTAAAGCTCCTTGAGCTAATCCTAAAGCTTGTGCAGCTATACCAATTCTTCCTCCATCAAGAGTTTTCATCGCTATACCAAAGCCTTTACCTTCAGCTCCTAATAAGTTTTCTTTTGGAACTATACAGTTTTCCATAATTAATTCTGTAGTTGAAGATGCTCTAATACCCATTTTGTTTTCAAGTTTTCCAATTGAGAAACCTGGGAAGTCTTTTTCAACTATGAAAGCTGATATTCCTTTAGTTCCTTTACTTCTATCAGTCATAGCAAATATTATGAAAGTCTCAGCAACTCCACCATTTGTTATGAATATTTTAGAACCATTTAATATATAGTTATCTCCATCTAATACAGCTACAGTTTGTTGTCCTGCTGCATCTGTTCCTGCTCCTGGTTCAGTTAAACCAAATGCACCTATTTTTTCACCTTTAGCTAATGCTGGAAGATATTTTTCTTTTTGAGCTGGAGTACCAAATTGATCAACTACTGATGCACATAAAGATGTGTGAGCTGAAACTATAACTCCATGAGTTCCGCATACTTTTGATAATTCTTCAACAGTCATGATGTAAGATACAGTATCTCCACCAGCTCCGCCGTATTCTTTCTTAAAAGGAATACCTAACATTCCTAATTTAGCCATTTTCTTTACATTTTCCATTGGAAATTCTTCAGTTTCATCAATTTCCCCTGCTATAGGCTTTACTTCGTTTAATGCAAATTCTCTTACCATTTGTCTTACTAATTGTTGTTCCTTTGTTAATGCAAAATCCATTATTTTACCTCCTTATTAATCCCCTAATTATTTATTTTGGAAGTTCTTAGCTCTTCTTTCAATGAAAGCGCCCATTCCTTCTTTTTGGTCTTCAGTTGAGAAACATTTTCCAAAGTCTTCTGCTTCAACTAAAATTGCTTGATCCATATCAACTTGTGTTCCTCTATTTATAGCATCCTTACATAGCTTAACAGCTATAGGAGCATTTTCAGCTATTTTATTAGCAAGTGTTAAAGCTTCTTCCATTAGATTTTCTAGTGGAACTACTTTATTTACTAGACCTATTCTTAAAGCTTCATCAGCCTTAATAATGTCTCCTGTATATATTAATTCTTTAGCTTTTCCAAGTCCAACTATTCTAGGTAATCTTTGAGTACCTCCAAAGCCTGGAGTGATTCCTAAACCAACTTCTGGTTGAGCAAATTTAGCTTTTTCTGATGCAATTCTTATATCACATGCCATAGCTAATTCACATCCGCCACCTAAGGCAAATCCTGATATAGCAGCTATTACTGGCTTATCCAAATTCTCTAGTCTTCTGAAAACATTGTTTCCTAAAATACCGAATTCTTTTCCTTGTTCTTCTGTTAAGTCCTTCATTTCAGCTATGTCAGCACCAGCTACAAATGATTTGTCTCCTGCTCCAGTTAATATTACTGCGTATAGGTCTTTGTCTTTTTCTAATTCTGCTATAACAGTGTCTAAATCCTTTAATGTTTCTGAATTTAATGCATTTAAAGCTTTAGGTCTGTTAATTGTTACAATAGCAACCTTCTCTTTTTTTTCAAGAGTGACATTTTTTAATTCCATGGTGGCAATCCTCCTTAAAATCAACCTACAAGTTTAACTCTTTTTTTGACATATTTTTTAAAATCTAAGTAATTTTCTTTGTAATTTCATGAATATTTTTTAAATCTTTGTTAATAATATAACAATTACAGTCAAAAAAATAAGTGAAGTTTGTAACTCCACTTACGATTATAATAGATTGTTAAATTCTTTGCAATATTTTTATGGTATATTTCACTATAATTTAATAATATATTGTGAAACTTTAATCTATATATCATTACTCTCTTATATATCAAGGATTAATCCTATTTTTATAGAACATTCAAATTATTCATTTCAAAAAGATAAGATTCAAATTTAGGAATCTATTTACAAATAATAAAAACATAGGGACGTTTTGCTTGCACCTACAAACAAAACGTCCCTATGTATTAGAATTACTCTAATATACTATTCTTCTTTTTGGTTTAATAAATAAACTAAAGTCATAACACTTTCACTTAAATGAACATTTTCTACAGTCATACCTTCAGGTACATTTAAATCCACTGGAGCAAAGTTCCAAATCCCTTTTACTCCACCTTGAACTAATTCATCACAAACCTTTTGAGCATTTAATTTTGGAACACAAATAACTCCTATGTCAATGTGATTATTTTTCAAGAAACTTTGTAAGTCATCAATATCTTGAATCTCAATATCTCTTATTCTTATTCCAATAAGCTTAGGATTAGCATCAAAAATCCCAACTAGATTAAATCCAGCTTTATCAAATCTATAATTGGCTATTGCCTGACCAATATTACCTGCACCAACTATTATAGTATTATATTTTTTATTCAATCCTAATATAGAACTTATTTGTGAATGAAGTTCTCTTACATTGTAGCCATAGCCTTGCTGTCCAAAGTCTCCAAAGCAGTTTAGGTCCTGTCTTATTTGTGAAGCAGTAAATCCTATTTTCTCACTTAGTTCTTTTGAACTTATTCTATCTACATCATTCTTTAAAAGTTCTCCTAAATATCTATGGTATTTAGGAAGTCTTTTTATAACTGCCATTGATATATTTTTCTTTTTCTCCATGTCTGCACCTCTTTCATTAATCTCTATATTGAAAGTTAAATACAAATTTGATATACCAATCTTCATAATTAAATTTATATTTTACTGTGTAAAAACTTAGAATAACTAAGCTTTTAATTAAATTTATGTATCGAAGTAGTATAGCTTAAAATATGTAAATTATAAAAATCAACCTAACTTAAATATTTTAACATAAAATTCACTTTTTTTCTATATGTTAATAGGAATATAAAACCCATTAAATTAGATGCCCAATGGGTTTTTATGGTAATAACTTTTGCTACGATATTATTATATAACACTTCTTGTTGAGAATAAAATATTTAATAAACTTAATTTACTACTATTTATAAGTTTTTTCGCCATATATTCTGTTGATATACCTGTTATAAAGAGGTATAATATGTAAAAAGATATCTGGAGGTGTAATTATGTTTAGTGCTAAACTTTTAGATGCATTAAATCATCAAGTTAATTATGAATTTTACTCATCTTATTCATATCTTTCCATGGCTGCCTATTGTGAATCTATCGATTTACCAGGTTTCTCAAACTTCTTTCGAGTTCAAGCTCAAGAAGAGCTTTTTCATGCCATGAAATTTTTTGATTACATACAACAAAAAAATGGCGAAATAGTATTAGAAAAAATTGATCAGCCAACCATAAAATTTGAAAGTGTAGCTCATGTTTTTGAAACTGCCTTTGAACATGAACAAATAGTAACAAAGAAGATATATAATCTAGCAGATATAGCTACAGAAGAAAGAGAACATGCTACTTTAAGCCTATTAAAATGGTTTATTGATGAGCAAGTTGAGGAAGAAAATACTTTCGATACCATTTTGAAAAAACTAAAAAGAGCTAAAGATAATCCTGCTGCCCTATATCTATTAGATGATGAACTTGCAAAAAGAGTATATACTCCACCAACTGCTACTAATTAAATCAAATAATGAATATTACAAAGAAACTCATATTTTTTTGAGTTTCTTTTTTTATATTAATGTATAAAAAAACAGGACTTATATATACTGAAATTCAGCAATATACAAGTCCTTATAATACAAAATTCACTAAAAATTTTGTACCAGGCTTATGCCTGTAGCTATTCCCTTTTGCCTGAAAGTTTACTATCGAAATAGATTATATTTAAAATATCGATTTTTGTCAATATATATCGTATTATGATACTTTATTTTTTCTTAATATCCTCATAGAATTTAATACAGCTAAAAGAGCAACTCCAACATCTGCAAAAACGCCTTCCCACATTGTACCTAGTCCTATTACCGCCAATATTAAAACCAATGCTTTAACTCCTAATGCGAAGATAATATTTTGTTTAACAATTAGTGACGTTGTTTTAGAAATACTTATAGCTTTAGCTATTTTAGATGGCTCATCTGTCATAATAACAATGTCAGCTGCTTCAATTGCTGCATCTGAACCTACACCTCCCATTGCTATTCCTATATCAGCCCTTGCAAGTACAGGTGCATCATTTATTCCATCCCCGACAAATATTACTTTAGTGTCATCATTCTTAGCACTTAATATTTCTTCAACCTTTTCAACTTTATCTTGTGGAAGAAGTTCAGAATATATCTTATCCAGATTTAATTTTTCATTAACAGCTTCGGCAGTAGCTTTATTATCTCCTGTAAGCATAACTGTCTCTTTTATTCCTAATGATTTCAACATTTTAATTGCTTGATCTGAATCCTTTTTAACTTCATCTGATATTACAATGGCACCTATATATTCTCCTTCTAGAGCAATATATACTAATGTTCCTTCATGTTTAATATCATCAACCTCAATATTATTTTCAACCATTAATTTCCCATTTCCAGCAAGAATTCTTTTTCCTTTTACTGTGACACTTATGCCCTTTCCAGCTATCTCTTTATAATCTATAATCAATGAATTATCTATAGATCCGTTAAACGACTTTTTAATAGATTCTGCTATTGGATGATTTGAATAGCTTTCTGCATAAGCAGCACATTCCAATATTTCTTTATCTGTATATTCATTTGTTGAATAAATTTTAGTAACACTAAATACCCCTTTGGTTAATGTTCCTGTTTTATCAAAGATAACAGTATCTACTGATTTTAATGCTTCTAAATAGTTTCCACCTTTTATTAATATACCATGTTTAGAAGCTGCCCCTATTCCTCCAAAGAAAGCAAGAGGTATTGATATAACTAATGCACAAGGACAAGAAACAACAAGAAATATTAGTGCTCTATATATCCACTGACTAAATGAACCTAATCCTATAACTGGAGGAATTACTGCTAGTGCTAGAGCTGAAAAAACTACAGCTGGTGTATAGTATCTTGCAAACTTAGTAATAAACTTTTCAGTTTTAGCTTTTTTATTTCCAGCATTTTCAACCAACTCTAATATCTTAGATACAGTTGATTCTCCAAAAGTTTTTGTAACTTCAATTCTAATTGGTGAATTTTTATTTATTGAACCTGAAAGAACTTCATTCCCTACACTTACCTTACGTGGAAGTGATTCACCTGTTAATGCAGAAGTATCAAGCATAGCTTCTCCACTTACTATCTTTCCGTCTAAAGGTACTTTTTCTCCAGGCTTAACTATTATAATATCACCAATCGCTATTTCTTCTGGTGAAACTTTAATTTCTCTTTCATTTACTATCTTGTTTGCATAATCAGGTCTTATATCCATTAATTGACCAATAGATTTTCTTGATTTATTTACTGCATATCCTTGGAACATTTCTCCTATTCCATAAAAAATCATAACTGCAGCACCTTCTGGATATTCACCTATTGCAAATGCACCTATTGTGGCTATGGTCATAAGAAAATTTTCATCAAACACTTCACCATTTTTAATATTTTTCAATGCGGTTAATAAAACTTCTCCACCTACAATTATATAACTGATACCAAATGCAGCTATTTCAACATAAGGTATGTCTTTAAAAAAGAATCCTATTCCATAAAAAATTACTCCAATAACTAACCTTACTAATTCCTTAGATTCAAATCCTTCATGAGAATGATCATGGTTGTGTTCGTGAGAATGATCATGATGTTCATCGTTGTGTCTATCTTCAGTTTTGCTAATTTGAATATTACTTCTTACTGCTGATTCTGATGATAGAACCTCTTTTACTTTAACATGTGGTTCTAATTTTATAACAATTTCTTCAACCTTATTTTTAATCAAATCTAAATTAGTTGCTTCCTTTGGGGATATAGCTAAGGTATTAGATGAAAAGTTTAATGATGCTTCTTCCACTTCTTCTAATGCATTAACTCTACTTTCTATTTTTGCAGCACAATTAGCACAATCTAATCCTTCTAATATTAACTTTATCTCTTTCATATTATTTCCCCCTACCTTTCTGTTATATGGTTTAGACCTTGATTAAATATACCTTTAACATGTTCATCATCAAGTGAATAATAAACAACTTTTCCTTCCTTTCTAAACTTAACTAATCTAGCTGATTTTAACACCCTTAATTGATGTGATATAGCTGATTGGGTCATACCTAGAAGTGCTGCCATATCGCACACGCACATCTCACTTTCAAATAAAACACATAAAATCTTTATTCTTGTAGAATCTCCAAAAACCTTAAATAATTCAGCTAAATCATAGAGAGTTTCCTCTTCTGGAATCGTTTCTTTTACCTTATTTACTATATCATCATGAATAATAGTACAGTTACAACTTTCAATTTTATTTAAATCCTTCATAATTACACCTCTGAATATATGAATAATTGTTCATACGTTTTCTTATATTATATTCATCTTTCATATAAATTGTCAATATTTATTAGTGGATATAAGAAAAAAACTAGGTCAAAGATTTTTCTATTTCTTCTTTAAAGGGCTTTAAGTTCAACTAATATTTATTCATGCCTGATATCAAACAAGAATAAAATAAGTTTCCTATAAAAAACCCTATACCTAGTTTTAAATTAATTAGTTATAATATATTATTTACTTAAGTGATGCACTATATAAGGATGTATATATTCCATTCTTAGATAAAAGTTCTTGATGATTTCCCTTTTCTGCTATACCTTCAGCAGTTAATACAACAATTTCATCTGCATTTTTTATAGTTGACAATCTGTGGGCAACTATAAGAGTTGTCCTACCTTTTGCTAACTCTTCTAAAGATTTTTGTATTATAAGCTCTGTTGTATTATCAAGTGCAGAAGTTGCTTCATCCAAAATTAATATCTTTGGATTTTTTAAGAACACTCTTGCTATTGACATCCTTTGTTTTTGGCCACCAGATAATTTTAATCCCTTTTCTCCAATATATGTATTATATCCATCTGGCAAGCTCATTATAAAATCATGTATATTTGCTCTTTTAGCTGCTTCAATTACTTCTTCTTCACTTGCATCAGGATTTCCGTATAGAATATTTTCATATATGGTTCCAGTAAATAAAAATACATCTTGCTGAACTAAACCAATATTCTTTCTTAAGGAGTCCCTATTAATATTCTTTATATTAATATTGTCAATAAATATATCTCCCTCGTCAACTTCATAAAATCTTGGAACCAAGTGACACAGAGTTGTTTTTCCTCCACCTGACGGTCCTACTAAAGCAACAGTTTGTCCCTGATTAATATTAAGTGATAATTCTTTTAAAACATGTGTTTCTTCATCATCATATTTAAAACTTACATTATCAAATGTTATCTGTCCTTTTACGTCTTTAATTTCTATGGCATTATTTAAGTCCTCTTCTTCTGAAACCTCCATTATTTCTTTAAATCTCTCAAAACCAGTCATTCCAGATTGTAATTGCTCAACAAAATTAATTAACCTCTTAATTGGATCCATAAACATTTTTATATAAAGTAAATATGCAACATAATCACCTACTGAAATATATCCTTTGAAAGTAAAGAATCCACCAAGGGATAGAACTGTTAAGTTAAGAAAGTCAACTATAAAATTCATTCCAGAAAAGAATTCTGCCATTGCTTTATATGCAAATTCTCTTGCACTTTCAAATGCTTTATTGCCCTCTTCAAATTTCTCAATTTCATAAGCTCTATTAGTAAAAGCTCTAGAAACTCTAATTCCTGAAACTGAATTTTCTAAAGATGCATTAACTTCACCAATCTTTACTCTAGTTTCTTTAAATGCATTTGCCATCTTCATTCTTTTCTTAATAGCAAATATCAACAAAAATGGTATAAATGCAAAAGTAATTAATGTTAGCTTAACGTTTATAGTACACAAAATAATAAATGATCCTATTAACATTATTATTGATAAAAATAGATCTTCCGGGCCATGATGTGCAAGTTCTGATATATCCATTAGGTCATTAATTATTCTAGACATAATTACGCCTGTTTTATTGTCATCAAAATATTTAAATGGCAGCTTCTGAAGATGTTTAAAGATATCTCTTCTCATATCACCCTGCATTCTTACTCCAACTACGTGCCCCCAATATTCAACAAAATAATTAAGTCCTAATTTAAGTATATAAATGAATAATAAAGCAATAGTCCAAGTTACTAAAAGCCTTAAATTTTTATTTGGAACATAATCATTAATAATCCCTCTTGTGATCATTGGGTAAAACAAATCACAAATAGCTGCTAAAAATGCGCAGAATAAGTCCATTATAAATAGTTTTTTATGGGGTTTATAATACTTTATAAAATCTTTTATCATTTTATCCCTCCTTATAAATAAAAAATAGAAAACTCAAAAAAAAATGAGTTTTCATATTAATACATTATACCTATTTAATTGTTAATATACTAGTGGAATATATTATACTACCTTATCATTAATACTTATATTCGCTTACATTTTCACATAAATCTATATTTAGCTGTTTGTCATCTATTACTTTTTTATAAGAAACTAAAAATTCATTTAACTCATTATCTGTTAAGTCTATTTTTCCACTACTTAAAATCATTACGTTTTCTTTATCTAATATAATTTGTATTTTATTCTTTGCATTATCTATTGAATACTTGGTTATATTACTAACATTTAATCTTCCTTTATACTTTTCTTGGAATCCTATAGTCTTTCTTAATTCCTCATAATTAGTACCTAACCCATATGCATTTAAATCTATCCCCATATTTTTAATTTGGCCTTCTATGTTATTCATATCCACGCCATATCTTTTCATCATTTCTTTTTGTATATTCATAAACTTTTCTTGGGAAATATTATTCTCTTGCATATATTTATTTATTTTAGTCATCATTTCTGCCATGGATAACTGACCTTGTGATAATGAATAGTATAATTCATAAATATACGACTCAAATTTATCTACATCTTTATCCCTAGCCTTATTTTTTAATTCATTAAAATCTATTATTCTATCATCCATAAGCTTTTCCTCCCATGTTCATTTATAGGGTTTTGAGTTTAGCTATTAACTTATTCATGCCTGAAAATATCCAGAAACCCACACTTTCAAACAAGCATAAGTTAAGTTTCCTATAAAAAACCTTATATATATTATAGTCTATTAGTTTTTGTAAAGAAAGCCTTATTGGTATGATATAAGTATATCTTAAACTATATTTAATTATTATAGGGTATTAAGTTCAACAAATAACTTATTCCTATCTGAACTCAAACTGAAATATATAAAATTAACTATAGAAAATCTTGTTATGAAAAACTTATGTTTAATATTTTTTCAGTATTAATAAAATCAACACTCACTCTTTTCTTGGTTTCTTTAAGTAGTTTATAAATATCATCATTTACATCCTTAGGACTAACAATTACACCATTGTAAACACTGCTCTTTACTAGAATTCCAAGAAAACTTAAGAATTCATCCCTGCCTATGGCACTTTTATTACAATATACGAGAACATTTTTCTCTTTATCCTTTCCAATTATTAATTTATTTTCTTTTTCCTTAAATTGCATATTATTATAGTTTGTTTTTTGCAAATAACTTAAACAATATCTAGTATATTCATAATCAGATAGTCTTTCTATATCCTTTAATGTAAGAATCTTATTTTTTAGTCTACATAACCTCTCCTCTTTACCTCTTATATATTTAATAAGTGATAATAGATTATCCATAAAAATCAAAAACTTTATTGTTACTATAATAAGCAAAAATCCATATACTAAAGATAAAAAATTACTAATCATATTCTCTCCTCTTAAACTATTTATTACGGTATATATTTAAACAGTTCTTTAACCCCATACCGCTCTTCTTCTCTCACAAAAATCATATCCGTCAATCAAATCAACATTGATGCTACTTGGCAATTCTTCTATGTACTCAACTACACTTTTTGAGAACTTCCCTTGAGTTATTACAGTTGCTCTATTAATATTTTTACTTATCATTATTCCTAAAACTTCTTGTATATCTTCTAACCTAACTTCTTGCAAAACCGTCTCATCTAAAATCTCTTCATCATACTTGTAGTATACAAATGTAGCTATGCCTTTTAGATTATTTTTCTCATACTTCAGAACCTTCATGTCTTTCTTGTTCTTTTCTTCAATTGAATATATATTATATCCATAGGTGGTTAATAATTCTTCACAACTCTCAAAGAAATCCTCTTTCTTGCACATCATTAAATCTTTTATCGCGGGAAATCCCCAAAAGAAATCTTCTTTTCTATAATATTCTTCTCTTTCTATTTTAAATTGTCTTAATTTTTTGTCTAAAATCCTTAATATAAAAATGATTACAATTAATAAAATTATTTTTCCCATTTTTACCTCCACTATTTTCTTTTATATATAATTATTAAACTTATTAAACTTATTTATTCACATATCTTAGCTAATTAACTTTATAATTCATTTTTTGTATCTTATAAATTAAATGCTATAATGGTACTGATATTATAAAAAGGGGGCTACTTAAGTGTTAGGCACAATTGTTAATTTCATTGCCATATTAATTGGAGGTTCATTAGGATTATTTATTAAAGGTGGACTACCTAAAAGATTTATGGATACTATCATGAATGGTATAGCTTTGTGTATTATTTACATAGGTGTTTCTGGAGCCATAAAGAGCGAACAAATGCTATTAATTGTTGTATCCATAGTAATTGGTTCTTTAATTGGAGAACTTGTTGATATTGATGGAAAGCTAATTGCTTTAGGTAATTTTATTGAAAGCAAAAGCAAAAAATCTTCTGAAGGGGTTTCTATCTCTCAAGGCTTTGTTACTGCAAGCTTATTATTTTGTATTGGCGCCATGGCTATTGTTGGGGCATTAGAAGGTGGGTTATCACATAAACACGATATTCTATTTACTAAATCTATATTAGATGGTATTACCTCAATAATATTATCATCTACTTTGGGCATTGGAGTTCTTCTATCTGCCTTTTGTGTTTTAATATATCAAGGTATCATAGTACTTGGATCTAGTTTACTTCAAGGAATATTAACAACTAGTATAATAACAGAAATGAGTGCAGTAGGTAGTTTATTAATTTTAGGCTTAGGTTTAAACATGCTAGGAATAACTAAAATAAAAGTTGCTAATATGCTTCCTGGAATTATTGTACCTATTATTTATGGAGTATTTATGGGTCACATTTAACATAAATAAAAAAAGTGGACAATTTGTCCACTTTTTATTTTATAGTTCTATTAATGGAACTATTTTATCTAATCTTCTTAATCCAAAATCAGCCGGTTTAAGTTCTACATATTTAATACCCTTACTATCTAGATCAGCCTTTATTTTAGCTTGAACTAGTATCATTTCAGGAGATATAAGAACTATATCAACACCTTCTAAAACATTAACATATTCTTTGTCATCAGCAAAAACCCATTCAAAAGGTAAGGCATTATCCACTCTATATTTTTCTGCATCCTTTTTGAAAGCTTTTGATTGACCTGTTTCTTTGCACAATACTAATACTTTTTTCATTTTTACCCATCCTCTCTACTAAGTATATTAATACTAACTTATATACTCATTTTAGTTGTGAATTTACCCGTTCACACTTACTATTTTACCATGACAGAAAAGATTTACAAACATCTTTATTGTATTTTTTCCGCCAAAATCACTACATTACACTAACTTTTTGTTATTTTTCTGTTTTATATGTACTTTTACTAAGTAGAAAAACAAATCCCCCGTTATTATAATAACGAGAGATTTATAATTAATTTTTTATTTTACATCTGAAGATAATTTATCTTTTCCGTAAACAGTTCCCCAATCATTTATAAATTGATCAATGCTCCAATCTGTTAATGGATGAGATAATAGTGCATCCATAATTTCTGGATTAACAGTTACTGAGTGTCCTCCTGCAAGTGCAACATTGTGAACTTGTTGAACATTTTTAAAGGAAGCAGCAAGAATTTTAGCATCTAGTCCATAAATATCAAACAATTCTCTAATTTCTGCTACAACTCCTACGCCATCACCACTTATATTATCTATTCTATTTACATATGGTGCTACATAGTCTGCACCTGCCATAGCTGCCATCAAAGCTTGATCTGCTGTAAAGATTGCAGTTGCTGTAATTTTTACTCCTCTTTGCTTAAGTAATTTCATTGCTTTTATTCCTTCTGGAATTACTGGAATTTTGATATATAAATTTCCACCTATTGTTTTGTTTAAATATTCTGCTTCCTTTATAATATCCTCAGCTTTTATTCCTAATGCTTGAACATGAAGCATAGTATCTGCTCCAATTACTTCTCTAATATCTTTTAGTATCTTTATAAATTCTGATTTTTCCTTTGATATTATAGTTGGGTTAGTTGTTACTCCGCTAATTGGATATAAATCATAAGCCCTTCTAATTTTATTAACATCTGCAGTGTCTAACATATAAATCATATTCTCATCCTCCAAAATTTATTTATCCACCAATGACTACTTTTATTCCTGAACTCTCAAATATACTTCTCACCTCATCTATTTCTTCTGACTTTGGCGGATTGATATCTTTAAGCTCATATTTTTTATTTATTCCTTTATATTTCGAACTACCATATTGATGAAATGGTAGCAGATGGACCTCTTTAATTCCAATAGAAATTACAAATTCCTTAATTTCTTCGATATTATCTTCTTCCATTGTATATCCTGGAATAAGTGGAATCCTTGGGATTACTTTATGTCCTAAACTTACTAGTCCTCTTAAGTTATTTTTTATTACTTCACTATTTGCTTTTATTATTTTTTGTGCTTTTTCATTATCCATTATCTTTAGGTCGAATAGAATTGTATCTGTATATTCTGCTAAAGCCCTTAGTGTCTCAAAGTTTCCGTACCCTGACGTCTCTATTGCAGTATTTATTCCTAATTCTTTTACCCTTTTAAGTAATGCACAGGCAAATTCTCCTTGAGAAAGTACTTCTCCTCCTGAAAGAGTTACGCCTCCTTCTGTTGAGTCATAAAACACCATATCTTCTTTTATTACTTCAAGTAATTCTTCAATTGTGTACTCTTGCCCTACATATTCAAGTGCGCCTGTAGGACAACTTTCAGGATTTTTAGGACACACATAACAGTCCTTAGCACTACATTTTATACACAAGCTATTTTTTCTTATTATTTCTTCATTAAAACTTTGAGATTCTGGATTAGAACACCATGGACAAGATAAAGGGCAACCTTTGAAAAAGACAACTGTTCTTATACCTTCTCCATCATGAAGACAATATTTTTGAATGTTAAATACATAACCCTTCTTCAACTAATCACTTCCTATAATTGATGCTCTGTTCTATTAATTATATCATCTTGTATTGCCTTATCTAACTCCACGAAAATTGCACTATATCCTGCAACTCTAACTACAAGATTTTGATATTTTTCAGGATGCTTTTGAGCATCTTTTAGTGTATCAACTGAAACTACGTTAAATTGAATATGCTGTATTTTTAATCTCATAAATGCTTGCATATATCCAACTAGTTTCATTATTCCGCTATTTCCCTCTAAGGTTGAAGGACTAAACTTAACATTTAGTAAGCTGCCATTTGAAGTTAAATAGTTATCTAACTTACTTACGCTCTTTAAGCTTGCCGTTGGACCTAATCTATCTCTTCCAACCATTGGTGAAAGGCCTCCATCTGCTAATTGTTCACCAGCTTTTCTTCCATCAGCAGTTGCTCCAACAGCTCCACCTAGTGGAATATGAGCTGAAACTGTATATGACCCTGGTTGAAATAGACCATCTCTTATATTTCTATATTTTGAAACCTCATCACAATAATGGGTTAGAATATCAGAACTTAATTCATCTACCTCGGTATTATCATTTCCATACTTACTAAACTTGTTAATAAATCTTTGACGAAGTACTTCATTATTCTCATAATTTTCATCAAGAATCTTCACAAGTTCTGGAAGAGTAAATTCTTTTTCTTCAAATACTACTTTTTTAATTACATATAGTGAATCACTTAAGTTTGCAATTCCTATTCCTTGTACCCCAGAGAAATTATATTTTGCTCCACCTTCAGTAATATCTTTTCCACTTTCTATAGTCCCTTGAACAAAATTAGAAAGGAAAGGTGTAGGGGCAAATTCTTTATGTCCTAAATCAACTATATTCGAACCTTTTACCATATACTCTACATATTCTGAAACCTTCTCTTTTATTTTATCCATTAATTCTTCAAAACTGGTAATCTTCTCATTATTTTCTTTCAAGGTTACTTCCATTACCTTTAATAGATTAAATAAAGCTATATCATGAAGACCATAGGTTTTACCAGGAATAGATAATTCCACACATCCAACTACTGCATAATCTCTAGCGTCCTTTAACTCTACTCCTCTATTACTATAAGCTAATATATTTACTTCATCATTAAATACTTGAGGCATACCTGTTCCTATTCTAATTATTTCCGCAGCCTTAATTAAAAATTCTCTAGGACTTTTTTCGCTAACCCTTATACTCATATTAGGTTGCGGTAATTTAATTTCGCCTAAGATATCTAGCATTATATAAGACAGCTCATTTGTAGCATCTTTTCCTTGTACATCCTGTCCGCTTAATACAATGGTATATCCTATTGGAAATCCTCCAAAAAATCTTGCACTCTCTTCACTTCTAACAGCAACTATAGAATTAAATTTTATATATAGGCACCTTAATAGTTCCTTTAGGAATTCCTTTTCTTCTCCAAGCTTCAATGATTTATTAAAATATGGAAGCATATATTGATCAAATCTTCCTGGCGAAATTGAGCTTGCATTAGATTCATGTTGAAATACAATATTTAAAAACCAGAATAATTGAACTGCTTCATAAAAATTCTCAGCACCTTTATATGAGATATTGTTGCATACCTTGGCAATTCTTTGTAATTCTAATTTCCTTTCATTATTTTTCTCTCCAGCTGCTAATTGTTCTGCAAGCTTAGCATATCTTAATATATACTCTTTTGACGCTTCTAAAGTAATTAAAGATGCCCTATAAAAATTATTTTCTGGGTGATCTTGCATTTTACTTTTTATTTCATCAATTAGAAAATCTAATCCTTTTTTTAAAACCAAATCATACTGTGGTATGATGTGTCCTTGTCCTTTGTCTGTTTGATTTAAGCTAATTATCTTAGTTCTAGCTGCCTCTTTAATATGCTCGGGAAGTATTTTATCAATATCATCTTTTAATGACTTTCCTTTCCAGTAAGGATAAAGAAATTCCCTAAAATATGCTTTATCTTCTTCTGATATTTCAAATTTATCTTGAGGTCTTGTTGAAAATGTATCTAATTCTTCTAATATCCAATAAGGAGACATCTCTGGTGAAATTACACCCGCTCTAGGTTCAATTGTTCTTCCTCCAACAATTAATTCTCCATCGCTAATTTTTATCTTTGAATTTAGCAATACTTTTTCTAAAGCCTTTGCTCTTCTTATTATTGATGGTTCCCCTTCTGTTTCCCTATAACTTTCAGTATATAATGTTGCTCTTTCTAAAGATATTTTTCTCTTTTCTACAAATAAGTCTTCTTTTAACTTTTTAATTCTTGAAGTTAACAATTCATCATCTCCTAATTGATATTACAAATTATTAATCTTTATCGTTTATTATCGTTTTATATTATTATAGTATCTAATTTAATATTCATTGTCAATATTAATGTTTTCAAACTTCAGACCTTGTTTATATTATTCCCTATTTTAATTATTATTATTGTTTATTATTAATTTATAACTTATAATAATATGTATATACTTATTAAATTATAATGGGCAAGGTGATTTTTATGTTTGCAGAAGAAAGACTTCAAGAAATTCTAGATGAGTTAAATATTAATGGCAAAGTTACTGTAAAGGATTTAAGTTGTAAGTTTAATGTTACTGAGGATTGTATTAGAAAAGATTTAAGAAATTTAGAAAGTAAAGGCTTTTTGAAAAAAACTTATGGAGGAGCAATCCAGAAAAGAAAAACTGCTGATATGGATAGGGTTCCTGATAGAATGCAGATTAATACTTTTGCAAAAGAGAAAATAGCAGAAAAAGCATTTAACTTAATTAAAGAAAGGGAGACTATATTTTTAGATATCTCAACTACAAACATACTTTTGGCCAAGCTTTTAGCAAATTCTAATAAACCTGTAACTATCGTTACGAATATGACCGATATTGTTGATGCTTTATCAAAAGAAAATAATATAAATGTAGTTTGTACTGGTGGCGTACTAAATAAATTTTTAGATGGCTTTACTGGATCTTCAACTATAGAATTTATTAATAAATATAAATTTGATAAGGCTTTTGTTGGAAGCAGTGGAGTTGATATTCTTGATAACAACATTACAACCTTTGACATTGAAGATGGAAATACTAAAAAAGCTGTTATTAATTCAAGTAGAGAAACCTACTTAGTTATGGAAAGCAACAAATTTTATTATGATGGTCCTTATAAATTTGCAACATTTAAAGACATTAAAGGAATTTTAACAGATTCCGCGCCTGAAACAGATATTTTAGACGTTTTAGATGAATTTAATATTAATATAATTTAAAAGAAAATGCAGAAACCTAGTTGGTTTCTGCATTTTTATTTCTTATGCTTCTAAATCTTTTTTTCTCCTTCTTACTAAGAAAGCTCCAGAGAGTAACATTATCATTCCTAAGAATATAATGTTATTGGTATTAATATCTGATCCTGTTTTAGGAAGTACTCCATTACTACTTTGTGCTACTTCTGCTACTATGAATTTTGAGAAATGTTTTGTATTAAATATTACTTTGTTTCCATCTACTCTAGTATTCATTAATTCGAACTTTCCAGTTGATTCATTATAATAGAATACTCCAATGTTATTCATATTTAATGATTTTATCTCTGAATCACTTAAGGTTAATGAAACTTCTGCTTCCCCTTTTGCAAAGTTATGAATTTGTACTTTCTTATCCCCATTTACAACAAATAGATTGAAGTTAAATACTCTACTTAAGCCCTTAATATGCTTAGTTAAATCAGAACCCTCTTCTAAGGTTAAGTTTAATACAACTTTTGAACCTGTTGTTAAAAGTGATTTATCAATTGCACTAAAAGGTAATGTGATGGTTGATGAATCATTCTTTATTTCTAGACTTCCTGTTCCATTCATAATTGACTCTATATCTGATATTTCTACAAATACACCTTTTTGTCCGTTTGGAACTTCTATTATATTCTTTCCGTCTTTATTGTTAATCTTATTAACAACAACTACTTTATTTCCATTTTCGTCAGTAATAATTGAAGTTGTTGGATTTGAACCATTATCTCCTGGTGTTGGATTGCCACCGTTTCCTGGATTATTTCCTTCTCCATTACCTGGATCAGCTGGTTTATCCTTAACTGTTACTACTCTTTCCTTTGTAATTACTGTATTTTCACGATCTGTTATCTTATATACAACCTTGTAAGTTCCTGCTTTTGAAGTATCTACATTATTTGAAACTATTATGATTTTTGAAGTAATATATTCTCCATTTAAATCATATGCCTTAACTCCAGTCAAAGGATCAAAGGAATCACCTACAGTTAATGTAACATCTGCAGTATCTATTACTCCTTGGCTGATTACCCTTACAATAAATATTCTTTCAGAACTATTTCCTGCCTTATCTGTAGCAGATACTTTCACCCTAAATACACCATCAGTTGAAGTATCTACAACATGAGTAATTTGTGCATTTGAAGTCATATTACCATCTTTATTATCAGTTACTTTTAATCCTAAGTCAGCTATTGGATCAAATTTAGAACCTACAGCTATTATAGCATTATGACCTTCTATAACTGGTGCTGTACCATCTTCTCTTATTGTAAGTTTAAATGTCTTTTCAGTTTGATTCCCTGAGTCATCAGTAACTGAAGCTTTAACTTCATATTCTCCAACTGTATTAAAATCAACTTTACTAGAATCTATTACAACTTTAGATGTTATATCTCCGTCTAAGTCATCAATAGCTACAATTGATAATGCTTTTAATAAATCTGCATTTGAACCTTTTTCAATTGCTCCATCCTTACCAGTTAATTCTGGTGCACCACTATCCTTTACTGGTTCAAAAGTGAGTGATCTGTAGTTGTATCCATCACCATCTACATAAACTCTAATAGTTTGTACTCCTTTATCAAGAGTTACATATATAGGTGTTGTTGTATCAACAAACTTACCCCAATCTCCGGTTGAAGTTAATGGAAGTCTTCCTAATTCTTTACCTGAACCTGTTTGTAGAACTGCTACAGCTCCACTTACAGTTGTTGCATAATTAAAGTTTACTTTATACTTTCCTGCTTCAGCCACATTTACTGAGTAATCTAAGTAAGTGCCTGCTACAGTACATCCAATATTCTTTATATTGTTCTTAGTTTCAATTGCATATCCCTTATCATTAGATCCTTTATAGAAGCTATCTGCTACAACTGTAGATTTATCTCCTAAAGTTCCACTAATAACTTGAGGTTGTGCTTTCTTCTCAATCTTAATTGAGCTTAATGTGAACCCTGTATTTACAGCTTCAAATCTTAATGTTTGTAATCCTGCTTCTAAAGTTATAGTATCCTTAAAACTATTTGTTGCATTATAGAAGTTTCCTAAGTTATAAGTTACTAAATTTCCAGCAATATTAATTCCACTACCTTTACTTACTTTTATAGCATTAGCAATAGACGCATTATTTTTTCCTGTATAAGTTAATGTATATTCTCCTGCTTCAGCTACATTCAAGTAATAATCCACTCTATTTCCAGACACTACGTTCGATGCTAAAGAACCTTTTGTTCTGTATGCATTAGCTTCAGTTAATGTAACTGCTGTATTTCCTATAACATTTGGTGTAGGTAATAGGTCACTCTTTACACATGTAACATCTTTAGTTAATACTGTATTGCCTATAGAATCACTATATGCAGATGCTGGAACATTAACAGTTAAAATTAAATCTTCATAATAAGTTTTCCAACCAGTTAATTTAACTTTAACATGAGTTGAATCAATATATTCAACTGAGCTTAATTTCACATTTCCATTAGTGATTATATCTCCTGATAAAGTTATTGTATTTACTTTATCTTGAACAAAAGTACCGCCATTTAGTGTTACTATAAATTCATTTGTATTAATTGCAATATTAGAATCAGTAGTTAATTCTTCTGCATCATTATTTGCAACTATTACAAAATCATCAGTTATGCTATAAGTTTTAGCATCTCCACCTACCAATTCTTTAGCTGCCATTGCAACTGTAACAGTTTTGTCTAAATCAAAATCAACATTTCTTTCACCTGATAGTGTTATTTTTGCATGAGTTGCATCTATTCTATCTACATTATAAGTCACTCCAGCTGGAAGATTAGATAACACCCAATTACTATTATTTAATGTATCTACAAATGTTCCATTTGATAATTCAACATTAATCACTTTTCCATTTAATGAATTTTCAGTTATATCTGTACTTGTAAGTTTTATTGATGAACCTACTGTAAAGTAGTCTAAGTTGAAGCCTTGCTTTACGACAAATTTCAATGTTTGTTCCCCAGCAGGAAGATTGATACTAGCATTTGTAAGTTTCCAGTTTGCCCAATCTCCTGTACTTGCTAAAGAAATAGTGCCTAACTTAATATCATTAGAATAAACATCAAACTCTGGATTAGCAGTCCCTGATGAAATTAACATATTTAAATCATACACTCCAGCTTCAGCTACATTTACCTTGTATGAAACAAAATCATCTTTATCTAAATATCCAATAGCATTATTCTCAACAACAATACCGTTAGCATTAGTAAATGCTTCTGCTTCAATTCTTCCAGGTAAATTATGAATTTCCTTTACCTTTTCAAATTTTATTGTTCTAAGATCAAATGCACCTGTAACATTTAATCTAATTTTTTGAATTCCAGCTTTCTCAAATTTTACTGTTGTACTATTATCCTTATAGTTATTCCATCCAGCATTAGTAATACTAGTTTCACCTAATACTACATCCCCTTGAGTAACTTTTACTCCTTTTATTAGATTCTGTTCAATACCATTCTCAGTCCAGGTTCCACTTGCAGCTAAGAATTTCACATTATATAGGCCTGGTTCTTTAACATCTACTGTATAATCTAACCATGAACCAGTACTCATTCCACCTACATGACTTCCATCTGCGCCATCCTCTACTACATTAGCATTATTCTTTGCAGTAAAGTTTTTAGCTAAAATTGTACTTGGAACTTTGGCAATATTTTGAACTGGATTCCATTTATAAGTTGCTACATTTTTAGCAGGTACTACACCACCTATTTGAATGCCGTCACTTAATGCTTTAAACTTTTGATCTTTATCTGTTTGATTAATAACAACCATTACAATTGAACCATCTGTATTTTTAAATGCTACATTAGTAACAGTATCTGCTGAACCGTAATTTGAATCAATCCTTACAGCTCCTGGTCTTATAAATTTAGAGAATTGACCTGAAATGTAGAATTCAGGAGTAGCCCAGTAATTTTCGCGGTCATTGGCATCCTGAACCAACATGGTTGGGTCTGGAGTACCTGTCCATTGTTCTGGAGCTATATTACTATCTAACATAGTAACCCATGAAGTATAACTTTCTGCATAATTTCTAAAGTATTGAGCTATTCTATCAGCACCTTTTGTTCCCCATACTGCTCTTTCTGTTAAGTTCATTGATTTACTTGGGAATAAATTATGAACTTGAGTCATTGCTGTTGGTTCTCCACCATAATCATGGAATGCAACACCATCAACTGCAGCATTTCCTTCTGAATCATTTAATATAGGAGAAACATAATTAACCGAACTACTGAAGTTATGATCAAATGCCCAAACTTTTGGATCTACATTTTTAGCCTTAAGAATACTACTTTTAGCAACCTCTGCCTTAATATCTATCGCTAACTTTCTTTCTTGTTCTGATGTCATCTTACAACTTGGATAGTTAATTTCTAACTCTGGTTCATTTTGAAGAGTCATTGCATACATAGGAATTCCTAATTTAGCGTACTCCTCCATATATCTAACATAGTATTTAGCTAAGTCATCTATATAGTCATCATTTAATGTTCCACCTTTAAGAAGCAAATCATTATTTTCATAACTCTTACTATTTGAAGTAGGAAGCTTCATCCATCCCGGTGGAGTCCAAGAAGACGCAAATAATTTAACATTTGGATTTATTGCTAATGCTTCTTTGATTGTATCTACAATTTTATAATCTATATCCTTTTGAATTGAGAATCCTTTACCAGTAGTATTATACCAATCTGGATTGCTTGGATCTTCTACCTTATCATAATAAGTGTAGAAATCTTGTGCAGTAAAGTCAGGTGTACCTATAGTAACTCTTAACAAACTCATTCCAGCACCTTTTTCAGGATCTAAAAGATTAGTTAAGAATTCGGTTCTCTTTTCTTTAGACATTTTAGCTATATTATTTACTGAAGATTCTTCTAATGATGTTCCCATTCCTAAGAATGTTTGATATGTCTTTGAAGAATCAACATTTATAGTTGTTGCTTGTTGTCCATCAGGTGAAGTAATATCAATATTATCTTTTTTACTAAGCTTATTTGATATTTCTTTCGGAGAGTCGTACCAACTCATGCTACCTGATTCTTCTGACGAACTCATATATACATCTACAGCACCTTTTTCAATAACTTGTCCTTGAGGATTATAAGTTACAGGAGGATCTTCTGGTTCTGCCTCATAAGGGCCAACTTTAACAAAATTCATATAGTTAAAGTTAAAGTTTCCACTTCCTGCTCTAAATCTTAAAGTTTGTTTTCCAGCCTTAAGATTTACAGTTCCTTTTACAGAAGTCCAGTTTTGCCAATTTGTTGTATCAGGTACGTCAAGTTTTGTTAATAACTTTGAACCTAATAATAATTCAACACCACCAGTTGAACCACCAGGACTTGCTACTCTAAATTCAACTTCATATTTAGCATCCTCTGCTACATTAACATAATAATCTAACCAATCACCAGCATCAGTATAACCAGCATTTTGTCCACCACCAACATCTTGAGTAGTTTCAAATTGGAATCCACTTTGGGTTGAATAAGCTTCTGTTTCTATTTTTCCTGGTACTGGAATAGAAGGTTTATCTTGCTTAACTGGTTTTGCAGGTAATTCTTTATTTTCACCTTTTTTAAGTCCAAAACCATAATTAAATAATGCTTTTCCATCATCATGCTTTGTTGTTATATCTTCTGCATACCATGGCCATGTCATAGTAAGCTTTCCTGTGAAATCATAACTACCAAATAATACATCTGCTACACCTTGTCCTTCTGTTCCTGGTAGCCACGCTTCAACTAATCCATCAAAATCTTGCACTTGATCAGCTATAGTAATAGGTCTTCCTGTTACTAATACTGCAACAACTGGTAGATTAGGATTAGTTTCTTTTATGTTTTTAAGTGTTAATAAATCATCTGAATCTAAAGTTAATTTATCAGGAGTTCTGTCTCCATCTGTTTCTGCATAAGGAGTTTCTCCTATAACAACTACAGCCACATCATTATCTGCAGCAGCTCTTCCACGCTTATTGTAAGTGACTTTAACATCACTACCTACTGTGTTTTTAATTCCTTGTAATATAGTTGTACCAGGTGTTATATTACCTGCACTACCTTGCCAAGATATTGTCCATCCACCTGATTGTAATCCTATATCATCTGCACTTTTTCCAGCTACAAGAATATTTTTCTTATTCTTTAACTGTCCTACTATGTCATTATCATTCTTAAGTAAAACTAATGATTCTCTTACCGCTTGTCTTGCTACTTCTCTATTTTCTTTAGAACCTACTGTATCTAATAAGTCTCTTTGAGCATATGGATCTTCAAAAAGTCCCATTTCAAATTTAACAGTTAAAATTCTAGTTACTGCATCATCTATTCTTGTTTGTGGAACCTTACCCTCATTTACTAATTCTTTTAAGCTTGTCATGAAACCTTTCCAATCATTAGGTTCCATAGCCATATCTATGCCGGCATTAATAGCAACAGCTATCTTGTCCTTTTGAGTTGTAATTCCTGTTCCTGATATTTGCTTAATTCCTTCATAGTCAGATATTACAATTCCTTTAAATCCTAAGTCTTGTTTTAATACCTTAGTAATTAAATCTGCATTTCCATGACATTTTACTCCATTTACACTATTATAAGAAACCATTACTGATCTTACCCCTGCATCTACTGCAGCCTTATATGGAGCAAGTAATTCATCCTTTAATGCTTTTTGGAAATCTTCATCACTCATGACAACATTGCCTTGGTTAGTTCCATTTTCTGTAAGACCTTCGCCAATGTAATGTTTTGCTGTAGCAATAACCTTATCATTTCTCTTAAGAGTTTTACTAGGATCTTCTCCTTGTAACCCTTCTATATATGCTTCACCCATTTTTGCTACTAGCTCTGAATCTTCCCCAAAGGTTTCGTAAGTTCTTCCCCATCTTTCATTATGAGGTATTCCAAGGGTTGGTGCGAATGCCCAGTTTACACCGGTTGCTCTTACTTCTTCAGCAACTGCTTGTCCAACTTTTTTAACTAATCCTGTATCTCCAGTAGCACCTAATCCTATATTGTGCGGAAATATAGTTGCTCCATAGACGTTGTTATCTCCATGTACCGCATCTACTCCATATAAAATCGGTATTTTTAACTCTGTTGAAGTTGCTGACTTTTGATATTCATCAATCATATCAGCCCAACCCACAGCTGTATTAGGTGTAGGTAATGATCCTCCACCACTTAAAACAGAACCTAGCTTATAGGTTTTTACATCTGCAGGAGTTGCTGTTTTTCTTTCAGCTTGCACCATCTGACCAATCTTATCATCCAGTGTCATTTTTGACATTAGATCATTTACCCTATCTTCTACTGAAGCTCTTGGATTTAAATAAATATCAGCACTTTGTTCAGCTGCGTGAGCTTGAACGATATTACCCAAAAGCATCGTTGTTGCAAAAGTAGTAGTTAAAAATCTGGACAACCATCTCTTTAACATATTCAATTTTCCCCCTTCATTTTTTAAACTTACAACTATTTATTAATTTTTTCTTTAGCTACTTCCTGATCCATTTGCGATAAAAAATTGTCCGGTGATATAATACCTGCTGCTAGTTCATAGGACAGCTCTTCGCTTACTGTCTTGAAATCCGGCGTCATACTATCATGCCAAGATGTTCCACTTATTGAAGTTGAGTTGCTTAATATTTTTGCTAGTTCTTTCTGAAGTGGAGACTCTTTAAAGTCTAATTCACCTTGATATCTTTGAGCAGGAACGATTAATCCCATTTCCAATCCACTTTTTGGCCAATTATCAGCTCTCATCATATACTCTAATAACTTCATAGCTTCATCTTTTACAGTTGATTTAGCTGAAATTGCATATCCACCTCCATTCCATGCTATTAAGCCTTTCTCATCATTATTATTTTTTTGAGGAAACTTAATAGCAGTTATATTCTTCTTGAATCTATCTGAAAGGGCAGGATTATTATACATTCCTAATTCCCAAGATCCCATATAATACATTGCAGCCTTCTCTTGAGTAAATAAATTCATTGATAAGTTATAATCTTCTGATGTAGATAGGTTTATATCCCCATTTACCTCTAAGAGTTCTTGTAAATCCTCCGCTGCTTTTTTTAATGTTTCATTTCCTGAAAACTTTATATCACCATTAATTGCTTTATAAATAAGCGCTTGATTATTTCCTTCCATTAGAACAAGTTCTTGATATAACAAAGCCATTGGCCATTTATCTTTCATATTCATTGCTATTGGATTAATGCCTGAACTTCTTAATTTTCTACATGAATCTATTAACTCCTCATAATTACTTGGAATTTTAAGATTCAATTTACTAAATACATCTTTGTTACAATATAAGACCATATAATCTGTACTTTTGGGAATTCCATAAAGTTTGTCATTCATCTTAAAACCTTTTAAAGAATCTTCACTAAAATTATTTTTATAAAAGTAGTCTAGGTTTAACTCTGATGCATATCCTCCTTGCATTACAGGATTAAAAAATGATGGTTGTCCCCAAATGAAAAATATATCTGGTAATTCATTACATATCGCATAAGCTTTAAATCGCTGTTTATATGGTTCGTCTTGGTATGCTTCAACCTCAACTTTCACATTTGGATTTTCCTGCATATATCTATCTATAAGTAATTGCTCTAATTTTCCTTGTCCTGATGTTCTTTCAGGTAAATTGGAAAGAAATTTAATAGTTACTTCTTTACTTTCTTTTGATTTGTAATCTGATTTTTCTCCGTTATTTTCACATCCAACAAAACTAATAATACCAACGAAAATAAATAATATAACATATTTAAATCTATATCCCTTTAATCTTTTCATATATGTATTCTCCCTACTTAAATTAGTAGTCTTTTAAAAGCTATCAAGTTGCTCTCACATTTATACTGCTAGAGTAATTATATAAACCTTTTCATTTAAATAATAGTATTCAAATTTATGAAAATGGTCTCATTTTTTAGAAGTTTATATTTTACCTCTTGTGGAAATATTTGAAATTTATTATCCTTTAATATAAAATTAATTTATATCTACTCGGAGGCTTTTTATGTCTATGTTAAAACGTATATGTAGAAATTTTAATAAAATTTATATGAATATGACCCTTAAAAATAAATTGATTATATTTTTCATGACTATTATATCCTTTATCTCTCTCATTTTAGGGGGGTACTCATATTTAGTATCATCAAAGTCTCTAAAGGAACAAATGACTTCAGTTAACGTTAAAGATATAAAGCAAATAAGTTCTAATATAGACTTTTTGCAAAAAGATGTAATCGATTTATCAACTTTTATATGTTTAAATCCACTTGTCCAATCTTATGTAAAGACTGAAGAAGTTTCTAATGATAATCAAAACTTCACGAAGTATGGATTAGAACCGCTAAATATACTCCTCGCCTCAAAAGATTACATTAGCTTTATGGCTATTTATGGTGACCTTGGAGCTAATTATTACTTAAGTAAAGATGGGAGTACAGGACTAAAGTCCTATAATAAGTTTAAAGAAGACGATATATATACTCTTGCACATAAGATGAAAGGACAGCCTGTTTGGTTTAAAATCAAAAGTGGTGATACTCCTTTTATATCTGATAATAAGAGCGATAAAATTGCTATGGTTAGAACAATAATAGATACAAATACCCTTAAAGAATGTGGCCTTATGGTCATTTGTATTAATTCTTCAACCATAGAGAATATGTATTCCCAAGAATTAAAAGTTTCTTCAAACAGTGTTTTAATTTTAGATAGCAATAATAACTTAATAGCTCTAAATGACCCCTATAATGTAATAGATAACCAAGAAAGTTTAAACTCTATTATTCCATATATCAAATCCTCTTCTGGATATAATACTGTAAAACTTAAAGGTTCTAATTATATCGCTACTTTCGATAATATTACAAATAGCAATTGGAAGATAATTTCCCTTACACCTGAAAAAGAAATTTTTAAAAATCTACACTCAATTATGGAGCTTACTTTTGGAGTAATTTTAGGATGCATTATTATATCTTTTTTACTTTCAATATTTTTATCTACAAGATTAACTCTTCCATTAAAGGAATTATTAGCTTCAATGAGATTAGTTAAGAAAGGGAATTTCAAAGAAAAAGTTTCCTTTAAATATAAGGATGAATTTGGAATGTTAGTTTTGGAATATAATGACATGATTGATAATATACAAACTTTAATTAACAGTGTATATAAATTGCAGCTTAAGGAAAAGGAAGCAGAACTTAAGGCTTTGCAAGCTCAGATTAATCCTCATTTTTTATACAATACTTTAGACATGATTTTTTGGAAAGCTGAAAAATCAAAACAAACTGAAATAAGTGATATGGTATATGCTCTTTCTAAGCTATTTAGAATAACTTTAAGTAATGGTAGAGAATTTATTTCAGTAAAAGAAGAAGCTGACTTTATTGAAAACTATCTTCTACTTCAAGGAAAGAGGTATAGAGACAAGTTAAAATATAAAATTAATATTTCAGATAAAATTCTTAATTACTCAATACCTAAGCTTATTATTCAACCCTTTGTTGAAAATTCAATAATACATGGCACTGAAGAAGATAATGATAGAAGTCTAATTATTATTTCTGGGGAACTAGTAGAAGATTTTATAGTATTTCAAATAATTGATAATGGTAAAGGTATGGATAATAAAACTATAAACAATCTATTAAGTCTTGAAAAAATTGATGAATTAAGTACAAAAAATGGTTATGCAATAAGAAACGTTAATCAACGTTTATCACTTTATTATGGCGATAACTATACTCTAATAATAACAAGCGAACTTAATTTAGGTACCACTGTTACAATTTCCATTCCACTCAATAACAGTCTTAATAAATAGTATATTTTAATTTAAGAGAGGTTTGATTTATGTACAAGTTATTCTTAGCTGACGATGAAATAGATTTAATCGATGGCATAAAATCTTTAATATCCTGGGAAGATTATGATATAGAAGTAGTTGGAGAGGCTGATAATGGATTAGATGCATTGAATAGTATTATTAATCTTAAGCCAGATATAATTATTATGGATATAAAAATGCCCAAAATGACTGGTTTAGAAGTTCTTGAAGAACTAACAAAAAGAAAAATAAAATCAAAATGCATAATTTTAAGTGGATATGATGATTTTTCTTTTGCTAAAAAGGCTATTGAATTAAGCGCCTCAAATTACCTTTTAAAACCCTGTAAGCCATCTGAAATATTAGATGTTGTTTTAAATGTAAAAGAAACATTAGATGTTGAACGTTCAAAGGATGCGCTGTTAAATGAAAACCTATTAACTCTTAAGGAAAAGTTATTTACAGAACTTATATTAGGTAATCATGACTATTCCAGTGAAAATCTACAATCTAAGCTTAACTTGTATAATATTCAAAATGATTATAATTATATTTTAGTACCAGTTATATCTTTAGATTATTCCTCAATGATTTATGATTTATATAATGAAATAGATATTGACTCAATTAAAATTTCTATTAAAGATTTGATTTATAATAATCTAAATAGTCTATTTACCATTGAATTATTAGATTATAAGGAATATATAGTAATAATTTTATTTATATCTGATAACTGCTACTCTTATGAAGAAATTAAGCAATCGTTAGTACGATTAAAGGATTCTATAAAGGCTAACCTTGGTTTCACAGTAAGTATTGGAATAGGTGATCCTGTCACCAATTTAAAAGAAATTGATAAGTGTTATAAAGAGTCATATCTTGCTATTAATTCAAAGTTTTATTTAGGTGATGACATATTAATTTCTATCCATGACGTGAAAGAATCAGAAGCAAAACAAAGTTTCTACCCAGTTGAGGAAGAGCTAGCTATAATAAATGCTTTGAGAACTGGTGATAACTTAATTATTGATAAGTATATTGAATCTTTTTATTATGCATTATCAAAAGGTGGATTTCCCTTGAAAAATTATTTGCAAGGTTCAACCTTATCACTTTTAGGTAGTATTTATAAGTTTTGTATAGAAAATGATATTAATATTGATTTTGCTTCCACTAAGGATTTTTCACCTTTTCATAGAATATTAAAATGCCAAACTATAAATGAAATTAAGGATCAGGTGAAGCTAATCTTAGATAAAATATTCAATGAAATAAACAAAAATCATAAAAACAATTCCTTAGTATCTGCTGCGATGAATTATATAATTAATAACTATAATAAAGATATATCTTTAGAAACTACTGCTAAGGTTATATATATAACCCCAACTTATCTCAGTCAATTATTTAAATTAGAAACAGGCGTGAACTTCTTAGAATTTCTTCACAGTTATAGAATTGAAAAATCTAAGGAACTTCTAAAAAATCGGACATTAAAAAACTATCAAGTGGCAAAGCTAGTTGGTTATAGTAATGAAAAACACTTTTCTAAAACCTTTAAAAAATATACTGGCTTAACACCTAAACAATTTAGAGAAAGTATATCAAATTTTATTTAAGTAAAAGCCTTAGGCTTTCACCTAAGGCTTTTTACAAATATCTTTTTAAGTTCTCTTTTTCTCCAATAGTATTAAATAAATGCTTTATTTCTTGATCTCTACTTTTATCCATAACTAGTATTACATCGCCAGCATCTACTATTACTAAATCTTTAATTCCAAACCCAATTATAAGGTTTTTATCATTTCCAAATACTGAACAATTTTCACATTCTTCTAGAAAAACCCCATTAGTTATTGAGTTAGAATTTTGATTATTCAGAAATCTACTCAGTGCTCCAAAGCTTCCTATATCATCCCAAAAGAACTCACCTTTTATCACATAGGCTCTTCTGGTTTTCTGCATTACCCCAAAATCTATTGATATTCCATCAATAAGTTTATATTGCTCCTTTATTACCTCTTCTTCATTTTCTTCTCCTAGGCTTTTATATATTTCCATAAGAGATTTATACATTTTAGGTATATATTTTTCTATTTCTCTTAATATTACATCCGCTCTAAATATAAACATTCCAGAGTTCCATAGATAAGTTCCCTTAATCAAAAAATCCTTTGCTACCTCCAAATTTGGTTTTTCAGTGAATCTAGCTACTTTATATGATGGAAAACTTCCTCCTATTCTCTCACCCATCTCTATATATCCGTATCCAGTTTCTGGTCTAGTTGGATCAATTCCTAAGGTCACTATACCTCTTCTTCTTTCTGCTATCTCTACTGCCTGCTCCAAAGTCTCAATATAGTTTTTTTCACCCTCAATATGATGATCTGATGGAAGAACTATCATAAGAGCATCCTTATCTTTTTTAAGGAGTTTAACGGCTGAAAGACCTATACATGTGGCAGTTTCTTTATTTTCAGGTTCAAAAAATATATTTTCTTCCTTAAACCCTTCTAATTCCTCCCTTATTTTTGGGAGATAATCTTTATTAGTCACTATATAAACATTGTCTTTTTCCACTAGAGGGTTTATTCTATCAACAGTATTTTGTAAAAAGCTTTTGCTATTAACTACTTTAAGAAACTGCTTTGGATTTGCTCCTCTTGAAAGGGGGTAAAGCCTTGTCCCTTTTCCTCCGGCTAATATTAATGCGTATAACAATGCCTTCACTCCATAAATTGTTATATAGTATTTTATGAAAAGTGTATTTTTTTTGTGATAAATTTCCATTTAGAATAAAAATAAGATAAATATTCTTTTTTAATGTAAAATAATATAGTATAATTTCTATAGTCTTTATTTTTAGATAATTTTTTTCCATTAGGAGGAATTTATGAATACAATTGACTTAATTAACAAAGGTAAGGAAACTCATATCCTTAGCAAAGAAGAAATACTTGAAATATTAAAAGATGATAGTATTAATGACGAATTATTTAAAGCCGCTGATGATGTTAGACAAAAATACTTAGGTGACTATGTTCATTTAAGAGGATTATTAGAATTCACAAATATTTGTAAAAGAAATTGCCTTTACTGTGGTCTAAGACGAGATAATAAAAATCTTAAGAGATATAGACTTTCTTATGAAGAAATAATGGATTTTGTTAATAAAGCTGTTAGTTATGGCTATAAAACCATTGTTCTTCAAGGTGGAGAAGATGATTATTTTACTGTTGAGAAAATGAAAAAATTAGTTACTGATATTAAGGCTTTAGGAGTTGCTATTACTTTAAGTCTTGGCGAAAAAACTTTTGAGGAATACAAAGCCTTTAAAGAAGTAGGTGCAGATAGATACTTAATAAGAATTGAAACAACTGATAAGAAATTATATGAAGATATGGATCCTGGAATGAGTCATGAAGAAAGAAAAAGATGTCTTAGGGACTTAAGAGCTTTAGGCTATGAAGTTGGATCAGGAGCTTTAGTAGGACTTCCTGGACAAACCTTAGAATCTTTAGCTGATGATATCCTGTTCTTTAAGGAATTAGATGCTGATATGATTGGTATAGGACCTTTTATCCCTAATGAAGATACACCTTTAGCTAACGAAAAAGGTGGCGATTTCACTCTAGCCTTAAAAATGATGGCCTTAGTTAGATTAGTTCTTCCCGACATTAACATACCTGCCACTACAGCTATGGAATCTCTGAATAAGGATGGTAGAGTTATAGCATTACAATCTGGCGCAAATGTTGTTATGCCAAATGTAACTGAAGGAGAATATAGAGCACTATACGCTCTTTATCCAGGAAAGATATGTATTAGTGATACACCTGCTCACTGCAGAGGATGTATTACTGGCAAGGTTACTCGATTAGGTAGAAAAATATCTGATGGTCCTGGTTTTAGAGGTAATGGAACAAGTCCAAAAGTTAGAAGTTAAATAAAATGAACCTGTAATGCTTAATATATTACAGGTTCTCTTTATTTTTACTCTTTAGGAATTTATATTATTTTAAGGTTGTGGATAACATTATAAGTTTGAATTATAATCAAAGTATTTACTATAGGGTTTTAAGTTCAACTAAATTAAGTTTCCTATAAAAAACCCTGTATACTCCGCTAAAGAGTAAAAAAAAGAATAAGTCTCCTGCCAATTTTTCCTCACATGCATTTGGAAAGGCAGATGAGAGAAAAAAATCGACGGCTCATAATCGCCTTGACGATTTTTTTATATACAAATACTATTCTCTTTAAATTTCTTTTCTGCTATCTCAGTTACCGATTTATTTATTTTCAGCTTAATTTTATATGCACTGGATTCCTCATTTATTAATAATAAATAAAAAACATAATCTTCAGCTTCTTCTTTTCGAATTATTTTTATTTCATCCCATTGTATTAACTCACCATCACTTAATAACAAGCCTTCACTAATCATTTGTATATTATATTTTCTATACATTACATAACTAAATATAATTATACAAATTACTGCTATAAATGTAATGTTAAGTGCTATTGTGGAAATATCACTAAAGGAAACTAAACCTGGAAGTAATCCATTATGTTGTCTAATATTAAGAATCTCGATTATACCAATTAAAATTATTATAGTAGTTGTACCTATTATCTCATTTATTGATAACATGCGTACAAATGTAGTTATAATATTTGTATATTTTTTTCTTGCTAAAATAGGCCTTATAATTTTTAAATATGAAATATATATTACTCCAAGCATACATCCTAGTACAAAGGTTACATTTAACTTTAAAACTTCTGAAATAGCAAGATCTACTAGTAATACCATGGCCAATATATTTTGTGTTGTTCTTTTTTCTAGTTTTAAAATATAATTCATTATAACTTCCCCTTACGTTTTTGCTATATATGTAAATTATATAACTTTTTTCAAGAAAAATTCATGATACTACTAATTTTTTATAGAAATTGCCTCAAGAAAAAATATTTCTTGAGGCTAGAATTAGCAATTTCCTAATTTTCTAATTTTCTTTCATCTTCACTTACTTCTATAACTTTGTACTTTCTTAATTTTAAAAGTATAAATATTATGGCGGGAATATACATCCCCCCAACTATTCCAAAAGTCATAGTGAATCCAATCTTATCTGCTATAAGCCCGAATAAAGGGAAAATACAAATCATGAATAAACTAAAGCATAAGCTATCCACTGAAAGTATTGTTGCTCTATACTCTGATGGTATTCTTGAATTAATATAATCACTTAAAATGGTATATGCTAATCCTCCAGTTATAGATGTTAGTAAGAAAAAAAACACCGACAAGTTCTGCCATACTGCAAGACCCATTAGAGCTAATATATTTACCGTAGATATTCCAATTAGTATCCCTTTAATTTTAAAGAAAGTCTCAATTTTATATGCATATTTCGAAAATATTGCTTCAAACAAACTACCTAATGCACAAATTAATGCTATAGATGTCTTTGTATAATTCAAATCCTCAAAATACTTTTGACAATAAAAGAATACGGTAGTTTGAAGACTTCCTATCAAAGATGAAAATAAAATTAAATATAAAACTACTTTTCTTACTTTCAATACTTTAAAACTGGTGACTAATTGTCCTATTAATGCATTATTTTCTTTGTATCTATTTTCAGTAGTAACTTCTGTAAATCCAAAGGTTATTATTAATGCTATAATTTCTACTATTAACCCTAAAATATATGCATATATAAAACTTAAATCTGCTAGTATTCCTCCTAGTAGTACTGCTATTCCCTGGGCAATTGACATAAAAAATGCAAGATTACCCCATATAATCTTATATTTTTCTTCTTTGTTTAGTCCTTTTAAGCTATCATATATTAATGCCTCTGCAGAACCTGAATTTAAATTCTTAGCAGCTGCACAAAATATAAATGCTATTGTAAATCCTAAAAAACTATTAGCTGTTATCATCAAAATACTTGATATAATTTGAAGAATTCTGCCAAGAATCAGGGTAAATCTCTTCCCATATATATCTGCAATTGCTCCAGTAGGTAATTCAAATAATAAGCTGGTAATATGATAAATAGATTCTACTAATCCTATCTGAACAAGAGTCATTCCCTTAAAAGCAAGATATAGTACCCAAATTGCTGATGTTACATTTAATTGTATTAAAAAACTATAAATATAGCTTATTGATATATTTCTATTTAAACTTTTCTTCATATTCATTGATATACACTCCTTCATAAATCTTTTTACTCAAATAAAAATAAGCCCCTGTCTTTTTTATTAAAAATCAAAGACATAATAAGGCCTATAAGAAAAAGTGTATCCAATATAAAGAAATCTCTATTTTATATAAAAAGGCTCAAGATATCCACCTTGAGCCTAAAAAACTTAAATAATAATCTTATGAAACAAAAAGATACTTTTTAGAGTCAAGGTTATATATAAAATAATTAGTACTTATTCTAAAAATGGACGCACTTCTCCCGTAGAAGTCCAAAATTGCACTTTTCATTACGGAGCTGCTATATTTCCACTGTTTATTTAATTTAAACTTTACAGTACCAATTATATTAGTCATAATCTATCCTCCTTATAAAATAATACATTAATTATATTAAACATCTAATTCCCTGTCAATATATTACAACTTATTACTCTCCCACAAGACTCATCTCTTTATTAGAATATTTTATCTTATATGCTGCAATTACTAAGAATGTGACTATAAATGCTAAAAGGGTTATTATATTTATTAAAATATCTTTAAAATCTCCTATTCCATTTTGATATTTCTCCAATATATCCATAACCCAACTTTGAGGAAATACATAAGATATACTCCTTATATTCTTTGGAATCCATTCAAATGGAACAAAACAGCCAGTTAACATGCAACTTACATTTATTAACAAGTTACTCACTAGCCCAGATATTTTATCATCTTTTATTGCTATTCCCATCATTGTTGTAAAAGCAATAGCAACTAATGATATTAATAATAGAGCAAATAGTAACATTGGCATCGGTACCCCAGTGGATATTTTAAACACCCATTTCATAAAAAATACAGTCAGCAATATTTGTATCAATAGTATAGACAAGTTTGCTAGTATATTTGCTCCAATGAATTTTAACGGAGTTACTGGTGATGCAAATATTCTACTATAGCAATTACTTCTTTTTTCTTCTAGCATTATATCAGACGTAGCACTAGCTCTTATCATCATAAAGAATATCAATATTCCAACAGACATTTGAGTTACTTGGAAATCGTATTTTTTGTCTTCTAAATTATACTGGTTAACACTAATTTCTTTATTACCACTCTCGGCAATAATATTATAATAGGTTTCTTTAATTCCTTTAGCTCCTTGAGCAATTTGTGTTAGTGTTCCGGATTTATCGTTTATGCTAGACTGTAATGAATTTTTTAAACTGCTATCACTACCCATAATTATTGATATCTTATTATCTGTACCTTTTAGTATTGCATCTTCAAATCCTTTAGGAATTATATATGCTCCATCTATTTCTCTATTTTTTATCTTTTGCTCTAATTCACTTTCACTTTCAAAATACGTAATATTTCCTTTATTAACTTTAGTCCCCTCTATAACATATTTTGAGCTTGTAGTTTTATCTAAATCTATAACACCATAATTTAAGGTCCCACCCATTGATGAAAATAATTTTATAAATGCAAGAGTTGCTGCAACTGGAATTAATAACTGCGCTATTATGAACTTTGAATTGAATATTAACTTCAGATTTTTTCTTACGAGATAAAAAAATTCACTCATGATAACTTCTCCTCTCCCTTGATCTTTAAATAAGAAATTAGGATTAATATTAATGTTAGAGTTAAATTAATTACAACTGATGTTGAGACTTTGCTATAATCACCACCATAAATCATGTTTATTATTGATCTATTTGCCCATCTAAGTGGTGAAAACTTTGTGATTAAATCAAGGACAAAGGGAATATTATCACCAAAATAAACATATCCTCCACCTAAAAAGGTCAAGGCTGGAATAACTACAGCCTGAATCATTGTATTTGCTACTCTTTCCTCTTTAAATAAGAACCCAAACGTTACCCCTAAGGCTGCTGCAAAAAGATTTAATGTTATAAAAATGGTGAACAAAGTTAGTAAATCTGTTCCATAATATATTCCTATTATCTCCTTGAGTATGATAAAAGGAACTGTCATTAATACCATATTAAATATAGTCATACTTAAGATTCTGGAAATGATATATTGAAGCTTTGATACTCCTGCAAGAAATATTCTTCCTTCTGTCCCATTTCTTCTTTGAGTATTTACTATTCCTAATGAAAACAGGCTTATATACATAATTATCATGGTGAATTCTGCTACTCCATAGTAATCATAGGAGGTCATTTCTCTTTTTAATTCTATCCTCTTAAAATCTGTAAAGTCTTTTTGAATTTTACTAAAATCAATATTTCGAATAGCCTCTGGATTTATTTTCTCAATAGAATACATTACATTAAATTTATCTGCAATTGTATTTAAAACTCCATAAACAATTTCAGTTGAAACACTTCCATTATTATTTCTATAAACTTTTACTTCTTTATCGGTAAAACTTATTGCTAATGAATCATAATTTTTCCCGATTTTTTCATTGGCTTCATTTATGTCTTGTACTTTTTCCATATCAAAATCTATTTTACCTTGCAATGACTTAAACACATCAAGAAATTGAGCACTTACTTCTTTTCCATCTGAAACATAATATACCTTGACTTTTTCCATCTCATAATTAGAATAGAATACATTTTTCAATACAAATCCTAACACTAATGTTAGTACTATTGGATAAAACAAAATTGTTATGATATACTTACTAGATTTATTTGCCAATATATCATATTTTATTATTGCAAATATCTTTCTCATGATATCACCTCTAATCTCTTAAATTTCTTCCAGTTAAATTTAAAAATACAGTCTCAAGGTTAATATCTGTATATCCTATATTTCTAATTTTCACTTCTTTAGCAGTTAAATAATCAATAATTAAATTAAGATTACTTACTTCTCTAAGGGAATTTATATTTAGAACTTCATCCTTAATGATTAAACTTTTAACCCCTTTTATATTTAGTATTTCTTCCTTATCAATCTTTTTAATATCTGAAATCTCAACTTCTAAGTTTTGAGTATCTGAAACCATTGTAATTAACTCTTCTTGAGTTCCTTCTGCTATTATCTTTCCTTTATCCATTATGGAAATCCTATTACACAAGTTTTCAACCTCTTCCATATAGTGAGAAGTATATATAACCGTACATCCATCTTGATTTAATTTTTTAACTGATTCTAATATATGATTTCTGGATTGAGGATCTATTCCTACTGTAGGTTCATCCATAATTACAAGTTCAGGTTTATGAACTATCCCACATGCTATATTAAGCCTTCTCATCATTCCACCTGAGAAATTTTTAGCTTTATTCTTTCTATGCTCTAAAAGCCCAGTAAACTCTAATGCATATTCTACAGCTTCTTTTAGTGCTTTTCCTTTAAGTCCATATATTGATCCAAAAAACTCAATATTTTCTTCTGCTGATAGTTCCTTATAAATAGCCAAGTTTTGAGGAACTATTCCTATTTTCTTCTTTATTTCTTTCTCATGCTTTTTTTGATCTTTTCCAAAGATTTGTATCTCTCCACCATTACTCTTTAGAAGACCTATAATTATATTTATGGTTGTACTCTTTCCTGCACCATTAGGTCCTAATAGTCCAAATACTTCCCCCTTCTCTACCGATAGTGAAATATTATCTACTGCTAGAAAATTGCCATATCTCTTTTCTAAATTGTTTATATTTAAAATCTTCATTATATTCCCTCCTCTAACTTATATTTTAAGTATAATAAAAAACCTTCTACTTTCTTAGGGTAGAAGGTCACAACTTATATATGACTTTTGTCATTTTTTAAATACTTCCTTTTATATAATATATAGCAATTTGAGTTCTGTGGCTTAAATCTGTCTTATCTAGAATACTACTTATATAATTCTTTACAGTTCCTTCAGATATAAAGAGTTTTGCTGCTATCTCTTTGTTTGATAAGCCTTCAGAAATAGCTTCCATTATTTGAAGTTCCCTTTCTGTAAATAATTCTTTATTTATAGTTGCTTTCTTCTCTAATGAATCTTTTAATTTTTCTATTATTTCGCTACCATATACATGATTACCTGCCGCAACCATCTTTATTGATTGGATTATATCTTTTGGTGGTGTGCTCTTAAGCAAATAACCTGAAGCTCCATTTTTAATACCCTCTCTTATATATTCATCTTCATCAAAGGTAGTTAATATAATAATCTTGGTTTTTTTATTTTTAACTATTTCTTTTGTAGCTTCTACCCCATTTATTATTGGCATTCTAACATCTAGTAGCACAATATCTATTTCATTACTGCTACATACTTCTATAGCTTTTAAAGCATTATCACAGGTATCTACTACCTCAATTTCATTATCCATTTTTAAAATAATTTTTAGACTTTCTCTTATTAATGCATCATCATCAACAATTAATAACCGTATCATATTATCTCTCCCAAATTTACTTTTTTTACAATTTATATAGGCATTAATATGACTATTGAAAATCCACTTGATCCATCAAAAGTTATATTACCACCTAATTCCTGAACTCTTTGCTCCATACCAGCTATTCCTAAACCTTTTGTAATTATACTTGATCCAGTACCATTATCTTTTAGTTCTACTTTGAGCATTTTATTCATTACATGAATATTAACCCAAAAATCTTTTGCTTTAGAATACTTTATGGTATTAGTTAATGCCTCTTTTGTATTATCAATTATTACTTTCCATTGATTATAGTTTATGTTGTTTAGTTCTCCTTTAAAGTTTATATGACTATTAATTGAAGAATGCTTAAGTGCTCTATCTACTTCTAGCTTAAGTCTATTAATTCCTAATTCTTCTTTCAATGGCTTTATGTTTCGTAAAGTTATCCTTATATCTTCAATACCACTTCTTAGTACAGAAATAGTTCCTTCCAGTAACTTTTTAGACGCTTCTGTATCCTCCTCAATTATAGCTTTAGCCGCCTCTAACTGCATTAAACTCCCTGCAACTACATGTCCAATTTTATCATGCATTTGCTGCGATAGCTTATTCCTTTCTTCAAGTTGTGTTGCGTATAACACTTGTTCTTCAAAATCCTTAGAATTCTCTACTAATTTATTATAATAAGTTAAGTTTTTTCTAAGTTCTCTATTTTCTTTTTCTAAACTATCTGTCTTCTCTAAATAACTTTTAATTATACTTAGAGAGGCATATGTAATAAATAGAAGAAGATAGAATAAAAACTTATTCTCTTTTGTAATTCCAGTTCCTAAAATACTTATTAAAATCATCGACCCATACTTAACTAATTCATTAAATTCAAATAATTCTGAGATAATTTGTGAACCAAGGATTATAAAGATTGGATTGATTTTATACAACATATAAATTACTATTACTTCAAAAAATATAAATAATATTTTTAATGCTTGCCTATCTAAAAGATAGAAGCCTATTGAGAAGCAGAAATAGATTAGTAAATAAAAGATAATTATTCTATTAAACTGATCTCTATTAAATTTTATACTAATAATTAATGCATATAATGCAACTAATGCCCTAAAAAAAATCGAAGAATAATTAAAAGTTTTGATTTTCTCCACCTCCTTCTTTGCATAATTATGCTCTTGTTTTTATTATACTTGAATTATTACAATAAGTGGTATAAAAAGTAAAAAAGTCATAGAAACCCATGACTTTCTCGTTTATTTTAATCCATCTTTTAAAAGTTCATAAGGAATATTAAACGTAGGTATTCCATACACATATGGTGCAATATCATATAACTGAAAATATACTTCAATTCCTTTTTGTCCTATTGTAAACCTTTGATCATCACTTATTCCCTTAAATGCCTTTCCTTCTTCAAAGAAGTTATCCTTATCTTTTTGTATCTGTTTGGTTATTTCATTATTTATAACTTTCTTGTAATCATATCCTTCTATAAACAAATCTTTTAATTCAATTGATTTCTTATCTTTTATATTAAAATTATAAGTTTTTCTTGTAGTAATTCCATGTGCTCCCCCAGTATACTGATAAAAATCTATATAATAACTTAAATATGGACATCTGTTTAGTGTGATTTTATAATTGCTTGCAACCTCAAATGGCCTAATCTCAGATAAATTATTTTTTTTCATATCTTCTTTATATTTTACAGATAAATCTTTTAAATCTGATATCCACACTTCAATATCATTATTCAAATCATTATTAATGCTACTAATAAATTCATTTTTCTCATCTACTAAATATGGATACTTTAATTCCCCTTTTATCATCTCTTCATCTATTTTTTTAAGCTCCTCTCTAAACTTAACAACCTGACATCCCGGAGAATTATCCACAGCTTTTTCCACAGCACTCACTTTAATACAACTTAACATAAACAGACAAATTATGCTAATTACTCCTATTTTCTTCATTTTTCTACCTCCTCAAAAATATTATTAACATATTATTTGTTTCTATTTGTCTATTATTAACATACTAATTAACAACTTATACACATATAATCCACAGTTTTTGTGAATAACTATTAATATCTTTATAAACTTTATTTAATATGCTTTCCTTGCTATAATATAATTATGTAAAACTAAGGGGGATTCACAATGAAAAACAAGCGAAACATTTTAAAAGTTATTATTGTGTTATTAATAATTGATGTTGCATTATGTGTTTATGGATTCATAAATTCAAATAATTCTAAAAAATCTTCTACGGCAACTCTTTCAGATAACGTTAATACAACTGCTAAAACAACTATCGATACAACAATAACTTCTCCGGCAAAAGAGGAACCTACAAAAGAAGAACCAGTAAAAAAAGATCGATTTGAAGGGAAAAAATTAGTTGTTCCTAAGGAAATTCCTGTTTTATGCTATCATGCTTTTGGTGATGATAAGTCAGACTTATTCGTAACTGCTGCAAAGTTTAGAGAACAACTAGAATACTTAAAAAATAAAGGTTATTTTACATTAAATATTGATGAATTTAGTGATTATATATTAAATAAAAAACCTGTTCCTGAAAAATCAGTTTTAATCACTATTGATGACGGTTATCTTAACAATTATCAAATAGCATATCCTATTTTAAAAGAATTAGGTATGAACGCAACTATTTTTATAATAACATCTGGGGTAGGAGACAATGGTTATTATATGACCTCTGCTCAATTAGTTGAAATGTCTCAGAATGGTATTGACATTGGTTCTCATACTACAAACCATCAAGAACTTGACAAACTTAGTTATGCTGAACAGCTAAAAATAGCAAAAGACTCTAAAGCTGATTTGGAAAAAATTATTGGTAAGCCAATTAACACTTTTTGTTATCCATTCGGTAAATATAATCAAGATACAAAGAAAGCTGCAAAAGATGCTGGATACTCTATATCCTTTAATCTAGGTGGAGGAACAGCAGATTTAAATGATAATCCAGAAAATATTGATAGAGTTGCAGTTCTTGGCAAATATGACATGAATAAATTTGTATCATTATTAAAATAAAAAATATAAGAGGATAAAAAGATTCCTATCTTTTTATCCTCTTATTGATTATCTCTTTTAATTCCTTCTATTATTTTTGTTGTTTTATCCAAAATAAAATCAGGATCGAAAGGTTTAGTTATATATAAATCTATATTATACATTTCAGCTCTTCTTATATCCATTTCAGAACCTTTTGCCGTAAGTAATATTACCCTCATGTTATCATACTCTTTATGTGTGTGTATAATCTCTAAAACTTCATATCCATCAAATTCTGGCATCATCACGTCAAGAAAAACAATCTCTGGATTTTCTTCTGAAATTGCATGTAAAGCTTCTTCTCCATTACTGGCAAAAAGTAAATCAATTCCTTCTATATCCTCCAATGTTTGTTCCATTAGCATTCTAATAGGAAGCTCATCATCAGCTACTAATACTTTCATTTCCTAATGCATCTCCTTTATATATGGGTAAAGTAAAATAGAAACGACTTCCTTTTCCTTCTTGGCTAGTCACTCCAATAGTTCCCCCTTGAAGTTCTACAAGATTTCTACTTATATATAGCCCTAAGCCAGTGCCCTTGGGTTTATTTCCATCTCCATTTTCAACTTGTTTAAATTTCTCAAATATAACACCTAAATATTTTTCATCAATTCCAACCCCATTATCAATTACACTAACCTCTATAAATTCATCATTAAGTTGTTTTGCCTTCACATTAATTTTTCCACCTATTGGTGTGAACTTAAGACTATTACTTATTAGATTAATAATTATTTGCAATATTTTTTCTTCATCTCCCCAGACATTTTGAATTCCTACTTCTATGTCCTCTTCTACTTCTATTTCTTTTTCTTGCGCTAGGGAGTAAGTAGCTAATATTCCTTTTACTATTGTTTGTCCTATAACTAAGGACTCTCTTCTTAACATTTCATTTCCCGACTCAATTTTTGTAATATCTAGAATATTTTCTATCATAGAAGAAAGTCTCTCTGCTTCAGTAATAATAATATCCAGATTAACTTTTATTAGTTCTTTATTATAGTATATTTTTTCATCTAAAAATTCATTTTTTTCTAATTCAGGAACTATAAATTTCAAAAACTTTTTTCTTATAATCTTTGTAAAGCCTAGTATAGATGTAAGAGGAGTTCTCAATTCGTGAGATATTAATGATAGAAAATCATTTTTAATATTATCTAATTTTTTATATTTTTCCTCTTCATATAGGTACTTTTCATGTAATAAATTTATCTCTCTTATTAACTTTTCATTTTCTCTTTGTAATTTTCTTATCCCTTTTAATAAATATAACATAATAGAAATTATAAATACACACATCAAAAGTGTAATTAGTGTATTTAATCCATTATTAATTTTTATATTTAAAGCATCTAATAGCATCATATATACCATCCTATTATCCTTACTTTTGTTTATATAATATAATATATTATTATATACCCTACTATATTTATCGTAATAGTAGTTAAAAACTTAAAAGGTATCCTGAACCTTAAAATATTGTAAATTCTTACAGAGTAAAAAAAAATCCAACCTAAGGTTGGATTTTTTGTGCTAAGTATATTATTTTATTTATTTCCCTTTAAATCATTATACATTTCTATCATTTCTTTAACTAATTCTTTAATAGTCTCTGCACTTAGCATTTGGTCTTCTGCATGCATTAATATAAGAGAAAACTCTACTTTTTCACCTGATGCTTCTTTTTGTATTAATTCAGCATGAGAGTGATGAGCTTCAACCATATATCCATCTGCTTCTTTTAATTTATCAGCTGCTAATTCTTTATTTCCACTTCTAACTTCTCTTAATGCCTCAACAGCTAATGACTTAGCCATACCAACATTACTTATAATATTAAATGCAATTAATTCCATTGGATCCATATTTATTACCTCTTTTCCTAATTATTTTATAACTTTTAAATGGTGATATAATGCTCCGATTAATCCTGCGTCATTTTTTAGTAAACAAGCTTCTACTTTAATTCTATGTCCAAGATCACTTAGTCCAGTAACTCTCCAACTTAATTCATTAATTAAGTCTTCTCTTTGACTTACTGCTCCACCTATCAAGATCTTGTCGGGATTTAAAACATAATATAAATTATGAATTCCAACTGCTAAATGATCATAAAATTTATTTATTTCCAGTTTAGCAATAGGATCTCCATTTTCCATAGCGTTAAATACATCTATTCCTGTCACTTTTTCTAATGGAAGTTTTTTAGCCTTTGCATATTCTTCTCTAAGACTAAGTATAGCGCCAGATCTGCTTAATGTACACTCTGAAGGAACATTATTGTTTATTCCATGTGTGATCATATAACCAAATTCTCCAGCCATATATGTAGCACCTCTATAAAGATCTCCATTTAAGAAGCATGCTCCACCTATACCTGTACCAATTGTCATACATAAGAAGTTATCCTCATCCTTTGCGCTACCCTTCCACTTTTCTGCTAAAGCTACACAATTTACATCATTTTCTCCAGAAACAGGAATGTTCAATTCCTTTTCTAAATATTCCTTTATATTAAAATCATTAAAGTCTGGAATAGCTCCTCCCACTTCGATATATCCAGTAAAGCAATTAACAAAACCAGGGATGCTTAACGCGATCCCTGATATTTGTATATTCTTAAATTCATTATAAATTCTTATAATATTATCTAATATTGCCTTACCATTAAATCTATCAGTAGGAGTTTTACCTTTTTCTAAGATTTCCCCTTCTTCAGTAAGTAAACCATACTTAAGATCGGTTCCACCTATATCAAAGCACAAATAATTTTTCAATGGTATCTCCCCCTGAAGCTATCTAATAGTTATTAAGCTTGAGCTTGAGCTTGTTGTTCTCTTTCAGCAGTCTTATTAGCTGCTATAACGAATGGAGTGTAAACAAGTGTAGCTGCTGCTAAACATACTAGACCTATTAATAATGCTACCCAGTTTCCGCCTGTTCCTAAGAATGCTATTAATGGTCCTGGAGTAGTCCAAGGAACTCCATAAGCGATTGGTGGAATAATTCCTGCTTGAATAGCTGAATAACCTATAACTATATTTATAACTGGTGCTAATACGAATGGTATTACTAGTATAGGATTTAATACAACTGGTAAACCAAATATGATTGGTTCGTTGATGTTGAATAATCCTGGTGCAACTGATAATTTAATAATATCTTTGTAATCAGCTCTCTTAGAGAATATGAATACAGCTATTATTAATCCTAGTGTACATCCTGATCCACCATAGTTAGCGAATGCATCGTTAACTGCCCATGTAGCATGATATGGTGCACCCCAAGCTGTTCCATGTTCGTTAACCCATTTTAAGTTAGCTTGGCCTGCTTCAGCAAATAGTGGTTCTCTGATTGCAGCAACTGTGTTTGGTCCGTGAATACCTAAGATCCATAAGAAGTTAGATACTATAGCAAATACTATTATTGAACCAACGTTATTACTTAAAGCTGTTAATGGTTGTTGTAATACTTTATAAATTAATGCGTTAATTCCATCTGGATATGCTCTAGTAATTACATAGTTAACTACTGCAAATGCAACTGTTACAATAACTATTGGAATTAAGATTACGAATGCTCTTGCAACTGCTGGTGGTACTTCTGGTGGTAATTTTATCTTTAACTTTTCTGACATAGAAAGTCTAGTTACTATTTCACCAACTAAAAGACCTACTATTAAAGCAACGAATAAACCTTGTGGTCCTAAATATTGATTTCTTAGGTAACCAACACCTTCAATAGTTACAGAATTAGGATAAAGTATAAAGTATACTGAAATTGCAGTTAAACCTGCTAATAAGTCATCACCCTTCATATTTAAAGCAAGGTTTCTACCTATAAGGAAAACTATCATAATTGCTAGTATATTAGTAGAACCGTTTAATACTGGTGATAATACTGCTTGAGCAGCACTTAAATTAGGAAAAATGTCTCCTAAATGAAGAATTTTAGCTATAAATCCGTCTGGTGCTAATATTGCGAAGTTAATTAATACTATTAATGAACCCGCCATTGTTATTGGAAATGTTAAAATAAATGCGTCACGTATTGCGATTACGTGTCTTTGTGCATTAAGTTTAGTAGCAATTGGAACTAATAATCTTTCCATTACTGCTTCTAGTTTATTCAAATTAATCCCCTCCATCAGTTTTTGATTAAATTAATTTTTACCCAAATTAATTTTTACCCATTTTTAAGATTTAATTTTTAGATTTTTGTTAATGCATTTTCTAAAACAGCTTTTCCATTCATTGTTCCATATAATCTCATGTCAATTACTTCAACAGGAATTCTTCCTCTAACTAAAGCATCAACTTGAGGTTTTTGGAAACGAACTTGTGGTCCAAGAAGAACCATATCAACTTGATCTACAAGTTTGCTAGCTTCTGAAACTGGCAATGCTGTTATCTCTACTTCCACCCCCTTTTCTTTTGCAGCGTCTAACATTTTATTAACTAGTAGACTTGTGGACATACCTGCTGCGCATACAAGTAAAATCTTTTTCATATAAAGGACCCCTTTCAAATATGTTAATTATAATTGCTGCCCATTTGATTTGATAACATTACTGTACCATTCAAAACTCTTTTTCTTAATTCTTCTTAATTCCTTTTCATCATTTTCATCTCTATCAACATACACAAAGCCATAACGTTTTTGATATCCGTTAAGCCAGCTTAATAGATCTGTAAATGACCAAGTACAGTAACCAATTAATTCAACGCCATCTGTTATGGCACCTTGGCAAGCTTCAATATGCTTTTTTAAGTATTCTATTCTATAGTCATCGTTTATTACATCGTTTCCTTCTAACTTATCAAATTCACCTAATCCATTTTCTGTTATTAACATAGGTAATTTGTATCTATTTGAGATTCTTCTCATTCCTACTCTTAACCCTTGAGGATCTATTTCCCAATCCCAATTTGTTGCTTCTAGGAATTCATTTCTCTTTGTCTTAAATGCTCCTGGCACTCCACTCTCAGCTGTAGTTCCTTTTTTACCTGAGTTGTTCATTTGAACATCTCCAACTCCATCTAAAGGATTTACTTCTACTGTAGTAGTTCTATAGTAGTTAATTCCCATAAAGTCTGGTTTTCCAGCTTTAAGTATCTCTATATCACCAGGTTCAATAGTTGGCGCTACACCTTCTTTTTCTAGAAGGTTCCACGCTATCTTAGGATATTCACCCCAAACGTATACATCTAGCCACCAATAATTTGTAAGTTCTTCTGCATTTTCTGCTGCTAATACATCTTCTGGTTTTGGGCTATGTGGATAAATTGGTGAAAAAGCAAAACTTGGACCAATTTTACCATCTGGAACGTATTTTCTAAATGATGCTATTGCTTTAGCACTAGCTAAACTAGCATTATGATTTGCTTGATACATTCTCTTTCTATCCCTAACCTTAGGTGGGTGTAATTCTCTTTCATAACCATGAGTTATAAATACATTTTGTTCATTAAGAGTTACCCAGTATTTAACCCTGTCTCCAAATCTTTTATATAATGTTATACAATATTCATTGAAGTCATCAATTATTCTTCTTGACTCCCAGCCACCATATTGATCTTGTAACCCTTGTGGTACATCCCAATGATATATTGTAATTATTGGTTCTATTTTATGAGCTATTAATTCATTAATTAAGTTATCATAAAACTCTAAACCCTTTTCATTAACTTGTCCGTTTCCTTCTGGATAGATACGACTCCAAGCGATTGAAAACCTATACGCTTTTAGGCCCATTTCAGCCATTAAAGCCACATCTTCTTTGTATCTGTGATAATGATCAACAGCTACATCTCCATTTGTGTTCTTATAAGTTGTTCCGGGAATTCTAACGTATTTGTCCCAAACTGATGGGCCTTTACCATCTTCATTCCATGCTCCTTCTACTTGATAAGCTGCGGATGCCGATCCCCATAGGAAACCTTGTTGAAATTCATCAAGCTTTCTGTATATCATGCTATATCGCCTCCCCTCATAAACTATAGTATTCGTTTCCATAAACTCTGTAAATAGTTTCGGGGCACTAAAAAACGTATATTGCTTCTTGTAACTTGTTACGTAAAAAAAACAAGCTGTTTTTATTCCTTTAGAATTCTATTTCTTCTCATTTTGAGCTAAGTTAAATACTCGCTTTGCCAAGGTTTCAATAATATACATTACTGGCAATTGTGTAGTTATATCATAATATTTATAAGTTTGATATTGTGCATAATAAGTTATTGTTACATCAGACATTTGAGCTAGGGTTGAGTTCTTACTATTTGTAATACTTATAATCTTCCAATTGTTGCTTTTTAGCCTCGACGCATGACTAATTATAGTTGGAGTTTCTCCTGAAACTGATAATACTATAGCCAAGCTTTTCTCCTTTACTTCTCCTGTTACCGGATAAAAAGGATCTGATATAGAAGATGATAATTTATTTAATGAGGAAAAGTAATGAGCTCCATAAGCTGCTATACCACCTGAATTTCCTATACCGATAAATAGCACTTCTGCCGAATCATGTATTATGCTACACGCTTTATTCATAAGTTCATCAAAGTCCTTTGATGATGCTCTATTTAAAAATTCCAAAAATACGGTTTTATCGTCGTTTAAGATTTGTTTTTCTTGTTCTTCTAAAAACATTTTTAATTTAACCTTAAATTCTGAAAATCCATTACAATCCATTTTTTTGCAAAATCTTAATATTGTAGTGGTGGATACATGTACCTCCTTTGCTAAATCCCTTATTCTCATATATATTACTTTTTCAGAATTTTTAACTACATAATTATATAGCAAAAACTCTAATTCATTTAAACTTTGTATTTCTTCTGGACTAAACATATCGTTTCACTCTCCACTTCTACTTAGAAAAATGTCTTCATATATCAATTTTAACATATATTATATTTAATCCACAATTATTTGTTTTTTTTGTTTTTTTATATAACAAAAAAAGACCTCGAATTTAATTTCGAGATCTTTTTGGTGCACCATCACGGGTTCGAACCGGGGACACCCTGATTAAGAGTCAGGTGCTCTACCAACTGAGCTAATGGTGCATATTATGGAGCGGGTGATGAGAATCGAACTCACGTAACTAGCTTGGAAGGCTAGGGCTCTACCATTGAGCTACACCCGCATTTTGAACACAAGAATCATTATATAATATACATTATGACTTGTCAACATCTATACAAAATTAATATGTAGATTAAATAAAAGTTACTTGGCTGGGGTAGTAGGATTCGAACCTACGAATAACGGAGTCAGAGTCCGTTGCCTTACCGCTTGGCGATACCCCAAAAATCAGTGCGTCTCTTACTTATCAAAGAAGTATTAGACGCACTTACAAATCTCATTATATTAATTGTGGTTTATATTGTCAATACTATTGGCCATTGCCACTATAAAATTTCTGTAAGCTTTCTTGAAAGTATATTTTTCAATTTCTTTTCACATTCTGAGTCTTCTGATGCCATTAAGCATATCTTTCTAAACCCTTCTTGATCTACACCTAACTCCTTCTCAAACTTTTCCCCTATGCTTGTCATATTCGTGGTATCGATTACAAAATCGGCCAACTCTTTAGGATTCGAGAAAATTTTCAAATACAAAAACTCTGTATTATCTCCTAACCATGTCTTGTTAAAATCTCTAGTAAATTTCTTTAACTCTGTAAGAATTTCTTCATTAGAAAGGTCCCAACACTTTTTCACCATAGACAAATGTCTTTTCATATTGTTTGCTTCTGTTTTGGATATTTTGTTATTTTTAATAGCTAGCGTTATTATCTCCTCAGTGTACCTATTAGATATATCTATTGAAGGCTTATCATTTCCTTTTCCACAAAATGCCCATTTATAAAAAGCTTCTTGTAAAAAGGAATATTCAATATAACCTACCAAAAACTTAATTGAAGGTATTGGCATCCATAGATTTTCTATACCAGTGTTTTTGCAAAATATCAAACTATGAAGATATACTGTCTTGTTTGTGATTGGCTCTTCTAAGAACATGCGCCCCCTAAGTGTTTTACTTCGTGTTATTTGTTCTTTCCAGTAATCACTTGAATTGTAAGCTTGCCTCATCATACCACCCTCTTCTTACATTTATTTACATCTTAATTATACAGTATTTTTTACCCTATATCAAGTTAATCCTAAATTTTTCTTCAATAAATTGGATTCCTCATATAATTGAACTTTTATAATTATTATCATATAATAATATTATAAAATACATTATTTTAAGGAGGAATAACATTATTGTATTATTGTGAGATTTGTGGTAAAAAAGCTGATATTCATCACATTATTCACAGAAGTCAAGGTGGACTAGATTTCCCGCTAAATTATAAATATCTATGTCAAGAACATCATCGCGGCAAGAATGGACCTCATAAATGTCCCGAAATAGATTTAAAATATAAGTTAGAACTCCAAAGTAAATTATTAACTTTACTTCATAAAAAATATTATACTACTCAGGAGCTCTACTCTATATTAAGTATAACTAATAACTCACTTAAAAGATTAACTAAGAAAATGAAACTCTATAAAGAAGGTTATCTAAAAGATGATATAATTTTTTGTTTAATGGGTGATTACTTTTACACTTATGAAATGTTAGAAGATCTAAAATTAGAACATTTAGTATTAAAACTATCATAGTAATTATAATAGTAATTAATCTGTAAATATAATTTAAATATAAAAAAAGAACAGCTTAAATGCTGTTCTTTTTTTGGAGCGGAAGACGGGATTCGAACCCGCAACTTTCACCTTGGCAAGGTGACACTCTACCATTGAGTCACTTCCGCATATATTTGGTGCAGGTGAAGGGAGTCGAACCCCCACGCCGTAGGCGCTAGATCCTAAGTCTAGTGCGTCTGCCAATTCCGCCACACCTGCATCACATATAATATTATACAACTATTCTATATAAAATCAATATATTTTTCACTTATTGCAATATTAATAATATTTTACATCAAAATAGAAGAGGGGCACGTACGCCCCTCTTCTATTCAACTAAAATAAAGTTATCTTAACCTTATTAATCAACACTTTTCTTTTGTATCTCTAAATCTTTATATGCAAATACATATATTTTTCATTTGTTTATTATCTTATAATCTTTAGTTTGCTTTTACTTTTGTATTTCATTTAATTTATCTTTCGCCTATTATTATTTTACATTTTTCTCTTTAAATCGTCAATTATTATTGTGGTTTTTATGTGATTTTTATTCTTTTTTTATGTTTTAATATATTTACTTAACATTTCGCCAAAAATCTTTTCTTTTTATTGCTAATTTTTTTCTAAAAAAATTAATTTTTGTTCATCAATTTAGACATTAAATAATATATTATATATGGTAAAAATTTAACAGGAGGTAAAAATGAATTTAGACGAACTATTATTAGCTGAAGCAAAACTAGCATTAAAGGAAGTGAAGAAAAATTATACATTTTTCTCAACAATAAATTTACTTGAACAAATTACCGGTACACCTTTTTCTCCTACTTCCTCAGCTAGCAATGTAGGTTTTTCTGGTTTTTTAAGCATTTATCAAAAAGAACTTGGAATTAAGTATTGGGATACTCAGTTATCTGTTATCGATGAAAAAGATATCTATAATCCTATTTGGACTATAGATAATTAAGATTTCAACATGTATAATTAAAATAACTAGTAATTTACAAGCTTTATATTACTAGTTATTTTAATTCAATTGATTTAACTCCACTTCTCTCTTCTATCTTTTTCATATATTTATAATCATCTTGAGAGGTTATGTTATAAAGAATATTCTTACTACTCCATTTCTCACCATCCTTAAACACAATTACAAACCTGTGCCCATCCCAAGCGAATTTTTCAATTATATATGCTATATCATCATACTGATAATTCTTCTGTATTAATGTATTGTATTCATTTAACTGTATTCTATCACTTCCAAATTCTGAAAAATAAGAAAATCCAAATAGAACGTATATGAAAAATATGCAAATTAAAAATCTACACACTATCTTATATACAACATTTTTATATATATTTTTCAAAATCATACTTTTTATGGATAGACAGCCTTTACGAGCAAAAATATAAATTACCAATTCTTCATAATCTCCTAATAAAATAGCTTTAAAGATTTTTTTAGCTAAAATAACAGACAAAGGCACTGAAACTACAATAGCTGGCAAAATCCAATATTCTATCCTTATACTATAAATAATATCCGCTGATGAAAATAACTTACTGCTAGCCATTTTAAAACTGATAAATACTATAAAGCTATTTATTACAATTAACACTATCATAAGAAGTTTAAATATAAGATACCTACTCTTATACTTTTCCTCTAATTCTTCATAACCATAGTTTTTTTTAAACTCTGGCAATTCTAATACAACTGTACGCCTATAATATACAAGAAGAGCAAAGAATAATGCTGATATCGTTATCGCCATTAACCATCTTAAAAAGAGCATTTAGTATCCTCCAAGCATTCTATGTTCTATTATATGAGTACTTAGACAAAAGAGTACATTTTTATAATTTCTAAAATTGTTTTACTTCTCCCTTCTATTGACATATATAATTTTTATAATTATAATGATAAAAAACAATTAATTAACACGTTGAAGAGAAGAGTAAGCTTTATAATATTTTCAGAGAGAAAATACAATTGGTGTGAGTATTTTTAAATTGACTTTAGCTGAAGACCACCTCTGAGTGACTCTAATAAAGTCCGTAAGATCACGTTACGATTATTCTAAAGCGGCTATTTTTTAGCAATTTGGGTGGAACCACGGGAATTATACTCTCGTCCCTTTTATTTATTTAGGGATGGGAGTTTTTTTATTTTTATACAAATTTTGAAAGGAGATCTTATTATGGTTAAGATTACACTAAAAGATGGATCCTTAAAAGAATTTCAAGAGGGTCTTTCAGTTTACGAAATTGCAAAATCTATAAGTGAAGGTTTAGCAAGAGTTGCATGTTGTGGAATCGTCAATGGAAATGTTGTTGACCTACGTCATGAAATCAATTCAGATTGCGAGCTTTCTATTTGCACATTTGATTCTCAAGAAGGAAAGGCTGCTTTTAGACACACAACATCACATATATTAGCTCAAGCAGTTAAAAGATTATATCCTAATGTTAAACTTGCTATTGGTCCTTCAATTGAAAATGGATTCTATTATGATTTTGATAAAGAAAATAATTTCTCTCAAGATGATTTAGATAAAATTGAAAAAGAAATGAGCAAAATAGCAAAAGAAGATTTACAAATAGAGAGATTCGAACTTCCTAGAGCAGAAGCTTTAAAATTAATGGAAGAGAAAAATGAACCATACAAGGTAGAATTAATAAATGATTTACCAGAGGATTCTATAATTTCTTTCTATAAGCAAGGTGAATTTGTAGATTTATGTGCAGGTCCTCATTTAATGTCTACTAAGACAATAAAGGCTATAAAAATCCTTAGATCTGCTGGTGCTTACTGGAGAGGTGATGAAAAAAATAAGATGCTTTCTAGAGTATACGGAACATCTTTCACTAAAAAATCTGATTTAGATGCTCACCTTGAAGCACTTGAAGAAGCAAAGAGAAGGGATCATAATAAACTTGGTAGAGAACTTGGTTTATTCACTACTAATGAGAGAGTTGGTCAAGGACTTCCACTATTAATGCCTAAGGGTGCTAAAATTGTTCAAATTCTTCAAAGATGGATTGAAGATGAAGAAGAAAAAAGAGGTTATGTATTAACAAAAACTCCACTTATGGCTAAAAGCGATCTTTATAAAGTTTCAGGACACTGGGATCATTATAAAGAAGGTATGTTTGTTCTTGGAGATGAGGAAAAGGATGATGAGGTTTTTGCTTTAAGACCAATGACTTGCCCGTTCCAATACACTATTTATAATGCTGAACAACATAGCTATAGAGATCTTCCTATTAGATATGCTGAAACTTCTACTCTATTTAGAAATGAAGCTTCTGGTGAAATGCACGGTTTAATAAGAGTAAGACAATTCACTTTAGCTGATGGTCACTTAGTAGTTAGACCTGATCAATTAGAAGAAGAATTCAAAGGTGTTGTAGATTTAATAAAATATGTTATGACTACTTTAGGCATCCAAGATGATATCACTTATAGATTTTCTAAGTGGGATCCAAACAACAAAGAAAAATATATTGATAATCCAACTGCTTGGGAAGAAACTCAAAATATAATGAGAGATATTCTTAATCATCTTCAAATAGACTACACTGAGGCTGATGATGAAGCTGCTTTCTATGGGCCAAAGCTTGATATTCAATTCAAAAACGTTCATGGTAAAGAAGACACTATCATAACTGTTCAAATTGATTTTGCTCTTGCAGAAAGATTTGGAATGACTTATGTAGATAAAGATGGTAACAAGAAACTTCCATTTATAATTCATAGAAGTTCAATAGGTTGTTATGAAAGAACTTTAGCTATGTTAATAGAAAAATATGCTGGTGCTCTACCAACTTGGTTATCTCCAGTTCAAGCTAAGATACTTCCTATTTCTGATAAATATAACGATTATGCTGATGAAGTTGCTAAAAACTTAAGAGATAAAGGTATAAGAGTTGAGGCTGATTATAGAGCTGAAAAAATAGGTTATAAAATAAGAGAAGCTAGACTTGAAAGAGTTCCATACATCCTAATTGTTGGAGAAAAAGAAGAAGCAAATAAAGAAGTTTCTGTTAGAAGTAGAAAAAATGGAGAAGAGGGTGCTATTTCTTTAGAAGAGTTCAAGGTTAGAATAGTTAAAGAAGTAGATGAAAAAAGCATTTAATTCCATTATTAGAAAAGAAGAGACATGTGTCTCTTCTTTTTTTATGATACTTTGGGAAGTCTAGTATATGAATTTATTTTCCCTTCTTTAATTAATGTATTTAATAGCTTAATAATTTCTACTTCACTTTCTATTTCTAAGTAAAATGCTATTTCATCTTTTCTTTCACCAACTAATTGAGCTTTATTAAACTTCTCCCTAACAGCCTTTATGGCACTTCTCTTATCATTAGTTTTCATTCTTATAAGTAGTGAAGATTTGTCATAAGTCGTTTCCTTTATAATCACTTCTTCTTCATATTTTGTAGGGAGTTCCCCTCTTCCCTTTATTATATCTAAAATATCACTATATACAGCTGACGCAGTAGGTAACATTCCTGCACCTTTTCCAGTAAAGCTTACATCCCCAACTGCATCACCATGAAAAATAACTCCATTTACTTCATCATTTATTTGTGAGAATAAACTATCACCATCAATCAGTGCTGGTTCTACTGATGCATATACTTCATTTCTAACTTTTTTACTTACCGCAATTAACTTTATCTGATAACCAAGCTCCTTAGCATATATAAAGTCCTGTCTTTCTAATTCAGTAATTCCTTTGGTATTTATATCTTTCCAAGATATCTTTTTCTTGTAGGCTAAGGTTGATAATATTGCTAATTTTCTAGCTGCATCATATCCCATAACATCTGACTCTGGATTAGCTTCTGCAAATCCTTGCTTTTGAGCCTCTCTTAATGCTTTACTATAGCATAGGTTTTCTCTACTCATCTTAGTTAATATAAAATTTGTAGTTCCATTCAATATACCTGTTATGCTTTTTATTTCATTTCCTTCCAAAGATTCAAGCAAAGGCTTAAGTAATGGGATGCCTCCGCCTACTGAAGCTTCGAATTTTAGATTTACATCTTTTCTTCTTGCAAGGTCAATTAGCTTTCCCCCATACTCAGCTATTAAATCCTTATTTGCAGTTACAACATTTCGCCCTAAGCTTAAAGCCCTTTTCACAAATTCATATGCTGGATTTATTCCACCCATCACCTCAACAACTATATCAGTTTCTTTGCTAAAAAATTCTTCTGTATCTGCTGTTAGAATCTCACTAAATTTTTTATTTTTATGCTTTTCAAGGTTTCTTACCAAAATAGATACTACTTCTATATTCTCTAATTTATCTTTATTCTTTTCTAATAATTCAATTAATCCTGTTCCTACCACTCCATATCCTAATAAAGATATCCTAACCATTATAATATAGCCCTCCGTACAATTACTTATATAAAACGTTCATTTTTATAGAAATTATAGTGAATTTAAAGCCTGCTCAAAATCTCTTATTAAATCCTCAGTATCTTCAATACCAACAGAGATTCTTAAAAGATCTGGACTTACTCCACTTGCCTTTTGCTCCTCCTCTGAAAGCTGAGCATGAGTTGTACTTGCAGGGTGTAAAATATAAGTTCTTGCATCTCCTAAATTAACAACTAGTGTTGCAATTTCTAAGTTTTTGATAAGCTTCTTCCCTTCTTCTACTCCTCCTTTAATACCAAATGTAAGTACTCCACTCGCTCCACCCTTAAGGTATTTTTGAGCTCTTTCATATTGGGAGTTTCCCTCTAAGTATGGATAGTTAACCCAAGCAACTTTCGGATGAGCTCCTAAAAATTCTGCTAACTTTAGTGCATTTAAGGAATGTCTTTCCATTCTTAAATGTAGAGTTTCTAGTCCTAAATTAGTTAAAAATGCATTAAACGGGCTAGGTGACGCCCCTAAATCTCTTAATAACGTTACTCTTGCCTTAACTGCATATGCAGCCTTTCCAAAGGCTTCAATATATTTTATACCATGATAACTTGAATCAGGTTCTGTGAATTCTGGAAATTTTCCATTTGCCCAATCAAAATTTCCTCCATCTACTATAATTCCCCCAACTGCAACAGCATGACCATCTGAATATTTAGTTGTAGAGTGAACAACTACATTAGCTCCAAATTCAAAAGGATTGCACAAATATGGTGATGGTACTGTATTATCTACAATTAATGGTACCCCTATTTTTTTAGCTACTCTAGAAAACTTATCTAAATCTAATATATTCAAACCTGGATTCCCTATTATTTCTCCATATATAGCTTTTGTATTCTCTTTTGCTAAGGCTAGTATTTCCTCTTCACTTGCTTCAGTATCTACAAATGTGACTTCAATACCGAATTTTCTTAAGTTAATATTGAATAAATTAAATGTTCCTCCATAAAGAGCTGATGTTGATATAATATGGTCTCCTGCCTTGGCTATATTGGCTATTGCATAAAATATAGCTGCTTGGCCCGATGAGGTTGCTACTGCTGCAACTCCTCCTTGTAGTGCCGCATACTTTTCTTCATAGGCAGCTATAGTTGGATTACTTATTCTAGTATAAAGATGCCCTTCAGCTTCTAACCCGAATAGTTTTGCAACATGATCAGGATCTCCTTGTTGATAGCTAGTACTTTGAAATATTGGTAAAACTCTTGGTTCACCTGGATTCGGCTTATACCCTCCTTGTACCGCAATTGTTCCCAAACTAAAATTTTTACTCATTAAAAAAAGCCCCCTTTTTATTATCAGGTGGCCTCTTACCAAACATAAACAACTATCATCGTTACTGCTGCTTATCTTATAATAAAAAAGCTATTTCTACTATAAGATAAGTAGAAATAGCTAATAGAGCATAGTTAAATACGCAAAATTACTCTTTCTCTTATCTATCAGGATAACCAGAAATCAACTAAAAATTTCTGTACCTGCAGGATTTAGCACAATTCTAACTTAATGAATGTTAGCTGTTGCTAGGTTTCATAGGGCCAGTCCCTCCACCATTCTTGATAAAAGACCATCGATTATTTAATTAATTATATTATAATGGTAAAAAAATAAAATGCAACTATTTTTTTGAAAAATATTGCATTTCTATATTAATTATTTATAGAGTTTTACAATCAATTATTTCGTTCTCCGTGATAATATAATTAACTTTAATATCAAAGCTTTCTTGAGGTAATTCTTCTAAAACTTGAAGTGAAAATGCAAGTACTACTTTAGGAATATTTGGATTAGCTTTTTCTAAAAACTTATCATAATATCCTCCACCATAGCCTATTCTTTCCCCATTCTTTGTAAATGCTACTCCTGGCATTATTATTAAATCTAACTCTTCATCAAGTTCCTCATTAGATTCAGGTTCTAATATCCCCCAAAATCCAGGTTTCAATTCATCTATAGATTTTATTCTAATTACTTTCATTTCTTTATTTTTATTATCGATCTTAGGAACATAAACTCTTTTATTTTTTTCTAAAGCATCCTTGATTAAATTCATTGTATCAACTTCGTTTCCAAAACCCACAAAAATAAAAATACTGTTTGATAAATTATATAAATTAAAATTCACTAAAAATTCTTTAATTTTAATGTCGTATATTTTTTTTATGTCTGCATCAAGTAAATCTCTTATTTTAATTATATTTTCTCTAATTAGTTTTTTCTCCATAATTCAATCCTCATCTTTATGCTATTACGTGTTTAATTAGTCCTTTTCAACTATTTCTAGTATTTCTTTTTTAGATATGTTACTATTCACTTTTCTTTTAATTTTAGTTGGCTTATCAGTTAATATATAAATTTCATCTCCAAGTTCTAAGCATTCATCTATGTCATGAGTTACAAAAATCACAGTCTTTTTTTCTTCACTTTGGATAGTTTTAAAATCTCTTATAAGTTTATTTTTATTTTTAATATCTAGGGTTTTAAATGGCTCATCCATGATAATTATTTCTCCACCATAAGATAGTGCCCTTGCAAGACTAACTCTTTGTTTCATTCCCCCACTTAACTCTTTAGGATAGAAATTTAAATATTTATCTATCCCCATCATGGAAGTATACTTATAAATTAATTCTTTTCGCTCTTCTATTTTATACTTCTTTTTAAGAACAATTTCTATATTATCCTTAGTTTTAAGCCAAGGTATTAATCTATCTTCTTGAAAAACGAAACTTATTTCCTTTTCATCAAAGCCAGATACATTTCCCTGGTAATCCTTATCTATCCCAGAAATTATATTTAACAACGTACTTTTTCCACAGCCAGATGGTCCTAATATACATGTAATCTTTCCTTCTTGAAACTTCATAGAAATATCATCTAAGACTCGTAAATTGCCAAATTCTTTTATTACGTTTTCCAAATAAAAATCAACCATTAATTAAAAGTCCTCCATCTTTTAGTCATTAGTTTAATTATAGATTCTATAAATAAAACAAAAACAACTAAAATTACTATCCAACTAAAAACACCTGCAGTATTTAACTGCATTTTTTCCATTTGAATACTTGTCCCAACTCCATAGTTAGGTTGTCCTAGCACTTCCCCACCTATAACCATTTTTAAACATAATCCTATCACGGATGAAAGTACCCCAAAAACGCTTTTAGCCATACTTGGAATATAAATATATCTAATACTATCTGTTATTCCTACCTTGTACACCTTTGTCATAGAAATTACGCTCTTATCTATATCAACAATTCCTTGAATAACGGCTTCATAAATAACTGGAAATACAACGATTGAAGCAAGTAAAATAGGTGCCTTTTCATTTGTAAGCCAAATTAGAGCGAGTACAATTATTGCCATAGTAGGGACAGTCTCTAAAAGTGCCATGGTAGGCTGTAATATCTCAAGTATTTTCTTATTTAAAGCTGCAATTATTCCTACAATTGAAGCAAAAATTAAAGAAATTACAAATCCCAATATACACCTTTGTAATGTTGCCATTAATGTATAAATAAATGACTTATCACTAACTATAATCTCTAATGAATCTAGAGTTTCCCTTGGAGAAGGTAATATAATTGGATTGCTTAATATATTACTAACAATCCACCATACTAATATTAGTAATGCCGTTCCAATTAGCATATATTTTTTATTCTTTATAATATGCATTATCATCTGGTATTTTTTCTCCTATTGTCTTTGGCGCATTTTCCATTAGCACCTTAAAATAAATATCATAATCTTTCTTTAAAGTCTCTGCATCTGAAAATTTAATATTTGCTCTTTTTAATGCTTGAGATAAGTCTTCCTTTTTAACACCGATTCCTAGTTCCTCAACATAATCTCCTAGTTCCTTTGGATTAGTATTAACCCACTCACAGCTTTCTTTATATAAATCAATAAATTTATCAACTGAAGTTTTATTATCCTTTGCTACTTGATTTTTTACTATTAAGGAACTTTGAGGATACCCATTTTCTGAGGAATTTAATTTTTTCCACTCTTCATTTAAATCAAGCAATATTTTAGTGTCTGATTTTTTCTTTAATATTGTTGTAAGCATTGGTTCTGGTACTACGGCTGTTTTAACTTTTCCTGTTAAAAAATTTGGAGCAAGTTCTGTAGAACCGTTAAGATAATTAAATTTAACATCACTATCTGCATTCAGTCCTTTTTCCTTCAAGATATATCTTAATACTATATCTGGAGTAAGCCCTTTACCTATTGTTGTTAATTCTTTGCCTCTTAAATCTGAAATATTATTAATATTTTCATCTGTAATTGCAAAGAATGACCCCCAGGTTCCACCTGCTGCAATTTTATAGCCCAGCTTTTTGTTATAAGCCTGGGCTGCCAAATTAGATGGAACTATCGCAATATCCGCATCTTCAGATAATATTTTTGAAGTTAAACTATCTGTTGTTTTTTCTATAGTAAATTGAATATTAACATTTTTATCAAGAGTCTTTGTTTCCTTTAAAAGCTTACTCATAGATAAAGCTGGAATTCCATCTGGAACTACCACCTTTAAAGTGACTTGCTCTTTATTTGTCTTATCCTTTTTTCCACAAGCTACAAAAGTTGTTGTAGCAACTAATACACTTAATGCGATAAAAATAGCTTTTTTCATCCTGTGTCCTCCTAAAAATAAAAAAGATAATCCTAATTTATATCAAGTTGTAATTTTTATATCAAGTTCATTATATCATACTTTTATGAAATATACTGGTAATTAAGTAACTTGTACACAGAGAATCTTTACTTTACCATATTCAAAAAATTTATAAATTAAAAGAGCATTCTCACTTTTTGAGATGCTCTTCTAAATCTACGCTTATGATTCTTTATATGTATTTATTGTATCTTGAGCTTTAGTTAAAGCTCCATCAACTGCATTAAATGTATCTTGTATTTTTGTTCTATTCTCTGGTTTTTCAACACTTTGCAATGCATCTTGTAAACAAGTCCTAGCATTTTGTAAGTCTTTTAAAGAAGATTGAATGTGTTCTTTTGCATTTTTCATTTTTTATCCCTCCGTTAAAATATAATTATGTTGTAAATACAATATTATTATTCTCAAAGAAAGGTTAATAATACTATGCAATAATTAGTTATTTATATATAAAATGAAGGTGTGAAATTTCTTCACACCTTCTAATGTATCACTATTTACCTGCTAATTTCCCATTGGAACCCTTGGCCTTCTTAATATAATATATAGCAGCCTTTATTACCCCAATTGCTATAAGTAAAATTCCTGCTCCAGCGGCAACAGATAATGAATCCTTATTCATACCTTTTCCACCGTAGTATACAATAATACCTAAACATATATATAGAAGAGCTGGCGCTTTAGTTTTTGAATTATCAGGTTCCTCTTCTTTTATTATTTCTTCATTAGCACGTTCTTTCTTGGTTCTACTTTTTTTACCCATGTTTTACCCCCATCTAATAGACATAATCTTCATCAAGATTATTATATCACAGCAAATTAGAAGTAAATACGAGTTTTAAAAATTATTTTTTTAGAATAAGACTATAGTCTTTTAAACATTGATTTATCCCCTCAATAGTAGTTGAAAAAACTAATCCATTCTCTTTTGCTTTGCTTGTATCTAATCTAACATCTCTTGGAGCATCTTTATACTTTTCTACATCTTCTACTAATACTTCATCTATTCTATTTTCTAAACCCATTTCCTTTAGTATATGCTTAACTACTTCATATCTGCTTAGATTGTTTTCACTTCCTAAATGGTAAGTACCATAAGGAATCTTAAATAACTTATTAACATTCTCTAGCATTTCATCAACATAAGTCATACCTCTAAATTCTCTTTGGGAAGCATATATTTTTTCACCCTTTAATAAGCTTGTTACAGTTTCCCAAATTATATTAGAAGCTATATTTCTTTTTTTATCTGGCATTCCCATAAGCCAAGTAAACCTTACAACCCATAATTCATCTAAGATTTCTTTCAGTAATCCTTCAGCTTCAAGCTTGTTTTGTCCATATACAGTATCAGGAATTGCCTTGTGCTCTTCATTATATGGACCCTCTTCCGGATTTCCATTAAATACTTGCTCTGAACTTATAAATACTAATTTTGCCCCAACTTCTTTACATGCTTTTCCTACATTTATAGCTCCTTCAACATTTATCTTATGCGCTTTTTCAGGATGTTTATTGCAAAAATCTGTAACTGCTATAGCTGCAGCATGTATTACATAATTTGGTCTTTCTTTTTTAAATAATTCAAATACCTTCTTTTCATCTGTTATATCTAATTCCTCTATATCTGGAGATAAAATATTGTATTGATCTTTAAACCTTTCAGCAAATCTACTTGCAAAGAATCCTGTTCCTCCAGTTAATAAAATCTTTTCCATTGTATCCCTCCATTTTATTATCATTTATTATTGTTTGTTATTGTTTAATATTATTTTATTACGAATTTTCTTTTTTTTCAATACTATTTTGAAAATAAAAATAGGTTTTAGATAAAATTATCTTTATCTAAAACCTACTCAATTACTCATACTTATTTTATTTTTTTCTTATAAGTTCTGCCTTTCTAAGATATTCTTCCTCCGATATTTCACCTTTAGCTAATCTTTCCTTAAGTATATTAAGAGAACTCTCCTCAGTATCTTTTATAAAATTATTCTTATTAAGCACTCTAATAACAAAATAAATAGCCAATGCAATAAGTATCAAACATATTATCATGAAAATCCATCCCATATGGAATCCACCCATTATAATTCTTCCATCATATCGCCCCATTATTTTCACCGTCCTTTATATTAATTGTTTATATAATTATAATAAACCGATATGAAAATATTATGAATTATTATCTTATAAGTACTCCCTTATTTTATACTATTTAATATAAATTTATCGATAACTTGTGCAACTCCATGTTCATCATTTGATACTGTTACAAAATTAGCTTGTTCTTTTAGCTCATCTATAGCATTTCCCATTGCTACTCCTAACCCTGCAGCTTTTATCATTCCCAAATCATTTAGATTATCTCCTATTGCAATAATTTCTTTAGGATTGACACCAAGCTTTTCTCCTAATTGTTCTAGTGCTGACCCCTTGTCCACACTTTTATGCACAAATTCTAAATTGTTTTTATATGATGAGGTGATGCTTATATCTTCTATTTTACCAATCTTGTCCTTAATTATAGCTAGTTTTTCTGCACTAGAAGACTTTACTTCCATTTTGCATACCTTCAAGTTATTAACTTTTATGTAGTCTATTATATCTTCTACAATAAGACTATTACCATAAGTATGTTTTTTCATATCTTCTACTATTTTAGCTATTTCCTCCTTATCACTAGAATATTCCTCTGCTAGATTTATAAAGTCTTTTTCGTGATTCCCTAGAGGTTTACACAATGTTTCATTACTAGTATATATTTGGTATAATATGTCTTCCTCTTCATAAATTTTTATTGCTTCATATACGCTGTCATTATCAATATAATTTTCACTGATTATATCAAATTCTTCATTATATATCTGAGCTCCATTTAATGCTACCGCATAGCAATTAAAATTATGTTCTTGCACGAATGGCTTGATAAGCTTGTAAGGTCTTCCTGATACTATTCCAAACAAAACACCTTTTTCTTGTGCACGTTTTACTGCCTTTATGTTTTCTTCTGATAATTCATGTTCTGAATTAAGAAAAGTTCCATCCATATCTGTTAATATTAATTTATACATCTCAAATCTCCTCTTCACTAACTAAGTATATGATAATTATAAATTGAAATTACTTTTTTGATTTTCTTAATATGAAAAAAAAGTAAAAAGGATTGTGAAAACCCTTAGCTATTAATATAATTACCAGAGTTTTCATCAATCCTTTAATTATTTTCTTAAGAAATCTTAACTAAATAAAGCTACGAAAACTAATGTTATTGTACTAATTAGCTTAATTAATACATGAAGTGATGGACCTGCTGTATCCTTAAATGGATCTCCCACTGTATCTCCTACCACACTTGCTTTATGAGCCTCTGACTTCTTTCCTCCAAAACTTCCCAATTCTATATATTTCTTTGCATTATCCCATGCACCACCTGCATTATTTAGAAACAACGCCATTACAACACCTGCTATTGTACTTATCATTAAAAATCCACCTGCTGCTTCTTTTCCTAATAAAACTCCCACTAGTACTGGTGTTGTTATTACTAGTATTCCTGGAAGAACCATTTCCTTAAGAGCTCCTTTTGTAACTATATCAACACAACTAGCATAATCAGGTTTTGCTTTTCCTTCCATAATTCCAGGAATCTCTTTAAATTGCCTTCTTACCTCTACTATAATGTATTGAGCTGCTCTTCCAACTGCTCTAATAGCTGTTGAGCTAAATAGAAATACTAACATAACTCCAATAAATCCAGCAATAAATACTTCTGGTTTACCAATATCAATTGAATACCATGATTCTAACGGCTTTCCTAATATGCTTTTTACCTGATCTAGGTATGCTGAGAATAACAAAAATGTAGCTAATGCAGCTGATCCTACAGCATAACCTTTAGTTAGTGCCTTTGTAGTGTTACCACAGGCATCTAATCTATCTGTTACTAGTCTTACCTCTTCTGAAGCCCCTGACATTTCTGCTATACCTCCAGCATTATCAGTTATAGGTCCAAAGGTATCCATTGCAAGAATAAATGCACAAGTTGATAACATTCCCATTGTTGCAATGGCAGTTCCATACAATCCAGCATTAGGAATATTACCAAGAGCCGCATTCCCAAGCTTATATGAAATAAAAATAGCAAGGGATATAAATAGTACAGGCAATGCTGTTGATTCCATACCCATAGATATACCAGTTATAATATTTGTAGCTGGACCAGTTTCACAAGATTTTGCTATTTCTTTTACCGGTCTATTATTCACTGATGTGTAGTAGTTAGTCAAAAGAACAAATGCATAACCTAAAACTATTCCTGTTACTGCACATCCATAAAGCATCCAAGTGTTAACTTCACTTCCATCTGGAAGAGTTCCAGTTAACATATATTTTACATTAAAGATTAGGAATATAAGAACTATTATAGTGGTAATTCCATAACCTTTATTAAGTTCCTTCATTGGGTCTTCATCTTCATTCTTAACTTTTACAAAAGCTATTCCCACTATAGACGCAATTATTCCTAATGCACGTGCTACAAGAGGAAACAAAATTCCCTTTACTCCAAATATAGGATATAGGGCTACCCCTAGTATCATAGCTCCAACATTTTCTGCAGCTGTTGATTCAAATAAATCTGCACCTCTGCCTGCGCAGTCACCAACATTATCTCCAACTAAATCTGCTATAACTGCTGGATTTCTTGGATCATCTTCTGGAATTCCAGCTTCAACCTTACCTACTAAATCTGCTCCTACATCAGCAGCCTTTGTATAAATTCCTCCACCTAATTGTGCAAATAACGCAACTAAAGAAGCTCCAAATCCAAAACCAACTATGAGTGATGGAGCCTCTTTTATTAGAGTATCATTCCCTGATGCTCCTCCAAATAATAAAAACAATGTTGAAACTCCAAATAGTGATAAGGTAGTTACAGCTAGTCCAGTAATTGCACCACCTCTGAACGCTATCTGTAAAGCTTTATTTAAGCCCTTTCTTGCCCCCTCTGCTGTTCTTACATTACAATTAACAGTCATATACATGCCTATATAGCCTGATATAGCTGAACATAAAGCACCCATAACAAATGCTACTCCAGTATGCCACGCTATGCTGGTAGCATCACTGCTTCCCTTTGATAAATTAGCAAAATAATTAGCTCCTGTAATTATAATAAGAACTATTATAGCTATTAAAGCAATAGTTTTATATTGTCTCTTTAAAAAAGCCATTGCTCCTTCTTTAATAGCATTAGATATCTCTTGCATCTTAGGGTTTCCTTTTTCTTGCTTAAAAATGTACTTTGACAGAATAATAATAGCTAGTACTGCAATTATCGTAACCCCGTAAATTATGCCAAAATAGATAGTCATGATTAACATCCCCTTTTAATAAGATTACTTCTTTGAAGTTATTTTACTCTTTAGGTATTTATAATATTTTAAGGTTGTTGATAACATTATAAGCTTGAACTTTAATATAATGATTTACTGGACTACCCTAAAGAGCAAAAAATAGAATTAGTCGCCTGCCAACTTTTCCTCACATGCGTTTGGAAAGGCAGATGCGAGAAAAAAATCGACGGCTCATAATCGCCTTGACGATTTTTTATATAAATACAAAAAGATACTTCATTCTAGCTCTCAAAGCAACCTTACGCAGAGGCAATGTGGAGGAGGTGTTCAAAAGACATGATGAAATATATTTGTGTATTTTATATTTATAAGATTTTAATTTAGTAATTAAAACCTTATATACTAATTTATTATTAAAATATTAAAATATTAATAAATTAACAAAAGATGAACCCAATAGTTAATACACCTACTTTTTATGTAGGTGAATTCACTATAGATTCATCTTCATTCGTACTTAAATATACTTCATTAGTTGCTTTATACTAACTTATTTTTATCCCTCAAAACTCTTAAATGCTTCTATAAATTTATCTATATCTTCACTTGAATGCTTTGCTGAAAGAAATAATGCCTCAAACTGTGAAGGTGGCATGTTTATACCTTTTTTTATCATGTGAATAAAATATCTTTTAAACCTATCATTATCACAATTCTTAACATCAGCATAACTCTCGATAGTTTCTTTTTCTGTAAAGAATATAGTAAACATTCCTCCAGCTCTATTTATAACTACTGGTATTTTATTTTCTTTAGATGCTTCTTTTATACCCTGCTCTAATCTATCTCCTATTTCTTCAATATGCTTATATATCATAGGATTTTCATATAATTTCTTTAAAGTTGTTAATCCTGCTGCCATCACTATTGGATTACCTGACATAGTTCCTGCTTGATAAACTGGTCCAATTGGAGATAGCATTTGCATTATTTCCTTCTTGCCTCCATAGGCACCTGAAGGAAGCCCCCCTCCCATTATTTTTGCATAAGTAACAAGATCTGGCTTTACACCAAAAAGGCTTTGTGCACCTTTATATGCTACCCTAAATCCACTCATTACCTCATCAAAAATTAGCAACACACCATATTTATCACAAAGAACTCTTAATTCTCTTAAAAATTCTTCTTTTGCTACAATTACCCCCATATTGCCAGCAACAGGTTCTATAATAACTGCAGCAATATTATCCCCTTGTTCCTCAAAAACTTTTCTTATACTTTCGATATTGTTATACTCAGCTACCAATGTATTTTCTACTGTTTCGCTTGGTATGCCAGCACTCCCTGCTATTCCAGCAGTTAAAACTCCTGAACCAGCTTCAACTAGAAATCCTTCAAAGTGACCATGATAGCAACCTGAAAATTTTAAGATTTTACTTTTTTTTGTGTATCCTCTTGCTAGTTTTACAGCACTCATGGTCGCCTCAGTACCTGAGTTAACCATTCTTATCATTTCAACATTATCAACAGTCTCACATATAAATTTTGATAATTCTAGTTCAAGTCTTGTTGGCGCACCAAATGCGATTGCATTGCAAGCTGTTTTTGAAATAGCCTCTACTACATCTTCATCGCAATGACCTAAGATAAGTGGTCCCCATGCTAAAACAAAATCTATATATTCATTGCCTTCTTCATCATATATGCGTACACCTTTGCCCTGCTTTATAATGGGCGGATTTATATCAAAACCATTATAAGCTCTTACAGGACTATTTACTCCACCAGGCATATATTTTTTAGATGCTTCAAATATTTCATTATTATTCATAAGTCTTTAGTGAAATGGATTTTCTAAAAGGTTTTAAGTTCAACTAATAACTTATTCATGCCTGATATCAAACAAGTATAAGTTAAGTTTCCTATAAAAAACCTATATAATCCTCTCACTAAATTCACCGCCTTTCTAAAATATAAGTCACAATATTTATTATCCATATGCCTCTCATTAATTACCATAATAATTATATCACTTGTAAATTTATTAATACCACCTTTTCTTATATTGTTATTTTAACTTTAAGTAGCATTATTTTAGTTTTTCAAAAAAATAACCTCAAAATACTTAAATTTTGAGGTTATCTCATAAAAATTATTAATTAAGTGAAATATTTATATCCCCTGAGGAAGTATCTACTTTTAATTGTTTGTACGGATCATTTCCTACTTTTGCTGTTGCTTGATTTCTTTTTTTATTATTATAACTTAAATCAAAGTTTGATTTTATATCTCCAGAAGTACACTTTCCTTCAAACGTGAAGCTCAATTCCTTTGGCATATTTACCTTAACATCTCCTGAGGTTGCAGTAATATTAGACTTATCATATATATCTTTATACCCTACTTTAATGTCTCCGGATGAGGCTTCAATATCTCCAGAACCTGAAAGGGAAGATATTCTTATATCACCTGATGAAACATTTATATCATAGCTTTTTCCTATAAGACTATTGACATCAATATCCCCGGATGAAGCCTCTAGATTTATTTTATCAGCCTTTATTTCGCTATTACATTTAAATTCTCCTGAACTTTGGCTAAAGGATGCTTCTTTAAGACTTATATCATCATTTACTATTATATCTCCAGAAGAAGATTCAATAGAAAGATTGTCACTGTACTTCTTAGGAATATAAACTTCTACTTCAGATCCAAAATTACCAAAACCAAATATAAAAAATTTAAGATGATTTCCTCCTTTTTTTATATTTATGGTATCTCCATTTTTCTCCATAGTGAATTTTTCTTCTTCCTTCAAAGTTACATAAGCTTTTTGAACAACTTTTATATTATCCTGGTCTGTAGTATAGATAGATATATCGTCACTAGAAAAATCTATATTTATTTTTTTAGCATCTTGCAGTGACATTTCTTTTGTTTGTTGAATCTTTCTATCACCACTATGGAATACGATCATTTTGTAAAAGTTGCCCTTTCCTCCAGCAGCTATTCCAAATATAAGTGCCCCAGTAAGTGTTACTGCAATTATTCCCCATATAATTATACTTATTACTTTTAACCTTTTCTCCATATTATTACTCCTTTAATTGAAAGCTTAGAGTGATAATTCTTTCTATTGCAGCTCCTACAATAAATATAATCCAAGAGAATGCCCATGCATTAAAGACAAAACTTATTAGTAAATATATTGCAACTATCAATGTCCAAACTATTGACTTTATTGACTGCATAACTCCATTTTTCTTTCTATTAGTTGATTTCCATTCTTTAAACTCTTCAACCATTGTATTATCTTCTTTAATATATTTAGACTTTGACATTCCATTATAAATTATTAGTCCAGTTGCTACAGCATCTATAGTAAGCATTAAAGATACAGAAATAGCATCATTTACTCCCAAAAACTCATTACTTATTATAAGAACAACTACACTCATAATATACAAGCCTACAGAAATTGATATCATAAGTGCAGACTTTTGTCTTTCTTTTTTCATTTCTTCATAATTAAAAACATCGTTTTGCTTTAAACCTCTTATTAATTCCTCTACATCGCCAACACCAGACATAGCAGAATTTATAGCTTCATCTTCACTCTTTCCTTGCTCAATTAAATCATTATATCTGTCTATTAAGTTAGCTAAAACTTCTTCTTTTAATTCGTATGCTCTATTGGTTCTAGGGGCATCTTGAAAGAGTTCCTCTACCCTTTCTCTTAATTTTTCATACATTTTTACCTACCTCCATTAATTAAACTATCAATTAGTTGCTTTGATTCATTCCAATCCGTGCGATTCTGCTCGAGTGCAGCTAAACCCAATTTAGTTATGGAATAATATCTTCTTCTTGCTCCAGTTGTTTGGTCTCCCCAGTATGAGCTTATCAACGATGACTGCTCCAACCTTCTGAATGCTGAATAAAGAGTTGCCTCTTTTAATTCATATTTATTATTCGTTTTTTCTTGAATAGACTTATTTATTTCATAACCATAGCTGTCTTTTTCCTCTAAATGAGCTAATATAATACTCTCTGTATGTCCTCTTATTATATCTGAAGTAATAGACATACCATCACCTCTTTATCTAAAATTTTACTTTTGTTACTTCTTATTCTGTAGTTATATCATAACAATATATACCTCGCCTGTCAAGGTATCTATAAAATAAAAGTATATAATTTTTTAAAAAAACAAATAGCCCACACACACTACTGTATAGGCTATCTACAAACTCTTAATTTATTTAACTAATTTTATAATTTCTTCTGTATTTCTAACCTTCCCTATCCTTGGAAAAATGTTTTTACATACATAATCATGTTCTTCTTTACTCATAGCTGTCATTGCATCTTCAGCAAAGACCTGATTATACCCTCTTTGGAATGCTTCTCTTGCTGTGGTATCTACTCCTATTCCTGTTGATATACCACACAATACAATTGTATCTATCCCTCTTCTCCTTAATTGCAAATCAAGGTCAGTTCCGTAAAACGCCCCCCATTGCCTTTTGGTAATTAAATATGTATCATTAATATCTGCTAATTCTGGGACAATCATATCCCATCCTTCATTGTGCTTAACTGCACTTCCTAGCATATCTGTTTTTGGCTTTAACATATCCTTCCCATCTAAAGTCGAAACCCTTACTAATACTACAAAGCCATCTTTCTCTTTAAATGCCTTTGCTAACTTTACTGCATTACTGACAACAACCTCTCCGGTATGTGGTTTAAGATCTCTATTTGCAATTCCATTTTGAAGATCTATTACAACTAATGCTGTTGATTTTAGATTAATAATTTCATTTTCAGAATTATCTTTTTCCATTTCTTATGTCCTCCTATACTGCTTGGCTTTTTATAATTGATTTAGTTTCAAATCTTTTAAATACTTTCTTATATACCCATAATGCATTTATCAATAGTAGAGTACTCGTAACAAAGAATACATATTTGATTCCAATAAGTGAAGCTACCTGACCTCCTAATATAGATCCGCAAAATACTCCTAAATACTGAGCTGACATATTAAATCCAAATACTCTTCCTGTTATAAAATCCGGTGTTATTCTTTTTACAAATGAGTTAATAGATGGATTTAAACCTGCTGTAGCTAACCCTAAAATAAATCTTAATGCCATAAGTTGCCATGGGCTTTTAACGAATGCTTGTGGTATAAATACTGCACCTGCAACTATGAGAGCTATTAACATAACTTTTTGCGATCCAATTTTATCTGAAAGTTTGCCAAGCCTTGGTGCTGCTAAAACACTAGCTAACCCAGAGGCAGAAAATGTTGCTCCTGAAATCAATGCAACATGAGCAGAATTTTTAGATAACTGTGTAACGTATACTGTTACTATTGGTTCTATTGAATACAGAGCTAATTGAAGTATAAAAGAAGTTACAAACATGGTTATAATTAAACTGCTATTTGGAATACTTGCCCATACCTCTTTCATAGTAAGTGTTTTTTCTTTAGAAGGGGTGAAATCTTCTTTTACAAAAAATAGTGTTGTAACAAAAGCTATCATCATAAGTCCTCCAGTTATATAAAACACCCATTGAGTTCCAAGTATTTCTTCCACATACCCTCCTAGCATTGGTCCAAGCAACGATCCTGAAACAGATGCCGTAGAAAGAGTTCCCAACGCCCATCCTGCATGTTTTTTATCAGTTTGAGTTGCTATTAACGTAGTACATGCAGTGCTATACCCTGTAATTACCCCTTGCAGCAATCTTAGCCCTATTAATTCATATACGTTATGAACAAAACCCATACTAAATATTACAATTGACATTCCAAGGCTTGCACGTAATAGCATTGGTTTTCTTCCATACTTATCTGCTGCTTTTCCCCATATAGGTGAAAAAATAGCTGATATTATAAATGTAACTCCAAATGCAATCCCAGATAATTGTTCGATAAATTCTACATTATTGATACCTAAATGTTTTATGTATATTGGTAATACCGGTGCTATCTGGCTCATGCCTATTGCAGTTGCAAACATACCAATCCAACAAACAACTAAGTTTTTTCTCCAAAGATTCATATAATATAATCCTTTCTATGTATAGTTCTTCAAATCACAGATGTGATGATTATATTATAATTATAAGATCATTAACCCTTATATCTCCATGCATTATATTAGACTCCATGGACATTTTTGCTATAAAATTCTGACGGACTTATTCCTTCTATTCTTTTAAAAATTCTACTAAAGTAAAATTCATCTTTGAAACCTAAAATTTCTGCCACTTCCTTAACTTTCTTATCTCCATCTATAATAAGCTCCTTAGCCTTATCAATCTTCATTTTATTAAAAAATTCTATTATAGAATAACCTGTAATTTCTTTAAAGGATCTTGATAGATATGTCGGTGATAATTTAACTAATTCTGATAACTCATTTAGTGTTATCTTTCTTTTTATATTTTCATTTAAATAAGAAATTATATTATTAACTTTTAAGGCAGTAGAATAATTAGATTTCTTTCTATTTATATTATTTAATATTTCATATAATATCTCTTGCAATATTGTCTTTGATGCAAACTCATATCCCAATAACTTCTCATCCCAGAGGTTAGTTAACTTTCTAAATAAAACTTCTATAGTATAATAATCCATTAACTTTTCCATTGAATTTAAAGGAAGCAACTCATCACCCCCCTTAGTTACCCATGAATTCTTGGAATAATTTAGTTCTATATAGCTAAAGTGAACAGATAAAAAGCACATTGGCTCATTCTCATCCACCTCTATAGTGTGTGTCATGCTAGGATTAAAATAAAACAACATGCCTTTTTCAATACTATATCTTTTATCTTCTATAGAAATATAACCTCTTCCACCATTCACCAGCAAAAGCTCATGGTGATTGATTCTTCTTGTTAGCTTTTTCGAGAAATCTTTTTTCTCATCCACAAATCTATGATTACAATAATGAATATAGAAATATAGATTATTTAACTTCATTTAATTCACCTCTTTATTAAATAACTTTATTATACAAAAAATACATATAATCTGAATATATATATCCAAACTATATGTATTAAATAATATTATTTAAGATTTACTTTAATTGAATCCTTTAAATCTACCTCATAAAAATTATCATACTTAGGTACTGCAAGATAAGCATTATCTGAAATTATCCCTTTAAATGTATAATCACTTCCATTAACTGAGTAATTTTTTAATCCTCTATCTGGTTTCATAAATTCTTCAGGTTCACTTTTAATTTCAAGCAATTCAAATTCCTTTTTCTTATCAGTTAAATTATTTATCAAGTATCCATAGCGATCCTTATCTTTCACCAAAAAAATATTATTTCTATGAATTACATCTAACCCTTTAAATGAGATATTTATCTTTGTATCTTTATCACTCTTATGAATTGAATTAATTACAATACTACTATCTTTTCCTTGAGGTATTTCTTTACCTATCTTTAAGTCTCCTATCTTAATCCACTCATAATCATCTATATTATAATTAACTATATCTTGCTTTTTAAGTACAGGGATTATGGTTATTGTGCTTGGTGTTTCCTTTGGGGCAGTGAATCTAGTATATCTTTTACAAACATCTTTCCCATTACTATTCTCTTCGTGTAAAACCCTCTCCATCTCTGGGAACAATTCTTCTCCCTTATCTGTTAAAATCACATAATCATATGATAGACTAGTTGATTTTCCTCCCATTATTTTATCCGTCCATTTTCCTTTTTCAGTTACCATTGTATTTTCAATAGTGGTTCCAAAGGGAGAAATAATAATCTTGTCTAGATTTAAATTCATATTGTCTTGTATTTTTAATGTCCCTGAATTATCTATTCTTTTTGTTTTAGCCATAAGCTGATCCTTTGAAGCACTAAACTTAAAGTTCCAATTCCCTTGAGTCTTCCCAATGCTATCTATATTAAATTCTATATTTACCTTTTTATCTATTTGATAATTAGATAAGTCCCATCTAGTTAATCCAATGTATTCATTATTGTCATCTGAAGTACCATCTAATGCGCCTCCTAATTTATTAGGTATTTCTCCAGTAGATATAAGCTCATCATCATAGATTTTATAATCTTTATTAACACTCTGTTTTTCTAGCAGCTTTTGATTTCCGTTTATCTGTACCCCATTAATTGTCAATGTAGCGTTATCTATAACATTAGATGTGTCAAAACCTTTATTGCTTTTAAGCTTATAGTTTAGATATAAATAATTCCCATCATATACTACAGAATTAAGTGTAATATCAATACCTTTATCCTTTGACTCTATATTAAGATTTTCTTTGAATTTTGTGTACTCAGGATTAATAAAAGTTGATTTTTCTTCTAAATAATTCAGAACCGTCCCCACAACTGGCACACTTTTTGCATAGGTTGGATTTTCAATCATAACAAGTGAACCTATTACTATTGCAAGCCCTGCAGCTACAGGTATTTTGCCCCATTTAAATTCTCTTTTAAACTGAAAGTTTTCTTCTGATTTTTTAAAATTCTTAACTAACCTTTTCTTTGTCCTATCTGATATATTTACATCTATAGCTTCATATTTTTCAACATCTATATCTACTTCATTGTAAAATTCATACAAATCTCTCATTTAAATAACCTCCACAAAAGAATCTTTTAATTTTCCTCGTAAAACTTTCCTACTTCTACTTAGATGTGTATTTACATTTCCTCTTGTAAGTCCTAATTCATTTGCTATCTCTTCCACTGACATCTCTCTAAAATACTTTTTTAAAAATATATTTTTGTCTAATTCACTTAATTTATTTATGTGCGTCAGTATTTCATCCTTAAACTCATTTAAAATCAGTCGCTCTTCTACATACTCATTACCCACTATATTCAAATCATCAATGTTCTCTAATATTTTTAATCTTGTTTTTTTTCTACTGTAATCAATAGCTTTATGTTTTGCTATAGCACAAATCCAATTTTTAAATTTCTGTTCATCACCAAAAAACTTATCTATATTTCTCCATATGGATAAAAAAGTATCATTCAGACATTCTTCCATGCAGTCTTCATCACCATAACTACCAAGCACAGAGTAAACTACTTTATAAAGTAAGTTACTATATTTCTCTATTGTAAATTCCATTGCCTTAGAATTTTTTCTTCTTAGTTCTTCTATAATATCTTCATTCTTAAGCTTCATACTATCCTCCCATAAATAAAATTTTGTTATCCTATATATTAAAACGATATATGTATCCTTATAATTACATATTTATTATAATTTTTTATTATTTTAAAAACTATAAAAATTACAAAACAACTTGTTAAATGAATAATATATTTATATTAAATATTTTATATAAAATTATATATATATTTGTAATATTGTGAAAATTATTGTAAAATATTTTATGTAGAGACAAGCCTACTATTAATTTTTATTAAGAAAAGGGGAATGAATAAATGAGTAACAAATTTAATTTTAAAGCTGACAGCTCAAGCAAAACTTTATTTATTAATGTAAGAGGATCATTTACAGAGGAAGATGGCAAGGCCTACATAGCAGAATACATTAATCAAGTAAAAGCCATAGATGCAAAATCATATAAGTTATTTCTTGATTGCACAGAATTAAATGTGACTTCTCAAGATTTATCTGCTATGCTTCAAGGCTGCTTCGAAATGTATAAAAATGATGGTTTTATCAATGTTCAAGCAAAAATCATAAACAATGCAGTTTTAAAAATGCAACTTAATAGACTTGCTAAAAATGTTGGACTAGCAAACTTCGAAGTTGTCTCTTAGTTTAAAACTCAATACATAACCTTTTGTAAAAAAGTATCAAATTTAAAAAATATTATAAAACTTTTTATACCAAAAAACTCACAATGCCTCTTACTTATTCCAAAGGCATTGTGAGTTTTTTGGTAAATCTAGTATTTAAGCATTATAGCACAGGTTGTCCAATTAGTTCCCACAGACCATAAACAAACATTATCCCCTCTTTGTATTGTTCCATTTTTAATTCCTTCATACAAAGCTATAAAAGGACTGCTTGTACCAGTGTATCCGTATTTATTTCCGATATATATAAATTTATTCAAATCTTCCCCCATTGCCTGTGAGCAGGATGTTATTATCGGAAATGCAAATTGTGAAAAGCAATATGCTTTTATATCCTCAATCTTCATATTATGTCTATCTAATAACTTGTGTACACTTTCATTAGCAAACTCTCCTATAAAACTTCCATCAAAAGGAGTCCAATGTAATTGTCTATCGTAAATTGAACTATCATATATTTTTGATAATCCACAAGCAGGGAATTTTACTAAATCCCACTCATCTGAATTAGTCTTGTATACACTATCAATAAACCCTGACTCTTCATCAGTTTTTTCTATAACCATTGCACATGCTCCATCTCCAAAGACAGGGTATGTCATTTCATCATCTTTTCTGCAATGTATAGATGTATAATCAGCTCCTATTATTAAAGCTCTCTTTGTATGCTTATTATTTTGCAAATATCTTGCTGCATTATCAAAAGCTACAAGCATTCCTACACAATTAGTATTAGTATCTGTGCACATAGCTTCATCTTTTCCTTCTATGTACTTATGAACTATAAGTGCTTGCGTTGGGAATGAATATTCTGGCATCTGACTAGAAAAAATGATGCAATCAATATCTTTCCCTGTAATTCCAGCTGACCTTAATGCTTTTTTTGCTGCCTCAATACCCATAGTTAGAGTATTTTCCCTATCATTATTAATTAAATACCTTTTTTCTTTACCGAAAGCCTTCAACATTCCAGCTATATCTTTGTCATATTTTTTGAAATGTTCTATAAAGAACTCATTTCCTACAACATTCTCTGGATGATAAACTTCTATAGATTTAATTTTTACATTACTCATAATGCACCTCCCATTTTTAGCTACATAATATTATTATATTAAAATTCTAATTAAAAATCCATATATAATTGGGTAATTTGTAATATGTTATAATATACAACAAAATCCCCCATATCTTTCAAGATATAGGGGATTGTAATTTATTTATTTATCCACTTACTAGCTTCTAACGCGTAATATGTTATTATTATGTCTGCTCCTGCTCTCTTCATTGATAATAGCATTTCTAGTGCAGATCTTTTTTCATCTAACCAACCCATTTTAGCTGCTGCTTTTATCATGGCATATTCACCACTTACATTATAGGCAGCTATAGGGTAATTAAACGTATCTCTTGCCTTTCTTATTACATCCAAATAAGATAATGCAGGCTTAACCATTACTATATCTGCCCCTTCTTCTATATCTTGTTCAATTTCTCTTATAGCCTCGTTTAAGTTACCAGGGTCCATTTGATAAGTTTTTCTATCCCCAAATTCAGGTGCAGAATTAGCTGCTTCTCTAAAAGGTCCATAAAATGCTGAACAATACTTAGCTGAATAAGCCATTATAGGTATGTGCTTAAATCCACCTTTATCTAGTGCTTCTCTAATTTTTGCAATTCTTCCATCCATCATATCTGAAGGTGCAATCATATCTGCTCCTGCTTTCGCATGAGATAGGGATATCTTTGCTAAATATTCAAGAGTTTCATCATTTTCAACATCACCATTTCTTATGATTCCACAATGTCCATGGCTTGTATATTCGCACATACAAACATCAGTTATAACTAAAATACTATTATTTAGTTCTTTAATTTTTCTAATAGCCTTTTGCACTATTCCATCATGGTCATATGCTGAACTTCCGCATTCATCCTTATGATCTGGTATACCAAAAATCATAATTCCCTTTACTTTAGCTTCTTCTATTTCACTAACTAATTCATCTAACTTATCAATTGAGTAATGAAAGTTTCCTGGTAGAGAACTAATTTCCTTTTTAATATTTTCTCCTTCTACCACAAAAATCGGATATATAAAATCATTAGAAGACAGACTATTTTCCCTTACTAAATCTCTTATTGTTTCACTTGCTCTTAATCTTCTTCCTCTTTTAATCACTTCATTTTCCTCCACACTTCAGTTATTTTATTTATAAGTCCATCTTGACTATGCTCTTCACAAACTAATGCATCTATTTCCTTTTCTTTAAGAGCTTCATATGTTACTGGTCCTATTGCTATACATATCTTCTCTCTAATTTCATTTATATCTATCATATTGATAAGATTATTCACTGTAGTCGGGCTCGTAAATAGCACTATATCTACTTCTTCAAATGCTTTTATATTTTTCATATCACCTTGTACTGTTTCATAAATAGCTACCTTATCTACCTGTAGTCCTAATTTACTTATTTCTTTGGTAAGATAATCCTTTGCTTGCATAGAACCAGGTATAAGTACCTTTTCATTTGGCTTTAAGTCATTTTCCATTACCTTAAATAACCCTTCACTTAAAAACTCCTTGGCAATTCTATCAGGAAATACACCTCTTTCTTTTAATGCCTTTGAGGTAGCCTTACCTAGCACGCTAAAGCTAGCTTTTATATTTCTTATGTCATACTCTATATTTCTTAAATAATCAAAGAAATAGTTAACTGCGTTTACAGAAGTTAGTACAATATGATCATACACATTTAATTTATTCTTATATTCATCTAGATTATAAGTCATATCCTTGAACTCAATAGAATTCAACTCTGTTACCTCTGCCCCTAAATCTTTTAATTGATTTTTAATTTTAGTTGCTTGATCCTTTGATCTAGTAACACATATATTGGCCCCAAAAAGAGGTAACTTCTCATACCAATTTAGCTCATCATTTAACTTAACAACTTCTCCAACCACAATTATGCATGGAGACTTCAGTCCAGCTTCCACAGTCTTCTCATATATATCTTCAAGGTTTCCAACAACTTTCTTTTGTTTGGAGGATGTTCCCCTCATTATTACAGCTGTCGGTGTTTCAACAGCTTTACCATTTTGAACAAGATTATGAACAATATTATTTAGGTTTTCTAGTCCCATTAAAAATACTAAAGTACCATTTTCTTTAGCTAAACTACTCCAATTAATTTTTAGTGTGTTAGCTGACATACCAGTAATAACATGGAAGCTTTGAGACATCCCTCTTTGAGTTATAGGTATCCCCCCATAGCCTAGCACTGATATTGCAGATGTAACACCTGGTATTACTTGAAACTCTATCCCTTCTTTTATAAGCTCTAAAGCTTCTTCTCCACCACGCCCAAACACATATGGATCTCCACCTTTTATTCTTCCAACAATATGTCCTTCTTTAGCTAGCTTAACCAACATATTATTAATTTCATCTTGAGTTTTATAATGACATCCTGGCTCCTTACCACAATAATAAACTTCACATTCTTTATTTAAGAAGTTTAAAATATTACTTCCTACGAGTCTATCATAAAGTACTGCAGTACATTCTTCTAACTTTCTTTTTCCTTTTAGAGTAATTAGTTCTTCATCTCCAGGCCCAGCCCCTATTAAATATACTTTTCCCATTTTGTCCTCCTTAGCCTAATAGAATTTTTTTAGCCAATTCTTCTCCAAGTCTTATATTATCTTCCTTATGCCCTGAAATATCTTTTTTAACTATTTTTCCATTCACTTCGTAGGTTCCAATTAGATACAACTCATTACAGTTAATCTTTCCATATGCGCCTATCAAAGAATGACATCCTCCATTAAGAGCTCTCATAAAGCTTCTTTCTGCTTCAACTTCACATCTTACTTCCTTATTATCCAATGCTTTAAACAAATGTTTTTTATCACTCTTCACAAGTGTTTCGATTCCCAATGCTCCCTGACCTACTGCTGGCAAAAAAGTTTCTACATCAAAATAATTAGTTATAATATCATCTATACCTAAGCGTTTAAGCCCTGCTGCTGCCAAAATAATTCCATCAAGCTTTTCCTTATGCATCTTCTCAATTCTTGTTTGCACATTGCCTCTTAATGGTAGTATCTCTATATCACTTCTTAATGCTTTTAGCTGAGCTGCTCTCCTAATGCTGCTGGTTCCTATTCTAGCTCCTTTTTTCAAATGCTTAAATTCAACTCCATCACTTGAAATAAATGCATCCCTTACATCTTCTCTTTCTGGAATGGCTGCTATTTCAAAAGCTTCTCCTAATGCAAAAGGTACATCCTTCATACTATGAACTGCAGCATGAGCACTTAAATCCAATAGTGCAAGTTCTATCTCCTTAGTAAATACACCCTTACCACCTATTTTATCTAAAGTCACATCTAATCTCTTATCACCTTCCGTAACTATTAACAGCTTTTCCCCTAAAATATTATGCTTATTTTTTATTAATTCCAAAATCTTATCTGCTTGAGCCTGCGCTAACATACTCTTTCTTGTTGCTATAATTAAACTCATATTAAATCCTCCAGTAACTTACATATTATTTCTTGTGGAAAAAATAATAGAAGTACCTCTTTTCCTAATTTTTTTTGCCACATATATCTAAAATCTTCTGTAGCTATAAAGTCTATTATTTCTCTTTTATAACTTGTTAATTCCTTTGCTCTTTCCCTTATTTTATTTATTACTCCAATGAATTCATCATAATCTGATATATTCCCCTTAAATACCTCTTTAAGCATTAATGCTGCTTTAGGATTCCCGCCTTTTGTATTTATAGCAAATGATACATTTTTGAGCGTTCCTTGCACTGGCATAGCTGCCATTCCATTTTTATAATTTCTACAATCAATATATATTTTACTTAATGTATCACAATCATTTGCTATTCTCTCAGCAACTTCATTATCATCAACTGCAATAACAATTATGTGTTTATCTATAATAAAGTCTTTATTATATTCTCCTTCAGTAAGCACTCCCCCTTTATATTGAAGACTACTTACTTCCTCTGAAAAATCTTTTGATAAAATTTGCACTTTACATCCAGATTCAATAAAGCTTTTACCTTTAATAAATGCTGCTTTTCCCGCTCCTATTATTCCAACTTTTACTTTCTCCGTTAATAAGGAAATAAACATTAATTCTGGACATTCATAAATATCTTCTCTATTATTCTGAGACACTCTTCCTCACATCCTTTAAGCTTTTCCTCTTTTAAAACTTCTATAGCTCTATTTATATAGAAATCAGAAGTGCTTTTAATAAGTTTATTTGCAAGTTCTTTATGATTTTTTGTGCTAAATTTATTGTTATAAGTTGTAATTCTATCACTTGCTACCTGATTTCCAGCTTCTTTAAGTTTCTTTATATGTGGCGTTATCTGTCTTAATGAATACCATTCACTAAATTCTTCTATATGCTTCTCGATAATATATCTTTTTGACTCCATTCGCTCTTTTCTTAGTTGCTTATTTTCTTCATCAATAAGGCCAATTCTATCAATATCATAAAGTTCACTATTCCCTCTTAACCCTATACTTTCGTCAATATCTCTTGGAATAGCTAAATCAAACAACAAGTATTCTTTATCTTGATCTAATTCATGTTCTTTTAATACAATATGAGGAGCAGAAGTACAACTTATTACACATTCAACTTCTGCAAGCTTATAATTCTTTTCCTGAAAGTTAATTACCTCAACCCGTACATCTTCCATATCTGAAACTGAACTCTTATCCCTCACAACTATGTAAAGTTTCTCTATATTATGTGAGAGAATATATTTCACAGCTAAGGATCCCATATCTCCATAACCAATTACCATAAATCTTTTCACGCCTTGATTTATAGCTTTATTGACTGCAATTGATGAATAGGATACTGGAATCTCATATAGCTTTGTTTCGTTTTTAAATTCTTTTCCACAAGTAATAGCCTGTTGAAATAGTCTTTGAAGTGGTCCATTTATACTTTTTATTTCTAATGCCATTTCATAAGCATCCCTAATCTGTCCTAGTATTTGATCTTCCCCCACTATTTTAGAATGAAATCCACTGGCTAATTCCATAATATGTTTAGTTACTTTCTCATCTTTTATATGAAAGATATATTTTTTAAGTTCACTCTCCCATTTTAAGCTACTAAATAATATATCTATTACTTCTTTTTCTGTATTATCACAATTAAAGTATATTTCAGTTCTATTACACGTACTAATTACTACTACTTCATTTAAAAATTCTCTAAGTTTCAACATTTCTTCTTTTAGTTTCTTGCTTCTTATATTAAATTTTTCTCTTATCTCCTGTGAGACATTTTTAGAAATTCCTAATAACTGAATCATCTGATACTCCTTGCCAAATATTATAGAAATTTAATTTCTGTCAAACCTTTTATACTTAATTTTATATCAACTGTATTAAATTTAAAAGTTTATCCTTTTTATTTCCATAAGATATTACAAATTTCTCTTAAAGAGTAAAAAAGGCCTGCCAAGCAAGCCTTTTATTGATTATACTGAATACTTCTCAAATATCACATTAAGTTCTTCTTCCTTATTATCTAACCACTTATAAAAATCTAAATTACCACTCTCTATTTTCTTTGCAATATCTAGTAGAAAGCTAGAAACTTCTTTTTGTGGTATGTCACCATAGTATTTACCTAATTTAGTTTTTTCCACACCTAGTGCTCCACCTATATGAACTTCGAAAACATTAAGTGATTCATTATCTACTTTTTTTAATTTTCCTGAAAATCCGATTTCTCCTATTTCGTGCACTCCACAGGAATTATGGCATCCAGATATATGAACACGCGGTAAAATATCTTTGGTAATACCTTCTGTTCTAAAAGTATCTATTATCTCTTTTAAAGTGCCTTGTCCGTTTAATGCTCCTATTTGACAAGTAGGAACACCAATACAAGCAACAGATTGTTCTATCCTGTTTTCTCCACCAATCCCTTGAGTTAGTTTAAGAATTCTTTCAGCTTCAGTGGAATTTAAATTCCTAATAAATACTCCTTCAGTCATAGACAATCTTACTTGAACTTCATCTATATTTTCTATCTCATCTATAAGATCTTTTAATGTTTCCCTTTTTAATTGTCCTCCAATTGGATGAAAATACACACTGTATAGACCCTTCTGCTTTTGAGGGAAAAGTCTAGGGTGCTCTATATTGCTTTCTTGTCCATCTTTATTGACCTCAATAGCTTTAACTGTTAAATCTAAACTTTCTTCTTTTTTAACCGCTGCTAAATGATGCTTATAACATTTTATAAACTCTTCTTCACCCATTCTATCTAATATATACCTTATACGAGCTTTTGCAGGATTATTATAATCCCCCTCAGCGATAAACAATCTAGTTATTGCTTCTACATGATATAGAACATCCTTAGGTTCAACTAATTCTTCTGCAAGAACAGAAAGTTTAGGATTTCTTCCTAGTCCTCCGCCAATATAAACATTAAAAAACTCATTTCCATCTTGATTAACTGCAATAAACCCTTGATCTACAACGGTAGCATGTGATAAATCGTCGTTATTATTTGAAAATGAAACTTTTAATTTTCTTGGAAGTTTGTATGTGTTTATTTTTCTAAGAAAATACTCATTTACTGCAAGAGCATAGGGAGTTACATCAAAGCTTTCTCCTTTTTCGACTCCTGATAAAGGTGAAATTGCCACATTTCTCGGGAAATTTCCGCCTGCACCTCGAGTGTAAATGTCATTTTCCAATGCATCTTTCATTACTTCACAAATTTCGTCAATATTCAATCCATGCAATTGTATTGCTTGTCTAGTTGTAAGATGAATTGAAGGTAACTTATATTTTTCTGAAAAACTGTATATTAATTTAAGCTTATCTTTTGAAATCACACCTGATAGAGTTCTAAGTCTTATCATAAACTCGTCACCTTTACGATGAGCATACACACCCATTCCACCTGAGGCTTTTTTAAATGCAGACTTAGTAATCTCACCATTCAGATATTTGTGTCCTACTTTATTAAACTCAACTATTTCCTCTAAAAGAACTTTCTTTAACTCTTCCATATATATCACCTCTATCTAATTTCCTTTTCAATTATAAAGTATACTTCTCTTAAAACAATAAGTAAAATTAATATTATAAATCATAATAATTAATAATCTTAATTATTAATACGCTAAAAGTTATGCGCCATATAGGCGCATAACTTCTATAGCTTTAAAACTTCCAATATAGCTTGAGCCTTTTTATCTGAGTTAAATTCTGCATCATCTATATATAATGAAAGTGTTGGATATTCTGATTTCTCATATAAATATTCTTTTGTATTTTCACCTTTAAATGCATTTGGATTTCTTTTTTCACATATTTCCGAAGATGCTTCAACAAATATTTCTGTATAACTATCTTTTCCTATTATATCCTTTGCATATTCCCTATCTTCTTTAAACCTACTTACAGCAGATACTATAGTTATAGTTCCACTATCAGCAAAAAGATTAGCAACTTCAGCAATTCTTCTAGTTTGTTCATATGCATCCTGCCTATCAAAGGATAAGTCTGAGCTTAAACCAAATCTTATATTTGATGAATCTAGATAGTAAACCTTCTTACCTAAATCAAACAACTTCTTTTCAAGTTTAACAGCTATTTCATTCTTACCACAACCAGGTAGTCCAGATAACCATATTACTTTTCCTTTTTGATTAAGTTTTTCTTCTCTTTCTTTTCTAGTAACAAGCCTCTTTCTAATTGCAATATTATTAGTCTTAAGGTCTTTTATTTCTCTTTTTAAAGAGTCTTCAACCCCTGATATAATTCCACCACCACTTATATCAAAGCCATCTATAATTACAAATCTTCCTGTAGATTGTAATTTAGAAAACTCATCAAAACTAATTGCATGTTTTGTTTTTAATGTGACTTCAGCTACATCATTCTTATTTATTGTAGATAAATCTTTTTTACTCTCTAATGTTGCTGCGTCTATTACCTTATTTATAGAAAGAACTTCGAATTCTACTTCCTCTGTAGCAAGTTTAAGTTTATATTTCTTATTTGCATATAAAGGCTGTTTCCCTAGCCAAAATATATTAGCATTAAATACATTTGATACTATTACAGGATCATCCTTATGACAGATTATTTCTCCTCTTTTATTAAAGAATTCATCTTCAACAGTTATACCTACAGACATTCCCGCTGTAACCATATCTGTTTTATCTTTTTCTTGCCAGAATTCTATTGTTTTAACTTTAGTTGTTTTACCACTAGGATATATTGTTATTTCATCCCCAGCTTTTAATGTTCCAGCCTCAATTCTTCCTGCTATAATTCTTCTTGAATCAAACTTATATACATCTTGAATAGGGAATCTAAGTGGCTTAGCCTCAATCCCTTTTTCTTTTTCAATTATATCCATTTCTTCAAGAATGGCATTATCCTTATACCAAGATAGTTTTTTAGACTTTTTCACTATATTTTCACCGTGGAATGCTGAAATAGGAATGTATTTTTTTGGATAAATATTAAGGTTGTTTAAAAATTCATTAAACTCTACTTGAATCTCATTAAATCTCTCTTCAGAATAATCCACTAAATCCATTTTATTTACAGCAACATATACTTTTTTAATTCCTAATAGCGAAAGTATATATCCGTGTCTTTTAGACTGTTCTTGTATTCCTTCTTTAGCATCTACTACTAAGATTGCTGCCTCAGCACTAGCTGCTCCTGATATCATATTCTTTAAAAATTCCTTATGTCCAGGCGCATCAATAATTACATAATCCCTTTTCTTTGTAAAGAATTGAAGCATTGTAATATCTATTGTAATACCTTGTTTTTGTTCCTCTTCAAAAGCATCCAAAAGGTATGCATATTCAAAAGACTTTCCTTTCTCTGCTGATATCCTTTTTACTTTTTCTATAGCCCCTGATGGAAGAGAATCTGTATCATAAAGTAATCTTCCAATAAGAGTTGATTTACCATGGTCAACGTGTCCAACAACAACTATATTTAAATTATCCCTTGTATTACTCAATTTACTTCCCCCATCCTACATATATCCAGATTTTCTTAGTTTTTGTAATGCATGCGCATCTTCTTGGTCCTGTGCTCTACCGGATCTTTCAGTCTCTTTGGTATTCTTAAGCTCTTCTATAATCTCATCAATAGTAGTTGCATTAGATTCTATAGGATTTGTACATGGCGCACAACCTAAACTTCTATACCTTTTACCATCTTTTGCAAAATACAAATCGATCAGTGGAATATTTTCTCTTTTTATATACTCCCATACATCAATTTCAGTCCAATTTAATATTGGATGAACTCTTATATGATTTCCCTTCTTGAAATCTGTTTTAAATTGATCCCATAGTTCTGGAGCTTGGTCTGTATAATCCCATTCTGATTCAGCATTTCTTTCACTAAAGATCCTTTCCTTAGATCTTGAACCTTCCTCATCTCTTCTAACCCCTACTATAAGACCATCAAATTCCTCTCTTTTTGTAATTTCATTAAGTGCATCTGTTTTTAGAGCTTTACAACAAACTAATCTACCTTGTTCTGGTCCCATACCCTCTTCTATTGCCTTATAGTTTGTATTAACTATTAAGTTTAAATTATACTCTTTAGCCACCTTATCTCTAAACTCTATCATTTCAGGAATCTTATACTTTGTATCAACATGAATTAAAGGAAATGGACAGTTCCCGAAAAATGCTTTTTGCGCTAACCATAACATTACTGTAGAATCTTTTCCTATAGACCAAAGCATTCCTAATTTCCCCAAGTGCTTGTACGCCTCTCTTAATATATAAATACTTTCTGCCTCTAATCTGTCTAAATGATCCATTTTATTGCCCCCTCTTTATTTACTTTCTAAACCACATCTATATCGTATATTCTCTTCTAACTTCCCAAAAATAAATTTATCAAAGGTAAGTCCTAGCACAATGATAACAACCATAACAGCCATAACCTGACTTATATCTGCTAAATCTCTTCCAACCATAAGTACCTGTCCTAAGCCTTTTGTTGCTGATAGCATTTCGCCTGCCATTAACCCCCTCCATGCAAAGGACCATCCTTGTTTCATTCCTGCAACTATTGATGGAAGAGCAGATGGAATAACAACATTCCAGTATAATTTAAACCCTTTTGCACCCATAGTACTTGCAGCCTTAACATAGATAGGATTAACATTTTTAATGCCAGCTTCTGTTGCCATTGCAATTGCAAATATTGATCCAACTGCTATAACAAATATAATAGATTTTTCATTTAAACCAAACCAAAGTATAGCAAATGGTAACCAGCAAATACTTGGTAAGGTTTGAAGCCCCAATATTAATGCACTGAAGTTCTCATCTAAATATTTATACCTTACTATCAATAATCCAAGTGCAAGTCCAATAATTAGTGAAACTAAATATCCCTCTATTAATCTTTTTAAACTAACTACAACGGCAATTCCTAATGTATTATCCTTAATCAAACTCCAAATTGACTTTATTACATCTATTGGAGATGGGAAGGTATATGGTTTCCATATGTGTAATGTATCTACCCCTACTTTATAAACCAGCTCCCAAATCATTATCAAGCCTATATAGAACAGAACTTTCTTTAATACTCCAATCACTATCGTATTCTGCTTTTGCAACCTTCTCCACCTCCTCTTTAAGAACACTCATTATCTCTGATGTTATTTTTGCAACATCTACATTTCCTTCTTCTCTAGGTCTTCCTAATTGTATTTTAAATTCCTTTTTAACTATGCCTGGATTTGCTCCCATAACTATAACTCTATCTCCCAAAAGCACTGCTTCCTCCACATTGTGAGTAACAAAGATTATTGTTTTCTTAGTTTCCCACCAAATCTTTTGAAGTTGAAGCCTAAGAATACTTTTAGTTTGACTATCTAAGGCAGAAAAAGGTTCATCCATTAAAAGCACTTCTGAATCAAGTGTAAGAGCTCTAGCTAAAGCTACTCTTTGTCTCATTCCTCCCGATAACTGATGTATATATGAATCTTGAAATTTACTCAAATGAACCATTTTTATATATTTTAAAGCTTTTTCTCTTCTTTCTTCCTTAGGCACCCCAGCTATTTTCATGCCAAATTCCACATTATCTCTAACCTTAAGCCATGGAAATAGCGCAGATTCTTGAAACATTACTGCTCTATCTACTCCAACACCTTTAATCTCTTGGTCATTTAAAATAATCTTTCCAGCTGTAGGCTTCTCAAGTCCTGCAATAATATTAAGCAGAGTTGATTTTCCACAACCTGATGGCCCTAAAAGGCATATGAATTCCCCTTTACTAAAAGAAAGATTAATATCTTGCAAGGTATGAGTTTCACTACTCTTTGAGATAAACTTTTTACTTACTGCTTCAATTTTTAAACTCACCTTTTCACCCCATTCTCCCCACTTATTTAATTTCTTCTTTTCCTTTTTCTTTTAATACTTTATTTAGTATTGTTAAATCAAACAGTCCAGTATCTGCTGGTTTTTCTTTTATAAAGCCTGCATTTAATGATAAATCTATCATCTCTTTTGTAGCCTCAGTTTCTGGACTATTTGTTACTGTGATTCTCTTAAATGACGTATCAAGAATATCCTTGGATATTGGTTTTTTAGTTAAAGTTTCAATTTCTTTATTTGCGATATTTCCAGCTTCACTTTGATTTGCATTTATATAATCTGTAAGTTCAACATGAGTTTTAAGGAACTTTTCAACTACGTCTGGATGATCTTTAAGAAATTCTTTTCTTGCAATCACAACTGCTGTTGGATATTTCCCTTCTCTCCAGATCTGATTATAGTCTAAAACCAAGTTTGCTCCTGATTCCTTCTCCAACCTAGCTCCCCAAGGTTCTGGAACCAAAGCCGCATCTATTTCCCCTTTTTCAATTAATGTCTTAATATCAGGATTCTCAGCTTGTACTATTTCTACTGTTCCACCTTTAGTTTTGTCTTTTAATCCAGCCTCTTGCATAAGATATCTTAAGCTTAAATCTTGAGTATTACCAAATTGAGGTATTGCTACTTTCTTTCCATCCAAATCCTTAACTGATTTTATTGATGTTCCTTTTCTTGATACAAGAACTGCCCCTGCATCAGTGGAACCTGCTATAATAACAACATCCCCTTTGGATTTAGTAAATCCATTAATAGCTGGTCCTGGTCCTATATAGCCTAAGTCTAATTCACCTGCAAGGAATGCTTCAATTTCTGATGAACCTGCATTAAATTGCTTCCAATCAATGCTTACGCCATTTCCTAATGCTTTTTGATAATCACCTCTATTTTTCCCCACTAAAGCTTGCGAATGTGTTAAGTTAGGGAAAAACCCAACTCTTACTGTTTTAAGTTCCTCATTCTTTTTGGAACTGCAGCCTGCTAAAACTCCTATTGCCAATACTGCGCTTAAAACAAGTCCTAAACCCCTTTTCTTCATTTTTATATCCCCCTTAATATTTATTTGACTCTTTTCGATTGGTAGTTATTACGGTTTCTTTACCTTCCTTATCGATAATATGCCAATTCAAATCTTCTTTTTTTTGTTTAACAAATAGATAAGCACCTTTTCCCCCAATATCTTCACCTAGAAAATAATGAATTGCATTTACTGGGCATTCTTTAAGACAGGCAGTGCACCCCCAACAATCTTTTTCATATTTTATATAAGATTTACCTTCTTCATTTTTATAAATAAGATTTCCAGGACAAACTTTTAAGCACTTTCCACAAGCAATGCACTTATCTTTATCAATTTTAATGCTCATAATTTTCATCCTTTCCAACCAAATCTCTTAAAATAACTTTTACTTCTCCCTCTTCATATACTGAGTTTACATACTTAAGCCAGTTTTTATCATCCTTTTCTGGAAAATCAATATTTTCTTCATAACATTTCCACCTTGTTTCTTTTCTTGTAAGTAAATGCTCTATTAGCACCCTAGCAACAACAAGCCTATCTATAATTTCATGGATGAATAATAACTCATGTGCATCTTTTGCTCTCAATTCTTTAGCTTTCTTTGAAAGAATATCTATCTTATCTCTTGCAATTTTCAGCCCTTCTTGGGTATACCTATAGTATTTTGAAATCCCACCGGCATACTCATCCATAACTGACTGCATTTCATTTTCTAATTCTTCTATTGTGTATTCGCCTGCTTCGTTAGTAAAAAATTTATTAACTTCACTCAGTTTTTGATTTATCATATCTTCGTTAAGTTCATCATTATTTAAGTTTTTTATAAATTTAAGTGCCGCTTCTGCAGATATTTCTCCCTCCGCGAAGCACCCTGTAACATATTTTTTGGGGCTCCCTCCTGCAACATCACCAGCAGCAAATAATCCTTCCAAAGTCGTTCTTCTCTTAGTATCAACCCAATAGCCACTAGCAGTATGTCCACCTACAATGTATGGCTCTGTCCCCTCTATTTCAACATTTTCAATTGAGGGTGATGTATTATTCTCTATCCATTTCAATGTTTGACTTGGGGCCATATTTAAATAAGCTTTTAATAAGTCTTGTTCTTGTTCTTTTGATATTCCCTCTGTCTTTAAATAGCATGGACCTAGTCCATGTAAGTTTTCCATTAAAGTTGAGTGTAATCTATTTATGGTAGTTGCCTTTCCATATTTCTTTACATATTGTTCTCCAGCTTTATTTATCTGTGGGGTTCTTATTCCTTGAGCAATTGTTCCAGTAGGAGCTATCGTATCTTTGCATCTAAGAGCTATAAATCTCATTTCAAAAGTTGTCATTTCTGCTCCTGCTCTTATTCCCATAGCATAGCCAGCTCCAGTATTGAATGGGCTATACCACATTTTATGTCTTGAAAAACCTGAGTTATTAGGCTTGTATATACCTGCTGCACCGCCAGTTGCACATATAACTGCTTTTGAATATATGGTATAGAATACTTCCTCTTTAATAGAAAATCCATATGCACCTATTACCCTATTATCTTTAACTATATAATCTATAATATTTAGTCCATTTATTACTTTTATATTTTCCCTTTTAGCAACTGCATCTGCTAATAGAGGTTTAATATTTTCTCCATTTATTTTTATACTTCTTTTTCCCCTGGACTGATATTTCCCTTCTTCATCTTTTAAAATAGTAAGTCCAGCATTCTCTATATCTTTGGTTACACTATTGAGCCTTTCAGCAATTGTATATACTAAATCCTCTCTTATTACTCCGCTGAATTCATCTTTAACATATTCTAAAAAAGACTCAGGAGTTTCCCCTTCTGTGATATAAGCATTTAATGCATTTACGCCTGCTGCTAAACAACCACTTCTTTTTATATTTGCTTTTTCAGCAATAACTATGTTTACATTTATATCTTCACTTGCTTTTATCCCTGCAAATGCGCCAGCTGCTCCGCCACCTATTACTAAGATATCTGTTCTAATAAACTTATTATTGAGCTTCATTTTTTCCTCCACCTAGATAATTTATTATCTTACCAACACATTCTTCTATAGACTTCAGATGGGTGGATACAGTTATTTCTGGTTTTACAGGAATCTCATACACAGAATCAATTCCTGTAAAATCTTTTATTTCTCCTGCTCTTGCTTTCTTATATAATCCTTTAGGGTCTCTTTTTTCACAAATATCTAAAGGACATTCAATGTATACTTCTATAAAATCTTTACCTATAAGTTCTCTAACTCTTTCTCTATCCTCATTAAATGGTGAAACAAAGGTTGCAAGAGTTATTATTCCTGCATCAACAAAAAGCTTTGATATTTCACCAATTCTTCTTATATTTTCTATCCTGTCTTCATTAGAAAATCCTAAATCTTTATTTAGTCCATGTCTTACATTATCTCCATCCAGAGTATAAGTAAGCTTTCCCAAATCATGTAGTTTCTTTTCTAAAGCAGAAGCAACAGTAGATTTTCCCGAACCGGATAGTCCTGTAAACCAGATAAGCTTCCCTTGCTGATTAAGCAATTCTTCTCTATCCTTTCTTGTAACATTCATGCTATGCCAAACTACATTTGATGATTTAATCTTTTCTTCATTGAATATTTTCAGTGCCCCATTTACCTTAATATTCATCACGAACCCCCTATTTATATTTTACCTATTGGAATACTATGAATTATATATCTAAAATACCACTTTGTCACTATATCATCTATAAATATAACAATTTGTCATTTATACCCTTCGACCAATTATTAAGCACATCCCTTTAATTCCAGTATCTCTATTGAAAAATATACAAATATTGAAATTTACGATTTAATTATTTAACACATATAAAATTATCTATTTATTATTTTTAAAATTAGTTAAATTCATTTACCTGTCTTTATCTAATTACATAATGATAAATAAAAGGTATAATATTTAGGGATGTGTCCAAAGAATTTTTTTCCACATGTAATATGATTTTTGCATTATATAGGGTTTTTTATAGGAAACTTAACTTATTCTTGTTTGAAAATGTCGGTTTCTGGACATTTTCAGGCTTGAATAAGTTATTAGTTGAACTTAAAACCCTATATGTAATAAAGAAATAATAAAATAGTAATCAATTTTTAAAACTTTTTATACGAAAATAAGTTAGAATTGTATTTATATGGTTTATATGATGTAATATTTCTAGAAATAAACAGGAGAGTGACTAATGGCAACTAATACGAATCTAAAAATGAAAAAGAAACGTAGGAAAAAAAAGAAAAAATCTCCATGGAAAAGACTCTTTTTTCTTATAGCATTTACTTTATTATTCACAATTGTTACAGGACCTTTTATTTTGCTTTATGGTCCTTTTAACAACGCAAAAAAAATATATGTTGGCTCTGCTATGAATACCTTAAGTCATCAATACTTAGCTACAGCCTTTTTATCTCAAGATAAAATAAATGAAATACTTTCTTCAAATGACGACTCAACTGATACCATGCCTACAAATGCATCAGTTGTAAATGTAAATAAAAAAGCTGATGATTCTATCGAAAGATATGATTTTGAAGGTAAGAGGTTTAAAGGATATATGCTTGTAATTAATGATCCACATAGAGTTAAGGTTGCTTACACAAGTAGTCTAAATAAGCAAGGAGAAACTACTTCTCAAATGGCTGAGAAAAATGATGCTGTTGCTGCAATTAATGGTGGTGCTTTTATTGATCAATCCAGTACAGTATCAAGTTCAGGAAATGGAGGTACCCCAACTGGATTAATAATGTCTGACGGGAAAATCATCTTTTCAGACTTAAAATCTAATTCTACTAAATCAGTATGTATGGCAATAACTGAAGACGGCACACTACTTGCTGGAGAATATTCCATTAATGATTTAAAAAATAAACATACAATGGAAGCTCTATCTTTTGGTCCCGTTTTAGTTTCTGGAGGAAAAGCTATCCCCCTTTCTGGTAAAAATGCTTCTCAAGGTATGGCTCCAAGAACAGCAATTGGACAAAGAACAGATGGTTCTATTGTAATGGTAGTAACAGACGGAAGAAGTATATTAGATGGAATGGGAGCTACTATGAATGAACTTCAGAAAATTATGCTTAATGAAGGCAAATGTGTTACTGCTATAAATCTAGATGGTGGTAAATCTGCTACTATGTATTTAAACGGAGAAATTATCAATACCTTATCAAATGGTTTAGGTGAAAGATCAATAGTTTCTTCAATTATTGTAAAGTAAAGGGGAAGAAGCTATGAAAAGAAATATTAAAGCTTTATTGGCATGTGCAGTGTTATCACTAATTCTTCAATTTATAGTACTTATTTGGCTTGATAAATTCTATCTTAAGGAAAATGCTAATGTTAATGTAAAGGAAGTTAGTGTAAATAAACCACAAGAGCAGCCTGAAAAAAATGTTGATTTGCCTAATGATATGAGTACTCTGCAAGTATCCTATAATGGTAAATATTTAGCATATATAAAAGATTCAGAACTTGTAATCATTAATTCTGCTACTGGGGAAGAAAAAAGTTTTACCAATAAAAATCAAGATGAAATATCCTATTTCACTTGGCTTCCAGATAGAAATATTATGTTAGTATCTACAAAAGAACATACTAACAAAGGTAAAATGTTTACCCTATATAATTATGACGCTGAAAAGAATGATGCACAAAAAATTTCTGATATAGCCGCTGCTCAAACTGGTAGTAAAATTAATTCTATTAAAGCATCTACAATTACTGGTGTTACATATATTGAAATTAAAAGTAGTCCTGATAAATCTTCTGTTTACAGAATGGATATAAATCAGACTTCTTCAAAGAAAATAGATCTTCAAAACTCTTCTTTAACTGGTATATTTGTTGTACCAAGAGAAGAAAGACTTATTTATCAAGATCGTAGCGGTAAGGTATATCTTACTCAACCAAAAGGGAATTTAACTATTTCACACGGAATAAAAGCCAAAGTTCTAGGTATCGATAATGAAAGTACTGTGTATTTAGGAGAAGTAAGTAATGGAAAAATTGTTAAAGTCCTCTACGGATCATTAAATAGTAAAAATACTTCTCAGTGGGAATCTAAAGAATTAACTACAGCTGCAGATGAAAAAGATATTTTTATAACAAGTTCTGGAAAAATATTAATTAATTATAGTGATAGTAATGCTCTATTAGATTTAAAAGAAAATAAGAAAATGAACTATGAAGGCACCTTTATTTCCGTATACAATAAAGGTATAACTACTTCAATAGATCATAAATATCATAAAACAGATTTTTCAAAGCTATAATTAAATGGGCATGTAGTTTTCTACTACCTGCCCATTTTTAAAGTTCCTAGAACTTTTTAATTGTTTCTAGAACAAACTCTTCCGTATATGGTTTTACAATAAATCCTTTTGCACCTGCTATTATAGCCTTCTTAATCCATGTTTCTTGTCCAAGTGCTGATATCATTATAACTGTGGCACTAGGATTTATTTTTCTAATTTCCTCAAGAGCTTTAACTCCATCCATATCGGGCATAGTTATGTCCATAGTCACGATGTCTGGGCTAAATATTTTATACTTCTCTATAGCTTCAACACCTGTAACGGCTTCTCCTACAACCTCATAACCATTTCTCTCCAATATTGTTTTTAGTGATAATCTCATAAATGCTGCATCATCTACTATAAGTACTTTTTTCATATATTCTCCCCCTTTAAAATAATGTCTCTATTTTATTTTTTTGATTCCTAATTTTTCAACTACCTCATGTAATTTCTCTGTATCTATTGGTTTTGCTACGTATGCTTCACAACCTAAATCAAACGATTTATGTACATAATTTGTATCCGCTAGTGCAGTAATCATAATTATTTTAGCCTTTTCCTCTGGTAATAATCCTCTTTGTTTTTCAAAATCTCTAATAGCATTTAATACTTTAACACCGTCAACCTTGGGCATCATTATATCAAGGCAAATTAAATCATATGGAGCATTATCCTTAACAGCTATAAGATATGCATCAAGTGCCTCTAATCCATCAACCACTAAGTCACATTCACCATAAGCTGAAAGTAATTTTAATATAAATTTTCTACTTACCAAATCATCTTCAGCTATTAATATTTTCATAGTTTCCCCTCCTTATAAAATTGATTTTTTAAATGTATCAAATTCATCAAGTAGTTTTTTAGCATTCTTTACAACTTCATTTAGGTCTCCTCTCCTTGCGCAAAGTTCAATTCTAAATGCTACACTTTTTATTATGTCAAGTCCCATAGTATTTGATAGTCTTTTAATTTCATTAGCTAAACACTCTACCTGAGATATATTTTCTAAATCTAATGAATTCACTAATTCTCCTATTCTATCTTCTAAGATTTCTACTTCCTTTGAGGTTAATACGTTCTCTTCCTTATTTTCATAATTTAAGAACTCAACCTCTCCATTTTCATTTAATTTGAGAGTTAAATTTGAGTAATTTTCAAGGTTCTTATATGGGGCTGTAACTCTGTCTATAGCAGAAAATAATTCATCAATTATTATAGGCTTTGGAACATAATCATCCATTCCATTTGCTAAGAACTTTTCCCTATCTCCTTGAAGAGCATAAGCAGTTATTGCAATTATTGGAACATGCTTATCCTTTCCATGTTTCATTCTAATTCTCTTTGTAGCTTCTATACCATCCATCTCTGGCATATGAATATCCATTAAGATTACATCGTATGAATGTGCTTCAACTTTATTAATAGCTTCGATACCATTTTGGGCTATCTCAACATCATGTCCTTTCTTCTTGAGAATTCTTGATATAACCATCTGATTAACCTTATCATCTTCAACCAAGAGAATTTTTTTGGGATCAATTGTTCTAACTATCTTTGTTATCTCTCGTTTGCTTATATTATCTCTATTTCCTAGTGAAAATCTTAATATAAAACTAAATATACTTCCCTGTTCTTTAACACTCTTAACACTAATTTCTCCACCCATTATTTCAACAAGTCTTTTAGATATAGCAAGTCCCAGTCCTGCTCCACTATACCTTTTAGTAAATGAGTTATCAACTTGCCTGAAACTATCAAATATATATCTTTGTTCTTCCTTACTTATTCCTATTCCTGTATCTTGTACCGAAAACTTAAGATCTATATGCTTTCCTGATGTTTTCATATTTGATACCTTAACCCAAACTTCACCCTTACTAGTGAACTTTATAGCATTACTTATTAAATTATTCAGAACTTGCTTTAATCTATTCGGATCACCTTTTAAGTAGTTTGGAATATCTGACGAAAATCCATAACTCAATTCAATTTGCTTATTATCTGCATAAGGAGAATGTGATTTTATTATCTCCTCTAGTAATTTTTTAACATTAAAATCCATCTCATAAATTGATAACTTTCCTGCTTCCATCTTAGAAAAATCTAACACATCATTTATTATGTTTAATAGTGAGTTAGCACAAGATTTTGCAGTAACTAAGTTATCTACCTGCTCATAATCAAGCTCAGTTTGCAATGTTAAATCTATCATTCCTACGATTCCATTTATAGGTGTTCTTATTTCATGACTCATATTTGCAAGAAACTCACTTTTATACTTGTTTGCAGTTTCAGCTTCATCCTTTGCTTTTTTCAATGCTCCTAGTGATATCTTTCTTTCAGTAATATCTTCAATAATCGAAGCAAAGTATCCTTCCTCAGGCGAGTGAAGTGAAATGGAAAACCATTTTTTATATTTCTCTGAATAAAACTCCTTAATAATACTACTACTTGATCTCTTATTTTCTTTGAAACAATGTTCTATGTGCTTAATAACAACCTTAGATAGTGCCGGGAAAACTTCAGTTATCTTTTTTCCTATAACCTCTTCATATCTAATAGAGAAATTTTTTTCAAAGGCTGTATTAACTTCAATATATTCAAGGTCAATAGGCTCTTTATCATCATTATAAATAATTTTTTGAAATGAGAAGGCATCCTTCATATTCATAAATAGTGCTTTATATTTAGCTTGACTCTCTCTAATTAAATCTTCAGATTTCTTTCGTTCAGAAACATCTCTTATTACGCTTAATATAATGCGTTTTCCATCTATAACTGCACCCTTTGAGCTTATTTCAACTGGAAACTTACTTCCATCCTTTCTTATGTGAACACCGTCAAAATATTTACCAATTTTCTTACTTTGATTTATAGCTATTCCACTGGTATTTTGTTTCTCGCTAATATCAAATATAGTCATAGATACTAATTCTTCTTTTGTATATCCATAAGTTTGTACTGCAGCCTCATTAGCATCTACTATCCTACCACCTTTTTCAATAAATAATATAATATCTCTTGCCTTTTCTGATAGCATCTTATATCTTACATAACCGTCTTCTGCTATTTTATTGTTAGTTATATCAAAGGCTATTCCTAAATATCCATCAAACTTATCATTTATATCATAAAAAGGTTTATTAAGAGATTTTATCCACCGATATTCACCATCTTTATTTAAGGCTCTGAATTCAAATTCATAAAACTCTCTGTTTTTAACAGCTCTCTTATTAATTTTATAATAGAAATCTCTATCCTCTGGATGCATAATGTTAATCCAATTCTTCCCAAGGGCTTCTGTTGCACTTATCCCAGTAAACTCTTCCCATCTTTTTGCCATATATATCATTTCTTCATTAGTATCAGTTTTCCAAATTGTAGTTGGGAAATTTTCAAATAGATTTACATAGAAGTCTCTAGATTTCGTAATTTCAATTTCATTATTTTTTATTCTTGTAATATCCATTAAAAATATAACTACATGCTTTTTATCATCTTCTGTCATTGGAGTTATGGTGAATTTTATCCACAAATCAACTTCCTTATTATTTACTTGGGAAGTCTTCTTAACCTCAATATTTTTAGTAGACACTCCTTCATTCATAGCCAAATAAAAAGCTTTTCTTATATTACAATTTTCACATTTCCCTATACAACTACAAAAGCCTCCATTTCTTTTTAATCCACATGAAAAAATATCCCTAAAGCTTTTTCCTATACATTCAATATTATTTAATCCTAATAAATCCATTGCTTCATCATTAATATTCTTCACACTAATGTCTTCATTAAAAATAACTACTCCAAAAGGAGCTTTATCAAAAATATTTTTCAAATTACTCCACTGCTTTTTCACCTCTAACTCCAAGCTTTTTATTCTAGTAATATCTCTAAAAACAGTTATAATTCCTATAGCTTCATCTCGTTCATTTTTTAGCGGTGAAATATTAGCAGAAATATATTTTTTCTTATTGCTTCTAGTTATAATAAATGTATTGTCTCTGAGTCCTGAGGGTTTATTATCAGAGATTACATTTGCAAAAATATCTTCAATATGTCCATTATTGCGCAATCCAATACTTGTAAATATATTCTGAATTTTTTCCTCTCCTAATTCTTGAAACTTCAATTCAAGTATGTCTTCAGCTGACTTATTCATAAATGAAATCTTGCCACAATTATCAGTTGCAATAATTCCATCACCAATTGACTTTAAAGTATTTAATAGAAATGACTTTTCAAAGTTCCTCACTTTATTCTCATTCACCTTATCACCACCCAGCTTATAGTTCTTATCAGCAAAATAATACTATCTACAAAGTAAACTGTATACAATTTCAGGGATATTTTCTAGCTTAGCCTGTTTTTCTACAGCTCCTACATTAAAAGCTGCCTTTGGCATACCATATACCACGGAAGTTTTATCATCTTGTCCTATTGTCCTTGCACCTTTACGTTTCATACTAAGCAATCCCTTAGCTCCATCATATCCCATACCAGTTAATATTATTCCTATGGCAGTATCCCCAGCCTCTTTTGCAACTGATTCAAAGAGTATATCAACTGCTGGGCGTACTCCATTAACTTTTTCATCATCAAAACACTTTACTTGAAATCTATCACCGACATGTTTTATTTTCATATGCTTGTTTCCTGGTGCAATAAGAACCTTACCCTTCTCGACATAATCTCCAGTCTTTGCTTCCTTTACTTCGAGAGCTATTTGACTATTAAGTCTCTCTGCAAACATTTTTGAAAATACAGGAGGAATATGTTGCACTATAACTATACCTGGCATATTTTTAGGGAATTTCTTTAACACACTATATATTGCTTCTATTCCTCCTGTTGATGCTCCTATTGCTATAATTTTATATTTAGAGTTTCCATCACTTGATGTAATTGCTTCACTATGATTTTCTTTAACATCCATAATCTTAGATTCAGATGCAGCCTTAACCTTATAAACTAGTTCATTTATAAATTCCTCAACACTACCTACACTTTGAATATCTGGTTTAGTCACAAAATCCACAGCTCCTGCCTTCATAGCATCTAATACGGCTTCACTTATGGAACTCACCACTACAACTGGTATTTTATATTGTGGAAGCAGTCTCTTAATAAATTCTATTCCATTCATCTTTGGCATCTCTATATCACAGGTCATAACATCAGGTTTATATTTTATTATTTTGTCTCGAGCTTCAAAAGGATCTTTGGCCGTAGCAACTACTTCAATAAATTTATCAGTAGTTAGACCTCTTGAAATTACTTCTCTAAACACCATACTATCATCTACTATTAATACTCTAATTTTTCTGTTAATCCCCATATCATATGCCCCTTCCTATAGATGACTGGTATTAATTATATTAGTATCTCCCATACTCATCATCACTTAATGATATTTTTGTATTAGAATTATTGTGGTCTCTGTTATTTTTCATATTTTCTAGCATCTTTATAATTTCTGGGCTTAAAGTTTCATTATTGTTATATCCACCATAATTATGTTTTAAGTTAAACCTTCCTACCATTTCTTTTAGCATTTCAGCTTGACTTGATAATTCTTCACTTGCTGCTGCACTTTCTTCTGAAGTTGCAGAGTTGCTTTGAACCACTTGTGATACTTGTGTTATTCCCTCTGTAATCTGCTCAATTCCTAATGCTTGTTCATTTGATGATACTGAAATATCACCTACTAATTCAGCAACCTCTTCAATATTTATAACCATCTCATTAAGTGCCTTTGCAGTTTCATTTGCTATTTTAGTTCCATCTTCTACTTTTTTAATAGAACCTTCTATCATCATAGTAGTTTCTTTTGCTGCATTAGCTGATCTTGCTGCAAGATTTCTCACTTCTTCCGCAACAACTGCAAAACCTTTTCCATGTTGTCCAGCTCTTGCTGCTTCTACTGCAGCATTAAGTGCAAGTATATTGGTTTGGAAAGCTATCTCTTCTATAACTTTTATTATCTTAGAGATATTTGATGATGCATCATTAATCTCATTCATAGAATTTAGCATTTCATTCATTTGGCTATTGCCTTTTAATGCGTTATCTTTAGCCTTTTCCGCTAACTCATTTGCTTTTGCTGCATTATCAGCATTATTTCTTGTTTGAGAAGATATTTCCTCAATTGATGCAGTAAGTTCTTCTATTGAGCTAGCTTGTTCTGTTGCACCTTCTGATAGTTCCATGCTTGAATCAGCTATTTGCTTAGATCCTCCAGCTACTTGATCTGCTGATGCATTAATATTTATTAGTACATCATTCATGTTAAACGCCATTTTTTTAAATGCTTGTCCCAGAATCCCTACTTCATCTTTAGTTGTACCTTCTATATCTACGTCCATATCTCCATTCGCCATTTTATTAGCAGCTTCAACTAATTTATAGATTGGTTTTCCTATTATATTTGCAATTAGAAGTCCTAATCCTATAGCAAGTACTATAGCCACTACAATAATAGCAAGCATAAGAATTGACTGAGTCCCATAGCTTTTAGTATTGGTATCATTAGTATTCTTTGCAAGATTTTTATTTAAATCTATCATATCTTGTATATCTTTATCTACCTTTTCTCTTGCCTTAGTTGCTTCTGGTAATCCTGCTATTGCTTCATCAATTTTATTATTTTGTACTTGGCTTATACCTTGAGAACGAAGTGATCTATAAACTTGTAGATCCTCCTTTAATGTTTTAAATAATGCTCTATCTTCGTCATTTGATAGAGTTTTTTCATACTCGCTTAATAAACTATTTGTTGAAGTTGTTGCATTATTTATATCATCAATTCTCTGTTGAAGCTTACTTTCACTCTTCTCATATAGCATTAATAGATAAGTTGACCTTACTATCAACAGATTTTTTTGAATTTCTGATATATCCTGAGATGGTAGGAAATTACTTTCAAATATATTCTTTGCAGCCTTATTTTGATTTTTCATATTTATAATTCCTATTGTACCAACTACCCCGGTAAGAATAGCCACTAAAACAAAGCAAATAATAAGTTTAACTTTAATTTTTAAATTCCCTAAAAATTTCATATAATTCTCCCCCTATACATTTGTTAATTCATTTAATTCATCAACATTTAATAGTTTTTCAATATCCAATAATAACTTTACATCATCTTCTACTTTTCCGATTCCACATATGTATCTGCTTTCGTTATTATTCCTAATATCCGGTGGTGGTACTATGTCTTCTTCTTTTATTGAGACTACTTCTGAAACTCCATCTACAATAAGTCCCAAGGATAAATCATTTATATCTACTACAATCACACAAGTTCTATCGTTATATTCTACGAAATTCTTTTTAAATCTTAGTCTTACATCCATTACTGGAATTATCCTTCCTCTAAGATTTATTATTCCTTTTATAAATTCTGGTAATTGAGGTACCTCTGTTATCTCTTGAATTCCTATAATTTCAATTACATATTTTATTTCTATTCCATAAGTTTCTTTTTCTAATCTAAAAGTCAAAAACTTTCCTTTTTGTGTATCCTCTTCTTCGACTAATGTTTCTTTTTCATTCTCTGTCATCAGTTTTGCCTCCCATCATTTATCAATCTATTATTCCTGGTATATCTAATATTAAGCTAATACTTCCATCCCCTAACAATGTACATCCTGATATACCTTTTATATTTTTGATTTTAGTTATGTAACTTGGCAATGCTTTTACAACTACTTGTTGTTCCCCTATTAATTCATCCGCAAGCAAACACACTGGATGGATTTCATCTTCTATCATAACTAATATTCCTTCATGAATTAATTTTGTTGCTGATTTAACATTATATATTTCATGAAGTCTCAGGATTGAATAACATTTCCCTCTAATCATTATCATTTCATTTCCTTCAGTATCCCTAAAAATCTCATCTTCCTTAGGTCTAAAAGATTCTTGAATTGATGTTGTTGGAACTGTATATATTGACTTTCCAACTCTAATATTTATCCCATCGATAATTGCTAGTGTTAGAGGTATTTTTAGTACCATAGTAGTTCCTATTCCGGGCTTACTGTCTACCTGTATAGATCCACCTATTTTTTCAATACTTTTTATAACTACATCCATACCTACTCCCCTGCCTGAGAATTCAGTTACAGCTTCCTTTGTAGAAAAACCTGGTAGGAAGATCAAGTTATATATCTCTTTATCAGTCATTTCTTCTGGGGCCTTATTTAAAATTCCATTCTCTGATGCTTTCTTTAATATTTTCTCCTTATTTAAACCTTTGCCATCGTCTTTTATAATAATTAATACTTCACTTCCAGCATTTTTAGCTTCTAAGGTTACTGTACCTATTAGACTTTTACCATTGCTTGCTCTTTCCTCAGTAGCCTCAATACCATGATCTATGGAATTTCTTATAATATGCATAAGTGGATCTCCTATGTGTTCTATAATATTCTTATCCACCTCTGTATCTTCACCAATTAACTTTAGTGTTACTTCTTTCTTTAACTTCTTACTCATATCTCGAACTATTCTGTTCATCTTAAAGAATGTTGGAGCTATAGGTACCATTCTTATAGACATCACTATATCCTGTAACTCTGAAGTGATTTTCTTAAGCTGTCTAGCTGCTTTATTGAAATTATCTAAAGTCAATCCTTTCAAATCCGGATTTTCTGTAACCATTGCCTCCGCTATTACTATTTCTCCTACTAGATCCATTAAATTGTCTAATTTTTCAACATTAACACTTATTAAGCTTTTCCCTTGGCTACCTTTATTGGCATTGGCTAACTTATCTTGTGGCGCCTCATTTCCTTTTGTTTCTTTTTGCTCCTTATTATCATCACTATCTTTTGATTCTTCTTTTACTTCTAACTGTTTAATATCAAGCTTGTCTATAAACGCAACTTCCATAAATAGATGTTCGATATCTTTATAACTCTTATCAGTTTTAAACTCAATTCTAAAACCATTCTCTCTAATTATCTCGACACTATCATCATTATCTGTAATATCTTCTGGAATATGTTTTAAGTCTTCAGTAATCTCCTTAAGATTATGGACAATAGCAAAAGCCCTAATATTCTCCATCTCACAACCTTCTTGAAAATATACAATTACTTGAAATGCATTATTTTTAGTTGCCTTGATGGATTTACTAGGACCTACATAATACTGCTTTACTTCTTCCTTCTTTTTTCCCACTGTTTCAATTACGTTATTTTTAATTTTTAATTTTTCTAAATATTTTTTAATCTTTTCCTTTAAAACCTTTTCATCTCCGTTTGGAGCATCTCCATTTTTGATTTTTTCTATTTCTATTTTTATAAAATCTAACCCTTCTAAAACAACATCGCATAAGGATGAATCATCAATATTTTTAGGATTTTTTTCTCTTATAAAATAGAATAAATCTTCTATTGAATGAGCTATCGCTGAAATATTATTAAATAGCATCATTGCAGATGAGCCCTTTATTGTATGCATTATTCTAAATATCTCATTTATAATTTCTGAAGAATAGCCTCCAGTAGCTTCAACATCTATAATAGATTGTTCAAGCTTCTCTAGCTGTTCTGAAGTCTCATGTATAAATAATTCAAGCATTTGATCATTTGAATTAAAGGACATCTGTTTTTCCTCCTAAATTATTTGTCTATAATAAAAGCATTTATTAGAGTATTTACCATAGTTACAGTTCTTTCCTTAAGTGAAAAGTCAAAACCTTCAATTCTCCACTTTAAACAAGTTTCCCTGCTTCCTCCTAAGATTAAATCTGTTAAAATCTGAGCACTAACTTCTGCTTTTATCAATTCTTCTTCTTGAGCTTTTTCAATTGTATCTTTTAAAAAGGTTGTCCTAATTTCAATAATATTTTTTATTTTATCTGACAATACCTCCTCATACATCAAGTTATCATATACATGCAAAATTGCAGTAATCGCTGGATAACTCTCATAATATTGATAGTAAGTCTCAATATAATATTTTATTGTATCTATTGGATTTAATTTTCTGTTTACGCTTACTTGAATAATATCTTCATCAAATTGGCTAAAATGATTTAATACTGCAAGTAATATATCTGTTTTATTTTTAAAATGTCTAAAAAGTGTTCCTTCTGATACACCTTGTCTTTTAGCTATTTCTTTTGTTGATACATTCTGCAATCCTAATTCATTTATAGCGTCTATGGTTGATATAATTATTCCTTCCTTAGTATTTAATAAAGATGTTTTCATATTTACCTCCATACGGAGTGAGTGTTCACTCCTATGCTAAAATTATATAATTACCTACATTTTTTGTCAAATGATTACATGGTTTTTCTCTTTGTTAATTTGTACTACAAAAAAACCTTCTACCCAAAATAAGTAGAAGGTTCTATATTTACTATATTCTATTTATGTTTCTTAAACTACTAACTTTATTAAACCCAATGCTATACCTATAATAAATCCACATATAGCTCCATTAACCCTAATCCATTGCAGGTCATTTCCAACCTTATCTTCTATAAGTTCAATTAAGGTTTCTGTCTCTAATTTTTCTATGTTCTCTTTAACTAACTTACCTATCTTACTATGGTTTTTATCTGCAAAATTTACAATTTGCTCTTGAATATATGTTTCTATCTTATTTATCAATTCTTTATTCTCTAAAAGATTAACTAACATATTATCTATTAGCGGTAATAACTCTTCTTCAATATACTCCTCATCACTAATATAATTTAAAACTGAATTTATTGTAGTTTCTATTTGTTCTTGCATAAATTCATTAAATTTAGTGCTATCTGTTATATTTGCCTTTATATTATCTACTACTTTAATAAGTTCTTCATTATCTTTTCCATTTACAATACTTTTTCTTACAGATTCAAGAATCATATGTCTACTTCTATTATCTGTATCTTCTAAGTCATTTAATATAAATACAATACAATCTTGTATTATCTTTCCTACCTTTTCTTCCCCAAGTGCTCCAATCGCTGCACTAATTGTATATTTCATTAAAGGATTGATTTCTATTTTACCAATGGCTTCAATAGCAGAACTTCCAATTTCATTCTTTATGCTCTCTTTCTTAACTTCAATTTTTATTCTTTCGACTAATATATCTAAAGCCTTTTGTTCATAATTGTTTTCTAGGCATGCATTAGTAAGAAGTTCTATTAGGTTTTTAGTATCCACTTCATTTATCTTTTCACTAATCATTCTATTTAGATATGTTGCTACTTTATCACTTGGAATTGAATCCGCTATATTTTTAGTTATATTTATTACTCCTGATTTTACATTATCAGAATACAAATTATTTCTTAATAAATTCAAAGTCTTTGAAACAATTTCTAGCCTGCTTACCTTATCAATTATGCTTGATTTATTTAAAAGATCATTCTCTACTATCGAAACTAATGAATTAGTTATTCTATCACGGTTTTGAGGTAATATCGCTGTATGTGGAATATGAATTCCTAGAGGATATCTAAATAAGGCTGTTACTGCAAACCAGTCTGCAAGTCCCCCTACAAGACCAGCTTCAAAACCACTTTGAAGAAGTACAATGGCTGTACTATTTCCTGAAATCATTGTAGCTATAAAACCTATTAACATAATTATTAACGATATTGATGCCATTTGATTTGTTTTTGCTTTCATAATCTAATACCTCTTCTACTTTTGTAATTTACTTTTAATGAATTTTTATTCACCTAAACATAATTTAAATTATAGCACAAAGAAAATAAAATTTTAATATATATGATTTATCAATATATTCAGTCTTTTAACTTAATTACGTGATATTTCTACGTAATAATTTACTTGTAGTTAAGGTTGATTATATTTCGCTATATTATATAATTAACTTATGCTTAAGAATAAACAATAAAGGAACCCATTAACAGGTGATAAAATGAAATGGATACGAAAAGACGTTATTAACTTAACTATTCCCATACTTATGGAACAATTATTTGTTATGTCCATGGGAATGATAAACACAATGATGGCAGGTCATATAGGCAAAGAGGCAGTTTCAGCAATTGGTATGGTTGATTCTATCAACAATATTTTCATTGCTTTTTTTTCGGCTTTAGCAGTTGGTGGAATGGTTGTAGTTGCACAATTTGTTGGACAAGGTAATATAAAGAAAGCAAACGCATCTATGAAACAAGCCCTATATTCTGGTCTACTAATCTCCTTTCTAATAACTTTAACTATGTTTATATTTAAAGGCTTATTGGTTAAATTACTCTTTGGTGCTGCCGAGCAAGAAGTTATTAACTCTGCAGATATATATCTATCTATTACTCTATTAACTTACCCGCTAATCACTACTGATCTTATTGCAAATGGAATACTTAGAGGTGCAGGTGACACAAAAACACCTATGAAAATCACCATATTTATGAATATTTTAAATGTAGTTTTCACTTTTACATTTATTAATATAATTAAGCTAGGTATTGTTGGAGCTGCACTCGGAATAGCTTTAGCTAGGACTATTGGTGCACTTATAATCCTAGGCGTACTCCTTAGAGGATCAAGCATTCTAAAATTAACTGAGATTAAGAAATTCAAATTTGATAAAGAACTTTTAAGGCCAATCTTCTCAGTTGGACTACCTGCTAGTGTTGAATCTCTACTATTTAATGGTGGTAAATTAATTACCCAAATCTTTATAGTCGATATGGGTACAGTTGCTATTGCCTCTAATGCTATAACGAGTTCCATAGGTGGAATGCTTAATATCCCAGGAAATGCTTTTTGCACAGCTGCTACAGCTCTTGTTGGTCAACATATGGGAAGAGGCGAAACCAAAGAAGCTCAAAATACACTAAATTACATTACTAAGCTATCAACTGTTTCTTTAATTATATTATCCTTAGCATTTTTACCTTTCTCAGGGGTGTTCCCAAGACTCTATACAAGTAATGCTGATATAATTAAACTAACAGCTCATGCATGTATTTTATATGTAATATTTATACCAGTTTGGTCGATTTCCTTTGTACTTCCTTCAGGTTTAAAAGGGGCTGGCGATGCAAAATATACAATGATGACCTCTATGATAGGTATGTGGGTTTTTAGAATAACTCTTGGCTATATACTAGGAAACATTCTTCACTTTGGTCTGATTGGTGTATGGATGGGAATGTTTATTGATTGGTCTATTAGAGGATGCTTATACTTAATCAGATTCAAAAAAGGTAAGTGGAAAGAAAAAGTGGTAATTAAAAGAGCCATTGCTAAATAAAAAAGAAGGGATATAAAAATCCCTTCTTTTTATTCTAATCTTGTAATAGTATACCCTTTGTCTTTTAATAAAGTTACAAGTCCATCTTCTCCAACTACATGTCCTGCTCCTACTACTATAAAGTATTTATCATTAGATTTTAAGTACTCTTCTATCTTAGCCTCCATATTTAGATTTCTTTTAGTAACCATAGCATCGTAATAATCTCTAAACATTTTATCCCCTGATTTCACTTCATCATTCATCTTTTCAACATATTCTGTATCCCCATTTACTATAGCATCATACATTTCTTGAAGCTGTTTTTTAGTTTCTGTTACCTTTGTAAGTTTCATTAGGTTCGCATTTTGAAATTCATCGTCTCCAAAACTAAGTGCTTTATATTGTGTATCAAGCTCTTCTAGTGCAACAATTGCCTTATTATCACTTTTCGCTCTTGATATAAATATCATATCGAGCCCATTACTAGATTTAAATCCAGAAGCTGAGTATTGCAATACTGATATTGTCATTTGAAGTGCCCATGGTTTAAGTTTAGATATTTCTCCATTATATTTTTCACCGACCTCACCTAGGAGTTTAGTTACATATTCCTTAGTTTCTGGTTTTATATGCTTGTCTAGATTATCTCCATCAGTATAGCTCATTTCTTTCGAAAACTTATCAGCTATTTCTGAGTCTGTTACATCAAGTTCTACTCCTAATTTATTTGATTCTTTATATGCATTTTCTACTTTATCTGAAAATTTAATTTTATCATCCCCAAGATGTATTGAACCGCCAAGATATAGGTATTTACCATCCTTTTCTACCTTGTAGAATATTCCTTTCGCTTCTTTCAGCTGATCAGATTGTTTACCACATCCAAAGGCAATGCTAGCAAATAATACTACACAAGTAAAAACAGATATTAAACGAATTACTCTTTTCATTTTATTCCTTCTCTCATAAATAATTATTAAATACTATATACCTATTATTCTCCTGGAACTATAATTATCTGTCACTATTTTTTAAAATTTAGATTTTTACCTAAACATATTTAAGGTATCTCTCCAATATAAGAAAATGCCATATATAAAACAAGCCAGAAAAATTATCATGAAAATTATAAATGCAATCCTTCCTGATTTACTCATTCTAGGTTTATTATATTCTTCAATAGTAATCCCCTTTTCATCTCTTAAGTACCTTATTATTTCTAAAAATATCTTTTCACTTTCCTCTCCATAAGGGCTTGGCTTTACTATATTTATTTCATCAAATTTTAATCCTATGGTCTTATATTTTTCCCATGCATCCACTAAACCTACTAAATCATTTATTTCATAAATACACTCTTCTAAAATGTTATAATAGAGATCTAACTTAAATATGAATATTCTCACATCAGTTATAAGTAATCCTAAATACTTTATCTGAGCTGCCATTGGCCCTCCAGCTCTATCATATTGCCTATCCTGCATATAGCTCTGAAGTGCTATCATCTTATATTTTATTATTTCAGTGTTTCGTAATTTAGATTTTACTATTTGCTCTAATTCAATATAGGCTATTTTTCTTAGCACCCTGTCATTCTTAATCTTGTATAAACTTTCACCTATTGTTTCTTTAGCTTCAATAGCTTTATACTCTAAATCTTTTATCTCTTCCTCTGAATAGTAGTTAATGTTTAATAATTCAAGTAGGTTTCTATCATTCATTTATCTCACCTACTATCTTCTGAATCTTCTTTTTCGCCCTAGATATCCTAGTGTAAATATATTCTTCCGAATATCCTAAGGACTCTCCTATTTCTTTTATTGGTACTCCATCAAGATATCTCTTAATAATTATAAGCTTGTCCTTTTCTTCTAAATTATTTAGTAATTCTTTTATAAGCTCAATATTCTCAATTCTTTCTAATTCATTGTTTTCTTCACTAATCACTTCATCCATATATTCAGTATTACTAGAATGTCTTAAATTTTTTCTTTTAATATCTAATGCCTTATATTTTGTTATAGATATCAGCCATGATTTAAAACTTCCCTTTTCCTCATTAAAACAATCTATATTAAACCAAATTGCTGTAAATACATCATTATAACACTCTTCTATGCACTCTTTCTCATGAGCTTCTTTCAAAATATTCCTAGCGATATAATAAACCAAATTACCATATATATTCATTAGCTTATTTAAGCATTCTTTATCTTTTCTTAAAATACCCTTTATAAGCTTTTCTTCATTTACATTATCCATATTACCCTCCACATGAATTCTTGCTTAAATAGACTTTTCATTTTAAAATATCCAAGGCAGCTTTAATAGTGTAAACTATTGAGCCAATGAAACCCATAATCATACCAGTAATACTTAAGATAAATACTATCATTAAAAATATTCCCGGTTTTTCACTCTTATATGGCTTAAATTCTGCATTAGTTTTTTCCTTTAGATATTTTATCATCTCAATAAATATCTTTTCATTTTCTTCTCCATATGGCCTTGCTAGAATATCCATACCTACATTAAAACTAAAGCCAATACTTGCGCATTTCTCCCATAAATCAAAAAAGCATTTGATATTACTTATTTCATTAACATATACCTCTTCTAATAAGTTATAAGTACTATCCATTTTAAACACAAATATTCTTGTATCCGTTACAAATAGTCCTAAATATACAGTAGGCCTTCCTCCCATAGTTCCAATATCTGTTCTAAATATTTCTTTTTGCCTATAGCTTTGAAGTGCTATCATCTTATATTTAATTTCTTCATTATCTTTTAATAGTGATTTAACTTTTTCCTCTAATTCTATAACTGCTATTTTTCTTAATACCTTATCATTTTTTACATAGTACAAGTCCTCACCTATGCTATTTTTAGCCTTAATAGCTCTATTTTCTAAATCTTTTATCTCTTCTTCAGAGTAGCTGATGGAATTCAAAATTTTTAGTAATTCTCTATCGTTCATATATTCATCTACCCCCTTTATATTTATTATTCGTATGAATCTGCAACTATCTGTCAATTTTTGTGTAAAATTTTTACTTTAAGATAAAAGGATGACTATGAATTACAAATAATTCTAGTCATCCTTTTTTATGATATAAACTTTAATGTTTTAGAAATACTTTCAATATGATTTTTATCTGCCCATAAAATGAAATAGTAATATGCTTCACTATCTATAGTAATAGCTTTAGGATATTTAACTATTAATTCTGCTTGATTATTGAAGTCCTTAATCTGATCACTTGAGGGCATTATTAACCTTGCTTCTTCTCCATCAATAGTCAGCTTTGTTATTTTAGGATTACTTCCAAAAGGCACTAAAATATGAGTAGCTTCATTTTTAGCTACGTAATCTATACTTAAATCTTTTCCTGTAGATGCAGAAATCTGAAAGAAACCATCCTTTCCTTCAAATTTGTCACTATAACCTGGACTTTTAATCCACTCCTTATTATAGCGTAAGGATATATTAAATTTTTTATTCTCATAATACTTAGTATTCTCTTTAGCCATTACCTTATTACTAATACATAAAAGGCATACAAAGATTATAATCATACTAAAAGATAGATAAATTTTAGACTTACTTTTCATAGACTTTTATTCTCCTAATATTTTTATTTTGTATAATTTATTATTTCACTATAGCTTAGGATTTATTGATAATTCTTAAATAAAAGGCTATGTTTTAATTTAATGTTGAAATTTTATATATTTTTCGAGGTATGTAATAAACGTAATGTATGGTATATAATTGTAACCAGGAAGGAGTTTTTAGTATATGAATAAAAGTGTTATATTTAATATTATAGTTTCATCTATATTGATAATAGGTATCGTAACTATAGTTATAGCGACCATCAAACCTATGTTATTAATTAATTTAGATAGAGTTAAACTAAACAGTAAAAATTATATCATAAAAGATAAACAGGGATTTATAAAATATAATCAAAAGATGTATTGGTGCTTTGGAATAATGTGTAGTGTTATTTCTATACTTTCATTATTAAAAATTATTGATAATACCATCTTTTGTATTGGTGTAAGTTTTATTGTAATTATTGTTGGTTTAATAAATTCTATATCAATAAAAAAATATGCTTAATTTTTAAAATATCTTCATTATTCATAGATTTCTTCAACACTAAATTCTACCATATTCCTTATTATATATTTGTTTCATTCTACTATATAATAAAAAATCATGAAAAGCATAAGATTCCTCTTAATACCTCTCATGATCTTTATACTTGACCTATATTTCCTTTTTTAAATTATTAAAAAGGACAAGGATTTAAACAATCTAAACTCAAATTAACTTGAACTTCAGCTGAAGCTGGAAGTGTTCCTGCACCTAAGAATATTTGTGCTGCTGGATTTGTAGGTGTTACATCAGTTATAGAATTGCTTATGGTTGATGTCCCAACTACACTATCAGATATAATTCTCATTCTTACATGTCTAGCCACTGCACCATCTGAAGGTACATTGAGTTCTGTACAAGTTATCAATATATTAGCTGGACCAGTAATATTAGTATCTAGTGGTACTGGATTTCCACTTGGTACAAAGCTAGCATTACACCCTGAAAAATCAGTGAATTGTACTGTTACTCCTGTTGGGATGAAAAGCTCATCTTTAAAATCCACTAAAACACTTGGTGAAGGCGGTACAGCTACTAATAAAATTCTAAAATCAACATGATTTCTCTCTGAAACTATACAACACTTAATTGTAGAAACTTCAGCAACATTTATTGTAATCTCTGTGCTATCACTACTTGATGTGTTTAGAGCTGTAGCTACTGCAGTATTATTTATGGTGTATATTCCTGGTTGACTGAAATTATTTATCGAAATAGTATAGACTACATCTACAAATGCACCAGGGTTTATAGTTCCTAAATTTCCACTTATCTTAACTTGTCCAACAGTGCTTCTATCTACTACTAGAGTATTAGGGTTAACAATTATTGTCCCAATTGTAATCTGAGAAGGAATAAAAATTGTATCCAAGAATTGAACATTATTAAGAGCTGCATTTCCTATATTACTAACTCTTACACTATAATTTAAGGTAGCCTTATTATTAACTATAGTTACGTTACTTTCTTTATTTACAGCAAGTTTACCTTCTGGATTACACTCCGGAACTAAGAAGCAATCACAATTAAAGGTTATTATACTTGTGGCTGCTTTTACTTTAATAGGCTGAATAGCCTCAGGATAATTTCCAACTAAAGAAAGTCTATATTCTACAGAAATACCTTTATCATATCTACCTGAAACTTATACCTTTAACCACTGAAAACCTGAAGGTGCTGCACCAAAATTGGGATCAGTAGTACTTAAAGTAAATGGTACAGGTGTAAATTTGCCTGTTCCATCAAGCTTCTCTTCAACTATAATATTTGATGAATGGATACTCTTGCAAATAGGAATTACAAAATTGCTTATAGCTCGTGTAGTCCCTGCACAATCTGTAATAAACTTATAGCTCCAAAATGAACTATTTAATTCTTCCACATAAGCAGGGTTATTTACTACCTCTCCATTAGGGAGTTCTTGGCAATCTGGTTGTAAAGCTGAAATACCATTTTGTGGCCCACAACAACATCCTACAGTATATGGTATTAATGAACAAGGTCTGGCTGTATCAGCCATAAACACTCACTTCCTTTATAAAATTCACCTTAACATATTATATTTAATCAACTTTAAAATTGTTACATAACAAAATTATGAATTATCATGATTTTTCCTATTATATAAAATTTCAACGCTTTATTATCTGCAGTATAGTGCACTCATCAATATCAAATGAATACTTTATTAATATACTACTATCTTAGGAGAAAAAATGAATGCCTTCACCCTATAATCCATTTAATTTACCTAACTCTTTTCCACCACAGCATCAAGCTTTCCAGCCAGGAGTCGAGGCAATTATGTCTCCCAAACCAATATCTGAAACTCCTTTAAAAAATCCTATGAATAATAAAAAATTATTAAATAAAGTAGCCTTAATTACAGGTGGTGACAGTGGTATTGGAAGAGCTGCTGCTTATGCCTTCGCAAAAGAAGGTGCTGACATTGCAATTATATATTTAAATGAACATATGGATGCTCAAGAAACAAAAAACAAAATTGAACTAATAGGCAGGAAATGTATTATAATGCCAATTGATATTTCAATAGAAGAAAACTCCAAATTAATAATTAATGAAGTAATTAAACACTTTGGTAAACTAGATATTCTTGTAAATAATGCTGGTGTAATATATCCTACAAATAACTTAGAGGACGTATCTGCTGCTCAACTAGAATATACTTTTAGGGTTAATGTGTTTTCTTACTTTTATTTAACTAAAGAAGCTTTGCCTTATTTAAATGCTGGAAGTTCAATAATCAATACTTCTTCAATAGCTGCTTTCAAACCTTATCCCATAGCCCCTGATTATCAAGCTTCAAAGGCTGCAATCACAGCTTTCACTAAGTCAATGGCATTAATATTAATGCCTAGAGGCATTCGTGTTAATAGCGTTGCACCCGGGGAAGTATGGTCTCCTTTAATTCCCTCTGCTTTTGATCCTTATGCAGTAGCTACTTGGGGACAATCTTCCCCAATTGGAAGAGCTGGTCAACCTTTTGAAATAGCTCAAGCATTTGTATTTTTAGCTTCTGATGACTCCAGTTATATGTCTGGACAAACTCTTAATATGTATAATTGACCTTCATCTTTTTAGTTTTTTATATTGTAGATAATGGCTTGACCATTATCTTTTTTTCATATAGCTATTAAGTTAGTATAAATATTTTTAAGTAGGAAAATATAAAAAAATAAAACTGTAATTTAAACATCGAGGTAGCTATATGAATAAGATTAATGACATAAAGGATTGGTTAAATGCTCAATTATGCAATTCAGCCGACGCTGAATTTAGAACATTGAATTACAATAAAAAGAAAGCTTATATTTGTTTTATTTCAAGTATTTGTGACTTAGAAAATATTAAGCAAACACTTATTACTCCTTTTTTTAATATGGCAAGCTACCAAAACTTTCAAAACTATCTTATTTCATTGCCTAAATGTACTACATCAACTGATAAAAATTTTATATTAAATGAAATCTTGCATGGTTCAGTTGTTATAATACTCGAGAATGATATTTATACATTTGATGCAAAGAAGTTTATGGAAAGTAGTATATCTGATTCCTTTAGTGAAACTGTAACTCAAGGTCCTAAAGACAACCTACAAGAAAACATAGAAACAAATCTCAACTTAATTCGCAATCGTTATAACCAAAAAAATTTAACTGTAGAACAGCATATTCTTGGCGTAGAAAATATACCTGCAGTAATTTTATATAACAATCAATTAGTTGACTATAAAATATTAGATGAGCTTAATAAAAAGATAGAAGAATTTTATGTTAAGTCCATTAATTCAGCTCAAAAAATACATAAAAATTTCATGAAAGAAAATTCAATACTTTTTCCTACAATTATGGTTGTAGATAGAACTGATCGCATTATTAAGAATATTCAAGAAGGTAAGATAATTATGTTAGTGCAAGGCAATCCTTATGCCTTAATTTTACCTTCAGTATTCTTTGATTTTATGTCCTTAATGGATGACTACTATCAACTCCCAGTTGTTAGTATATTTCTCCTTATACTTAGGTATATAAGTGCCTTTTTAGTAATATTCTTACCTGGATTATATGTTGGATCTGTCTCATACAATCCAGAAATCTTTCGCTATGAATTTGCAATGTCAATAGCCAGCAGCCGTGTAGATTTGCCATACCAATCATTTTTAGAAGTGCTTTTTATGCTTGTTATTATGGAGCTATTATTAAATTCTTCTATAAATCTTCCTAAAGGCACAGGTTCAGTAGCAACTACTGTAGGCGGATTAATTCTTGGTCAATCAGCTGTAGCAGCCGGCTTGGCTACAAATATTATGGTTATTATTATATCTACTATAATTATTTCATACTACATATTACCAGCTAATTTAATTAATCGGTCATTAAGCCTAAGTAAATATATTGTACTAGTTTTATCTATATTTTTCGGATTAATAGGTGTCGTTATTGGGTTCATAGTAATAATTTTATATTTAGCTAATATCAGAAGCTTTGGAAAACCATATTTGCAATTATTCACTCCAAAAAATCAATTGTAGTATTTAATCATAAATGAGGTGCATTAATGAAACGCTATTTTTTTTATATTGTCTTGATTAACTCAATAAATAATATAATAATTTTTTTACCAAGCGTAATTCTTCATGATAAATATCAAGGCGCAATTATGGCTATCATTTTCTCAATTCCTTTTGGAACTATTTTGCTCTATCTATTTATGAAATCAATTGTTAAGTTTCCCAATATGGCTTTCCCTCAAATATTAACACTAACCCTACCTAAATGGGCTCAAATTAGTATTATGCTATTTATCTGCTCATTATGGTACATATCAGGTTTTATGATGTTACTAGCTTTGCTAGAGATGGTTCAACGTTTTATATTTCTTAAGATGTCTCACTATATGCTATTATCCATTCTTGTACTTGTATTATTGTTAGCCATAAGAACAGAAGGCTTAACCATCCTTCATTCTCTTGAAATTTTTTTAGTTATTATAATTCCAATGATTTTATTCATTTTTACTAAAGCTGTATTTAATCCCTGCTTCTCTTGGTATGCGTGTATTGAAGTTGTAACCCATACTTTTACTTTTCCAACCTTGCCATCCTATGCCGTAACAACTTATATGTTTTCTGGATATACTGATATGCTTATTTTTAATAAATTCTTTAATAAAGAAAACTTCCAATTAAAATATTTATGGATAATTCCTTTAGTGGAATTATTTTTATTAATATTTGCTTTTTTCATACCAATTGGCTTTCTAGGCACTAGTCCTATTTCCTATAATTATCCATGGATTGCTGCAACTGACTGTATTAGCATTAAAGTTGGAGTAGTTGAACGTACTATGTTCATTTATATTTTGCTTTTTTTTCTTACTGCCATAGCAAATATTATTGTACATTGGTATGTCTCTTTTGAATTAATTAATGATATGTTCAAATTTCAATTTACCCTTAATAAAGCTCAAAGGATTCCTTGGTACATATTAGGGCTCTTTGGTGTCATTCCTTTTTTACTCATAAACCTGTTCTCAAGCGAAGAAATAATATTTTCCTCTGGAACAATATGGCTCATACTTAGGCTTTTTGTTGAACCCATTGTTGTTGGTCTAGTAATTCTAACAGCTTATAGTGCAAAAAAGAAAGGGGCTATTTAATGCGCATTATTAAGTATACTTTTGTTTCAATATTTATTACTTCATTTCTTTTATCATGTTATGGCTGTAGTAGTACAAAAGAAATTGATAAAAGAGCCTTTGTAGCTTGTATTGGAATAGATACAGGTCAGTTTGATATGCATCGATTCAAAGTAACATTAACTTTTGCACTTCCAGAAAAGCAAATGATAAATTACTTTAATCTAACAGCTGAAGCAAATACAGTAAATGAAGCAATTGAACTAATTAGAACTAAAATTAGTAAAGACATTGATTTCAGTTATGCAAAGGTAATTTTATTTGGAAAGTCCTTGGCTTCCGAAGATTTATCCATAGCCATAGACTCACTTATACGTATGAGAGAAATTCAAACTATCTCTTTTGTTACAATAGGTGAACCTAATGCCAAATGCATCTTAGATAAGCGGGTTGAGTTGCAGAAAAAAGCCTCCAAAAACTTATTATCTATGAATTCATTAATACTTGCATTTGACGGTACAGGTGTGGAGACGAATTATATCACTCAAGTTTATCTATTTGATTTTTATCGTAATATCACTGAACTTGGGGTTACTCCATTTCTTCCTATTATCAAAATTCAAGAAGATAATTTTGAAATAGATGAATTAGCTTTACTGGATAAGGGTGTTCATTTAAAAACAAAAACAGTATTATCTCCAAGTGAAACTCAGATTTTCAATATGCTGTATGCTAACAAATCTAACTTAAGACTTAATATAGATTCACAAGAAAAAAGTTTCGTAGTAAGAGTTCAGTATGTAAAGCATAGCTATTCAATTGATTCTACTACCAAAGTACTCCCTAAATTGCAGTATAATATAAAAATATCTGGAATTATTTCCGAATCAACATCTACTCAAAATCAAATAAACTTAAATAAATGCGAAGATTTATCCTCTGAAGTAATTAGTAGTCAAATACTAAAGCTCTTAAAAAAACTTCAAGCTGATAATCTTGATCCTATAGGATTTGGACTAAGATATCGCTCAAGAAATTGGAATAATTCTACGAAATTTGAAGATTGGAATAAATTGTATCCAAGTATAGACTATGAAGTGAATTTAAAGATGAAGTTAGAATCGTCGGGATTGATTAGATAAATATAGTTTATTAAAATCAAATGCATTAATAGATTACTATTTCTATTAATGCTTTTCTATAGACGATATAAATTAAATAATTCATTGTAAAATATATACATTTATGTTAATATATACGCATCAACTTATTAAAATTACTAGCCATGGTTAACTAAATGTCCAAATCACTATTCATAACTTTTTCTACTTATCTTACTAAATTCTATAATTCACTTAAAGATGATAACTTAATCTACCTAATTAGAAACTCCCCTACTATTTTCTTACACAAATACATAACTGAAGATAATTCTTAAATACAAAAGACTATCTATTGATGGGATTTTTTATTAATTCAAGAGGAGGTGAAAATTAACAAAGTTTATAAACATAGGATGTTACATTAAATATTTGTATAAGGGGGAACAAGTATAATGAAAAGATTCAAAAAGATAATTTCATTGCTTATTATTGTAACTACTATTTTTACAACTGCTGCTTTTAGTAACGTTCAAAAGGTAACTGCTGCTGTAGACACTAATAATGATGACTGGCTACATTGTGTAGGAAATAAAATCTACGATATGAATGGTAAAGAGGTTTGGCTAACAGGTGCAAACTGGTTTGGCTTTAACTGTAGTGAAAACGTATTCCACGGCGCATGGTATGACATTAAAGGAATATTAAAAGGTGTAGCTGATAGAGGAATAGGTTTTTTAAGAATCCCTATTTCTTCTGAACTTTTGTACAGCTGGATGATAGGAAAACCCAATAAGGTTTCAAGCGTAACTGCTGCTAATAATCCACCATATTATGTTTGTAATCCTGATTTTTATGATCCAACTACAAATGGTCCTAAAAATAGCATGGAGATTTTTGATATCATCATGGGGTACTGTAAACAATTTGGTATAAAGGTTATGGTTGATGTTCATAGTCCAGATGCTAATAACTCAGGGCACAATTATCCATTGTGGTATGGTGTAACCACTTCTACAGCTGGAGAAATAACTACTCAAAAATGGATAGATACTTTAGCATGGCTAGCAAATAAGTACAAAAATGACGATACTATCTTGGCCTTTGACCTAAAAAATGAACCACATGGTAAAAGGGGATATACTGCAACTACACCTACAGATATGGCAAAATGGGACAACTCTACAGACGAAAATAACTGGAAATATGCAGCTGAAAGATGCTCTAAAGCTGTACTTGCATCAAACCCTAAATTACTAGTTATGATTGAGGGCGTTGAGCAATACCCTAAAACTGAAAAAGGCTATACCTATGCTACACCAGATATCTGGGGTGCTACCGGCGATGCCTCTCCATGGTATGGTGCTTGGTGGGGTGGAAATTTAAGAGGGGTAAAAGACTATCCAATTAATCTAGGCACACTTAACAGTCAAGTAGTATACTCTCCTCATGACTATGGCCCATCAGTGTATAATCAAACATGGTTTGATAAGGACTTTACAACTCAAACTTTATTAGATGATTATTGGTATGACTCCTGGGCATATATTAATGATAAAGGTATTGCACCTCTTCTTATTGGAGAATGGGGTGGATATATGGATGGAGGAAAGAATCAAAAATGGATGACACTACTTAGAGATTATATGATTAAGAATCATATTAATCATACATTCTGGTGCATTAATCCAAACTCAGGTGATACAGGTGGATTATTAAGCTATGATTGGACAAATTGGGATGAAGCAAAATATGGTTTATTAAAACCTGCCCTATGGCAATCAAATGGGAAGTTCATCGGTCTTGATCACCAAGTACCTCTTGGCTCAAATGGAATATCCTTAAGCCAGTATTATGGAACAAAATAATCAGTATTTAATTTAATCTATCAACTATGAAATAAATAAAAAGAATGAAAATGGGCTTCTTTTTAAAACCCATTCTCATTCTTTTTCTTATTCAAGCTATTAATGTACTCTCTTGCTTTATCCATAATTTTCATAATATAATCATATTAAGAACTTAAAATAGGAGGTTTCTATTATGGCAATAAAGGACTACCTTAAATTTTTTTCTACTGAAACTAATCTACAATTAGATTATATTATTACGTTTAAAGACATGGATAGACCTAATATAACGGACTTCCCTGCTCTCCAACAATTAGGAAATTGGGATTCTTACGGAGAACATGGGTTTCGTATAAGCTGCAAGCTTCCTAAGGATAAATTTGAAGAAATAATTAGTGAAGAAATGAACATATCAAAAGATAAATTTACAATAATCAACAGTGCTGAATTTGCTGGTGCTAGATTTTTTTAATACACAAATATATAAAGCCACACACTTTCAAAAAATGAATAAAATGTACCCGTTGTAAAGGACAGTTTAAAAAAAGACTATATAGCAGACTTAAGAAGATGATTTCTGTA